>CACIYQ010000001.1 GCA_902590915.1 uncultured Pelagibacteraceae bacterium
GTTTTAAAATCTCCAATTTTTTTAAATTCACATATATGTCCAACTAAAAAAAAAGAATTTTTTAAAAAAAAAAGTTTTTCTTTTTCAAAATATTTTTGACTTGTGAAACTTTTTTTATTCATAAAATTTTAACATATCATAAAAATAAATCTTCATAATGCAAACATTTCCCTTTTTTAAATGGATTTATAAAAAATAATTAACAAGAAATTTTATCAATTATGCTGCAAATCCACCATCAATATTAATTTCTGCACCTGTAATCCAATCGTTCTTTTCTTCAAGCAAAAAATTAATTCCACCCATCAAAGTATTGATGTTACCAAAACCAAGAAGGTGTTGAGATTTTAATAGATTTAGTTGATTATTATTTAAAAATTTTTTTGTAATCTTGCCTAACCCTTTTTCATAATGACCTAATAAAATTGAATTTACCCTTACACCTTCCATTGACAACTCTATAGCAAAAGATTTTGAAAGATTATTTGCGGCAGCTTTTGATGATGAATATAAAGATATAAATTTATTACCTCTTAAAGACGAAACAGATGAAATATTTATAATTGAATTTTTTTGTGTAGTAATTTTTTTATTAATAGCAAAAAATTTCATCAAATTTATAAAGCTAAATACATTATTTTTATAAATCTTTTCGAAATTATCATACCTAATTAATTTTAAGGGTTTAAATGAATGCATACCAACAAAATTTATTGCACCATATATTTTTATTTTTTTAATTTTTGAAATATTCTCAATTTTTTTGTGCATGTTTTCGTCACACACATCAGAAGTGATTGTTATAAATTTCAATTTTTTTAAGTTTTTTTTTATTTTATCAAAGTTTTTTTTGTTTTTTCCAATCAATATATAATTATATTTTGTATTAAGTTCCTTTAGTATATTGAAGGCTAACTCTGATCCAGCTCCTGTAATTAAAATCCATTTTTTTTTAATACTAGACATTTTTTGTTATGATTTTAGGAAATATTCTAAACAAAATTTTGAAAATTGCTAAATAAAACTATTTTTATGATAAACTAGATTAATAAATCTTATATTTCATTTAATTATTTAGGTTTGTTATAAAGTAAAAATTATGTCATTTTCTTTAAATATGAATAAATTTATTATTTTTTATGGGGGTGCAGCTAGTATAGAGATAATTAATTACATGTTTGATGCCAAAATCTCAAGTAAAGAGGATATTTATTATTTTTTTGACAAATCAATGAATAAACAAAACAAGAAATATTTTAAGGATAAAATTAAAAATGTTAAATTTTTAAATCAAATTTCTGAATTAAAAAAAACTAATACTAAAAAGTGTATAATCTCAACCGGTAATATAAATCTAAGACAAGAAGCATGTGCAATAATAAAAAAGCTTAAACTTAATCCTATTAAAGTTATTCATCCTACAAGTTATGTAAGCAATAATTCTATTATATCTGAGGGAGTTGTTATAGCACCATTTGTTACTGTTGCGCCATTCTCTAAAATTGGAAAAAATTCATTTCTTAATAGTTACTCATCTCTTGGTCACCACAGTAAGCTTGGTGAAGGAAATATACTTTGCCCCTATTCTACTATTAATGGCAATAGTAGTATTGGAAAATTCAATTATTTTGGTACTGGATCAGTTGTTAATTCAAAGATTAAAATAGCAAATAGTTCAAAATTGTCCTCAAATTCAGTGTTAAGATCAAATATGAGTTCTTTTTCCTTGGCTCATGGCAACCCAGCTAAAATTGTAAAAATTTATTAAAAAAAAGCTAAAAAAAATGGTTTTAAATAAAAATATAATTTTAAATAAGTTCGATAATAATGGTTTTGTTATATTGCCACTTTTTGACAAAAGAAAACTGAAAAATTTACAGAAAAATTTATCTATTTTAATAAACAATTCCTATAAAAAAAATAAAATCAAATTTAATCGTAATATTAACTCTATTAATGAAACTATAAATATGGGAATGATTAATTTAGAAAAAGAAAATCATAAATATCTATCAGAAATCTATGATATTATGAGTAAATCGACAGATTTTTTAAATTTACTAATGAACGAAAAAATTCTTAATATAGTAAAAATTTTGTTAGGGTTGCCAAAAAATAAAAATCTTTTAATTAACTCAACTACCATTAGAATGGATACACCTGGGATTAGTAAATATACATATGGATGGCATAAGGATGAAAATACAAATATTCCAGGTTCAAATTTTGTTCAGTTGTGGGCTCCACTTTTTAATAAAGTATCAAAATCTAATGGTGCGTTGGAAGTTGCTTTAAAAAGTCATTTAAGCAACTTCAGAACAAATAAAACTTACTCGGAAAAAAGAAAACTCGGTAAAGATAACCGAAGCTCGTATAATAATACATTTATAATTAAAGATAAATTTAAAAAAAAATCTTTAACTATGAATATTGGAGAGGTGCTTTTTTTTAAAAAAAAACTTAATACACAGAAGTGGATTAACTAAAAATAAATCAATGAGATATGCATGTACTTGTTTTTATCACAATATTAATGATGAAAAATTCAGGTATTATAAAATTGATAGAAAATAATAATAATTAAAATTTTATTGGTTGATCAACTTTGTAACTTTTTTTAGACTTTCTATTCAAAATTTTTTTATAAAGACTTGGTAGAATGCCATCACTAGGTCTTCTTATAACGATGTTATCAGAGGTAAAAAGCTCACCTTTTTTTATATTTTTTTTTGCATGAATAGATTGTCTAGTGGCTTGTTTAGCTTGCTTTTCGATATCTAAGCATTTTTTTTCATATTTACCAAATACTCTAGAATAATTTTTAAGATTAAAAATAAAGTCTTTTAGCTCTTGTACATTCAAACTTAGTTTGTGATCTGGACCTTTAAGTTTTTTATCAAGAGTAAAGTGTTTTTCAAAAATCTTACATTCTAATGTCAAGGCTATAGCAGCTGCAAATAGATCTTTAGTGTGATCCGAGAATCCTATTGGTAAATTAAGTTTTTTTCTTAAGAAAGGAATTGAATTTAGGTTTATCCTCGAAATTGGCGTTGGGTATGAGCTCACACAATGAAAGACAACTATATTTTTTTTTTGAGTCCCATTTTTAATTAAAACCTTGATAGCATCTTTTATTTCATTTAAATTAGCCATACCTGTAGACAAAAAAACTTTTTTGTTATCCTTACCAACTTCTTCTAAAAGGGGTGTGTTAATTAAATCTGAACTTGGTAATTTAACATATTTTAACTTATACTTTCTTGCAGAAATATAATCTGAGGCAGAAAAAAAACTTTGCATAAATTTAATTTTTTTTTGATTGGCTCTCTTGATTAAAATTGGATATGATTTTTTCCAATTTAAATGAAATTTTTGTATCATTTTTTTTTGATTTTCAACTTTTTTTGATTTTTGATAATCAACAAGAGGGGCCTTTGCTGTAACATTGTCAGGATTTGTATGTTGAAATTTTACAAAATCAGCACCTGATGACGCAGCTGCATCAATTAATTTTAATGCCATATTCAAAGATCCATTGTGATTTACACCTGCCTCGGCAATGATTTTAACATTTGATTTTTGCATAATTTTATTTATTACTCATCCAATTTTGACTATATTTAATATGTTTCATATATCAACAACATTAAGCCTATGACAATTTTTGTTTCCACTTGCTGTATAAAAAATAATGACACCATTAACAGGTGTGAAACTTTAATAAAAAATGGAATAAATTCTATAGAGCTGTCTGCAGGTAACTTTACAAATAAAACAAATCTGTATCTTAAAAAAAAATCAAAATATACTAAATTTCAAGTTCACAATTATTTTCCACCGCCAAAAAAACCATTTGTATTTAATTTAGCTTCGCAAAATGAAAAAATTCAAAAGAATAGTAAAAATTTAGCTAAAAGAGCTATAGTATTATCAAAAAAACTTAAAAGACCTATTTATAGTTTTCATGCAGGATTTTTAGCTGACCCAGGGGTAAAAGAGCTTGGGGGAAATGTAAAACACCAAGAGTTATATGATAGAAAAAAAGCTTTAAAAAGATTTATAAAAAACGTTAAAGATCTATCAAATTTTGCACTCAAAAATAAAGTTAAATTGCTAATAGAAAATAACAATCTCTCAAAAAGAGAATTTAACACTTTTAAAAAAAATTCAGTTTTAATGGCTACACCCCAAGAAATTATATATGTAATGAATAGAACACCTAAAAATGTTGGATTGCTTTTAGATTTAGCTCATTTAAAAGTTTCAGCTAATTCGTTAAAATTTAATTTAATTGCTGCTGCAAAAAAATTAAAAAAATATGCTAATGGTTATCATTTGAGTGATAACAATGGTAAAGTTGACAGCAATAAAACAATTAATAAAAATACTTGGTTCTGGCCTTATATGAACAATAAACTAGACTACTATTCAATTGAAATATATAATTACAATATAAAAAAAATTACTAAAGTTTTTAATTTAACAAAAAAAAAGTTGGGACAGTGAAGGTTGCTTTAATAACCGGAATTACTGGTCAAGACGGATCCTATCTTGCTGATTTTTTGCTTGAAAAAGGGTATAAAGTTCATGGGTTAAGAAGGTATTCAAGTACAAACCCTATAAAAAATCTTCAACATATTTTAATTAATAAAAAAATTAATAAAAATTTTTTTCTTCATTATGCAGACGTCACTGATACAGATAGTATTTTTAGAGTTATTAAAGATGTAAAACCAATAGAAATTTACAATTTAGCAGCACAGTCACACGTACATGCTTCATTTCAAGTGCCAGAATATACTGCTCAGGTCGATGCGGTAAGCCAATTAAGAATAATTGAGGTGGTGAAACAAATAAATCCAAAAATAAAGATTTATCAAGCTGCTACTAGTGAATTATACGGAAATAGTAACAAAAAAATTCAAAATGAAATGACTTCATTTGCACCCATATCTCCATACAGTGTTGCAAAGTTATATGGCTATCATATTTCAAAAGTTTATCGAGAAGCTTATGGAATGTTTATAACTAATGGAATTCTATTTAATCATGAGTCTCCTAGAAGGGGCCCCACTTTTGTAACAAAAAAAATAACTGCAGGTATCAAGCAGATCATTAATGGAAAACAAACACATATAAAACTTGGAAACTTGAACTCAAAAAGGGATTGGGGTTACGCAAAAGAATATGTTGAAAGCATGTGGTTAATGCTTCAACAAAAGAAACCTAGCGATTTTGTAATTGCTACTGGACAAGTTTATTCTGTTAGGAACTTTGTTGAGGAAGCATTTAAATATGTAAATATAAAAATAAAATGGAAAGGTAAAGGTCTTAAAGAAGTTGGGATAAATTCAAAATCAAATAAAGTGCTAGTAAAAATAGATCCTTATTTTTTAAGACCAAACGAACTTCATTATTTAAAAGGTGATTACTCCAAATCAAAAAAAATTTTGGGATGGAAGCCAAAAGTAAAATTTAAAGAACTTGTTAAAATAATGATGGAAAACGAACTTATAGAATAAACTTAATGAAAATACCAGTTGCCAAACCTCACGTAGGTTATTATGAAAAAAAGTTCTCAAAAGATGCTATTGACAACGGTTGGATTTCATCAAATGGGAAATATATTGAAAAGTTTGAGCAACAGCTTAAAAAAAAATTAAAAGCAAAAAATTGTGTCGTGTGTTCAAACGGTACTGTAGCTTTAGTTATGGCATTACAAGCATTAGGAATAGGTCGTGGCGATGAAGTTTTGGTCCCAGATGTGAGTTTTACTGCAACAATTAATTCGGTAATAAATGTTGGTGCTAAACCGGTTATTTCAGAAATTGATAAAGAAACCTGGTGCATAGATCCAAAAAAGATTGTTAATAAAATTACAAAAAAAACTAAGGCAATAATATGTGTTCATTTATATGGTAATCCATGTGAAATGGAGGAATTAATTAAAATCAAAAAAAAATATAATTTATTTTTAATTGAGGATGCCGCTGAATCTTTTGGATCAAAATTTAAAAAAAAATTTACAAGTACAATCGGTGATATTGGATGCATTTCTTTTTTTGGGAACAAAACAATATCAACAGGAGAAGGTGGGTGCTGTGTGACAAATAATAAAAAATTTTATAAAAAACTTTTACTAATAAGGAATAATGGAATAGATAAAAAAAAAAGATATTTTTCACATTTTCCAGGTCTAAACTTTAAAATGACTAATGTGCAGGCTGCAATTGGTTTTGCTCAAATAAAAAAACTAAATCAATTTATAAAAAAAAGAAAATTAATTGAGAAAAAATATGATGAAAAACTTATAGAATTTAACAATATTTTTCGTCAAAAAATACAATTAGAACATAAGAAGGTAGAATGGTTATATACGCTTGTGATTGAAAACTGTAATATTAATAAATTAATAAAGTATTTAGAAAAAAACAATATTGAAACCAGAAGGATCTTTTATCCCTTTCATCAAATGCCAATTTATAAAAAATATGTTCCTAAGAAATTTGATAAAAAAAATTCAAATTATATTTTTGATAATGGAATTTCTTTGCCAACTTTTTATGATTTAAAAGAAGTAGAAATTAAAAAAATCATAAACAAAATAATTCTATTTCAAAAAAAAGCTATTCACTCAAATTAATAATATCATCACAAAAATTCATTACCTCATTATCATGAGATATAATAATAATTGTTCTATCTTTATTAGATTTAGCTAGTAAATTTAATATGTGAGCCTGGGATTTTTTATCTAAAGCATTGGTTGCTTCATCTAAAATTAATATTGGTCTTTTATCAATTAATGCTCGAGCAAATCCAATTCTTTGCCTCTCACCTCCTGATAAATTTTTTCCATTTTCTTTTAGAAAAATATTTAAATCTGTTTCATTTTTTACAATCTTATCCAAATCAAGTTTTTTAATTAAATCAAATATTTCTCCATCTGAAATATTTTTGTTAACATTGTTTAATAAGATATTATTTTTGATGGTATCTTCAAATATAAAAATATTTTGTGGAACATAACTAAATAGTCTTCTCCAACTATGAGAATTGATATTGGTATATTTCCCATCCATAAAAACTTTTCCAGAATTAGGTTTAAGTAAACCAGTTATAATATTTATTAAGGTAGATTTTCCACTTCCACTAGGACCTGAAATACCAAATATACTATTTTTTTTAATTTTAAAATTAATACTTTCAAAAAATTTTTTTTCTTTTGTAAAATTGAAACAAATATTTTCAAATTTAATTTCTTGATTGAACTGAATAATATGAGAATTTTGTTTATAATCATGTGTAGACTTTTTTTCAATTTTTTGAAATCTATTAATCTCGTTTGAAATTAAATTGATTGAATTTAAACAATACTTCATAGAAGTTATTGAAATTAAAATTTTGTTGACACTGGGAAGCATTCTAATAAAAAATACTGCAAATAAAGAGAGTAAAACGAACAGTTCTTTTTGATTAACATCAGTATATTTTGTTGACATTGATATTAACAAAATAATTAGAAGAAGAAATATTTCTAAAAAATGTCTTGGAATTTCTCCAACAAAGCGCTCTTTTTTTATATAATCAAAAAAATTATTTTTTATTATAAAATCTTTAATAAAAGTTTTTTCTAGTTCAAATATTTTTACTGTCATAAAGCCAGAAAATACCTCTTGTATATTTTTTAACCTTAAATTTTCTAAATATTCACGTTTTTTTGACCAGTTAATTACAATTTTTTTTGATAATAAATTAAAAATAAATGCCAAGAAAAGTATTAAAATTATTAAAATAATCGTAATTTTAAAATTGATATAGAGTAGGAAACCAAATAAAAACAGAAGCACAACTATTTCTGTAATTAAAATAAGTAAAGAAAAAATATATCTTGAATAAAGTATAGTTTCAGTTGTTAAATTTTTTACTATATTGGATGTTTGAATTAAAAAAATATTTGAAAAATCTGAATTTATATAATCACGATATAATTTTTGAGATATATTTTTTGCTATAAGGTTGTTAACGTTATACCTATAATATGCTATTATTAATAAAAATATATTTTTTAGTATAAATAAAAAAATAATAATCATTAATAGTTTATTCAAGCTTATATTTAAAATAAAACTTTCTATTAAATTCTGAATTTCATTCAGACCGTAAATTGTAAATTGATCTACCTCAATAAAATACGCTAAAATTGGAATTAGCATACCTATCGATAAAATTTCTAAAACTGAAGCTATTAAAATGAGAGGTATGAGTTGAAATAATTTAAATTTTAAATTTTTTTCAATATGAAATCTCTTAAAGCCAAGACCAATATATTTATCAATAAAAGTTAACAATGTCTCATTCCTTAATTAATTTGATTAATTTGTTATTTTGAAAATTATAGGTTAAATTATCACCACTGTATCGATTTACAATTTTCTTCCAATCTACTATTTTTATTGACCGCATTTTATTTAGAATTTTCGACACAGCTAAATAGTCAACTTTATTGGTATAAAAATCATTTTGTTCAATGTATTTTTTTGGCCAACCAAAGTGCCTATCATTAAAGCCAAAATCTGATTGTTTGAAAAAGCAGGTTTTGTTGCCTCTTGAAAGTGATTCCATACCCATAGTAGACCAAACATTTACAATTATTTCATTCATGTCTAAAATTTTATAGGATTCTTTTTGAGTCTTAGGTTTGTAAAATTTCCAATATTTATTGCGACCTAAAATTTTTCGAAAATATTCATATTCTTTTTTAGAACCTGTGGTTGAAAGAATTCCAAATTTTAAATTATTTCTATCACAATATTTAATTAAATTAGGTAGTAGAGTACTTAGGTTTGAGTTTAGATGGCCCCAGGTGATAATATTTTTACCTAAATAGCTTATAATTTTACTTGATGGGTAATTTCGAAATTGAGAAATAAATAAAACAGTATTTTTCTTTTTTAATCTAAATATATTGTAATTATTGTTTCTATAGCAACCAACTGTTTTAACATCTGCATCTATATATTGTTCATATTTTTTTTTAATTGAATTGCCAAAAACTAAAATTTTATCACAAATTAATTCTTTATTAAGTTCTGGGTTACCAAATAGATCTCCGCATTTATGTCTTAAGCCATTCTGAATAGATATAAATTTTATATTTTTAAAATAGTGTTTTAAGCGATAAAAACGAATATTGTTATCTATACAGGTAATTACTTTTTTTGCATCCACATATTCAATATAACTAATAACATACGCAATCATCAAACCATCATTCATAAAAATTTTTATCAACTTAAAGGATAAAAGAATTTTACATAAAATAAAAAAATTCAAATTTTTTCTTATAGTTCTTAGATTTATTATTAGAATCTTCTCTTTTTTAAAAATTTTACGCAATATATCATCCGCAATATCAAAAAAAATTATCTCTGATTTTGAAGGCAAATTAAATCTCATCATCTTGATTAAATATAATAATTATTTATTCACTAACTTTTTAAAGTTATTAAAATCATCTAAAGTATCAATATCCATAGACTCTTTTTTGCTTATTACTAATCCTAATATTTTTTTTCCGGAGTATGATTTTAATTTAATTTTGTAATTTACTTTTAAAATATCAAGTGTCGCTGTTTGGTGATATGTTTTTGGTAAAATTTGTCTAGGTGCATTATGAAAATCATGTATGTTACAATTTGCTGCATTTCTAATAGTACTTTCTTTTTCTAGCGTCCAAGTTTTATAGGGAGTTTTTTTTGTTGGATATAGTGTTTTAAGAGAATCTGCATTTTTTTTTTTAAATAAATTTAAAGCTGTGTTTATCATAGCTTGTGTACGTACAGGATTTGTAGGTCTTAAAATTAATATATTTTTAAATAATAAATTTTTTTTGGCATAATGCTGCAAAGAATGATTTACAAACTCTAAATCTCTAGAAGTGTTTGTTGAAATTTTATTTGGTCTTTTTATTACTTCAATATCTTTAAATTTTACACAATTTTTAATTACTTTTAAAGAATTTGTAGTTACACAAATATCACTCTCATTTTTTTTAAATCTTATTTTAGTAGCAAAATTTATAGTATAATTAATTAACGGAATTCCATTAACTTTTCTTAAATTTTTATTCTTTAAACCTGTACTTCCTGCTCTTGCAGGTATGATTATTAAATAATCTTTTTTTATCATTACTAATTTAATGATATTAAACTTTTCCTATTTTCATTTTTATTAATATTTTTATCAATATAAAATGAGTCATTTTTTATATGTTTTGTACTTAATTCCTCAATAACAGCACCATTTTTTGATAGTCCTTTAAATTTATGAATAGTGCCGGGTTTGATAGTAATTATATCTCCAGTTTTCAAAACTCTGTTTATTTCTTTTCCATTTTTTTTTAAAATCAACTTAATTGATCCGAAAAGTATAAAAAATGTTTCCTCTTTAATATTGTGATACTGGGCTGGATGTATTTGATTGTGAAGTATAAATAAATACTTTTTACAATATTTTTCGTTGTGAACCGTTATCATTGCCAACCCATATTTTTTAAATTTGTCTAATCCTTTGTGATGAGATATTTCTAATCTTGAGTTATTAGGAACTACTATTTTCGACAAACTTATTATACCCAATATTTTATCCCGTATAATTTCCACAATTGTCCTCGAATTTTGCTTAATTAAATGATTTTTAGAAATAGGCTCATTTGCTTTTAAATTTTTTTTAGCTGTATATTTGCTAAATTTTGAAAAATCGTTTGCGGAAAGCTGAGTGTTTAACTTAGGGTAAGCAAAAACAACATTTTTATAATTTAGTAACTCACCCTTTTGAATGTATTTATTTCCATTAACATAAACCCCTCTCTCAAACTGACCTAAATTTTTTTTTTCTATATTAATAAACAAAGCTCTTTTTTTAGCTGATCCACATCTAATTATTGCATCAGAAAGACTAGAAAGCCATTTTTCGATTTGATCAGGAGTGGTTGAATATTTATTAATCTCATATTTTTTTGAATTAATATTTACATGTTTTTCGAAAAACCTTGCTCCCATAGCATAAGCTATAGCACCTGACAAAACTTCATCAGGATCTTCATGGGTTGAAAAACCAGATATTTTATCATTGTAGATTGATTTCAATTTTAAGAAATAAGATAAATTTAAATCCTTTGGTAAAGTTGGATATTTAGCTACACAATAAAAATATTTTATATTTTTTTTTCTGTTTGAAAAAAAACTGATTATGTCTCTAATTTCTTTCTCGTTTTTTCCACCTAAGCTAGCTACGATTTTTTTTTTCTTAATATGTTTTGCAATATATTCTATTAAAGGCCAATCATTAATTGAACAGCTTGCAATTTTAATATAGTCGAATTTATAATTTATTATTTTGTCAACTGATGGTTCGTCAAAAGCTGTACAGATAGTTAAAAACCTTTTTTTTGTGAATTTTATTAAATCAACCCACTGCTTATTTCCAAACTTTGTAGATTCGAATCTTTTAACACCGATATGCTCACTATTTTTAAATTTTGGATGTATAAATGTATCTAAGTCTCTAAATTGAAATTTAAAAGCAAAATCAATTCCATACTTTTTATATTTTGATGATAAAATGTAATAATTATCTATTATTTTTTTTGCATGAGTTACATCACCCATATGATTATTGGCTAGTTCAAATATAACTAATGGTTTGTCGTTGAGAGAACTCATTTTCAATATGAATTATAGATAAAATTAAAATTATATATATATAAATAAAGTTAATATTCAAAATCTACTTAGATTTGTAAAATAAATTTTTTTCAGTGCATAAATCAAGCCAATTGAGCTATTAGTACTGGTCAGCTGCACGCATTACTGCGCTTCCACATCCAGCCTATCAACGTGGTGGTCTACCACGGCTCTATAGGAAGAACTAGTTTTGAGGTGAGTTTCCCGCTTAGATGCTTTCAGCAGTTATCTCTTCCATACTTAGCTACCCGGCACTGCAGCTGGCGCTACAACCGGTCCACCAGTGGTATGTTCAACCCGGTCCTCTCGTACTAGGGTCAACTCCTCTCAATTCTTCTACACGCATAGCAGATAGGGACCGAACTGTCTCACGACGTTCTGAACCCAGCTCACGTACCACTTTAATTGGCGAACAGCCAAACCCTTGGGACCTGCTCCAGCCCCAGGATGTGATGAGCCGACATCGAGGTGCCAAACACTGCCGTCGATATGAGCTCTTGGGCAGTATCAGCCTGTTATCCCCGGCGTACCTTTTATCCGTTGAGCGATGGCCCTTCCACTCAGAACCACCGGATCACTATGACCGACTTTCGTCTCTGCTCGACTTGTCAGTCTCACAGTCAGGCAGGCTTATGCCATTGCACTCTACGAACGATTTCTGACCGTTCTGAGCCTACCTTCGCACGCCTCCGTTACTATTTGGGAGGCGACCGCCCCAGTCAAACTACCCACCATACAATGTCTTGATGCCGGATGACGGCAATCAGTTAGATATCAAGAAAAACAAAAGAGGTATTTCACTGGTGACTCCACAAAAGCTGACGCCCTTGCTTCAATGTCTCCCTCCTATGCTAAATATGTTTTTCCTAATACCAATGTAAAGTTGCAGTAAAGGTGCACGGGGTCTTTCCGTCTAACTACGCGAACTCCGCATCTTCACGGAGAATTCAATTTCACTGAGTTGATGTTGGAGACAGCGGAGAAATCGTTACGCCATTCATGCAGGTCGGAACTTACCCGACAAGGAATTTCGCTACCTTAGGACCGTTATAGTTACGGCCGCCGTTTACTGGGGCTTCAGAAGTCAGCTTGCACCAACCGCATTAACCTTCCAGCACCGGGCAGGCGTCAGACCCTATACATCCACTTACGTGTTAGCAGAGCCCTGTGTTTTTGATAAACAGTCGCTTCTCCCTGGATTGTGCCACCCATCTTTAGTTGCCTAAAAACCGGTCTTCCTTATTCCGAAGTTACGGAAGCATTTTGCCGAGTTCCTTCAACATCATTCTCTCAAGCGCCTAAATATACTCTATTAATCCACCTGTGTCGGTTTAGGGTACGGTCTAATGATGGAGCTATTTCTTGGAACCTTTTCGCGGCAAGCTCAATCCATTAAGAACTCACAACTTACAAGATCCGTCACTACCATCTGGTTAAGGAATATTAACCTTATTTCCATCGACTACGGCTTTCGCCCTCGCCTTAGGTGCCGACTAACTCTGCGCGGATTAACCTTGCGCAGAAACCCTTGGATTTTCGGCGAAGAAGTTTTTCACTTCTTTTATCGTTACTTATGTCAGCATTCGCACTTCTGATACCTCCAGGATCCCTCACGGGTATCCCTTCACAGGCTTACAGAACGTTCCGCTACCAGTTACAACTTCCTAAGAAATTATAAATCCACAGATTCGGTATATGATTTTAGCCCCGTTACATCTTCGGCGCAGAAACTCTATTAGACCGGTGAGCTGTTACGCTATCTTTAAAGGATGGCTGCTTCTAAGCCAACCTCCCGGCTGTTAAGGAATTTCCACATCCTTTCACACTTAATCATAATTTGGGGACCTTATCTGGTGGTCTGGGCTCTTTCCCTCTCGACCATGGACCTTAGCACCCACAGTCTGTCTGCTGAAGAACAACATTTAGCATTCGGAGTTTTATTAGGTTTGGTAAGAATCTCTTCCCCCTAGCCCATTTAGTGCTCTACCTCTAAAAGTCTATTTATTCAACGCACTACCTAAATAGTTTTCGCGGAAAACCAGCTATCTACGAATTTGGTTGGCCTTTCACCCCTTACCACAAGTCATCCAAAGACTTTTCAACGTCAACTGGTTCGGTCCTCCGATTGGTGTTACCCAACTTTCAACCTGCTCATGGTAAGCTCATTCGTTTTCGGGTCTAATTCATAAAACTAATCGCCCTATTAAGACTTGCTTTCGCTACGCCTACACCTAGATGGCTTAAGCTTGCTTTATAAATTAAGTCACTGACCCATTATACAAAAGGTACGCCGTCACTCTAAAAAGAGCTTCGACTGATTGTAGGCATGCAGTTTCAGGTTCTATTTCACTCCCCTAATAGGGGTTCTTTTCACCTTTCCCTCACGGTACTAGTTCACTATCGGTCACTGAAGAGTATTTAGGCTTAGAGGGTGGTCCCCCTATATTCGAGCAGGATTTCACGTGTCCCGCTTTACTCAAGAATTTTGTTAAACATTACTTATACGGGACTATCACCCTCTATGGTTAGCATTTCCAAACTATTCAAATTTTTTTAACAAAACTGCTGGCCTAGTCCGCGTTCGCTCGCCACTACTAACGGAATCTCAATTGATTTCTTTTCCTCTGGTTACTTAGATGTTTCAGTTCTCCAGGTTGTCTCTTTAAACCTATGTATTCGGTTTAAAGTACCACATAAAGTGGTGGGTTTCCCCATTCGGAAATTTTCGGATCAAAACTTACATACAGCTCCCCGAAACTTATCGCAGTATATCACGTCCTTCATCGGCTTTCAGTGCCAAGGCATCCACTACACGCCCTTAAACGCTTGATTTATGCACAGAAAAAAATTCTGTGTTGAATCAAATTTTTTATTTTTAAACATTAGCTAATAACATTACTAATATTTAAATATAGATATTGATATTAATTATTATTTTATTTACGATTTATATAACTAAGTGTTTTGGTGGAGGATAGCGGGATCGAACCGCTGACCTCCTGAATGCAAATCAGGCGCTCTCCCAGCTGAGCTAATCCCCCATGATCTTAAATTGGTGGGCCGAGAAAGACTCGAACTTTCGACCCCACCCTTATCAAGGGTGTGCTCTAACCAACTGAGCTACCGGCCCCCATGCAAGAGAAACACTACTTTAAGAAGAGAAATGAGGACGGTCAACATTACCTGTGTATTATTTAGAATGAAATTTTACTTTCATTCATCCTTAGAAAGGAGGTAATCCAGCCGCAGGTTCCCCTACGGCTACCTTGTTACGACTTCACCCCAGTCGCTGACTATACCGTGGTCAAGGGTTTGAAACCTTGCCTTAAGGTAGAACCAACTCCCATGGTGTGACGGGCGGTGTGTACAAGACCCGGGAACGCATTCACCGTGGCACGCTGATCCACGATTACTAGTAATTCCAGCTTCATGCACTCGAGTTGCAGAGTGCAATCCGAACTGAGGTATCTTTTAAGGATTTGCTTGACCTCGCAGTCTTGCTTCCTGTTGTAGATACCATTGTAGCACGTGTGTAGCCCAACACGTAAGGGCCATGAGGACTTGACGTCATCCCCACCTTCCTCCAGCTTATCACTGGCAGTTCTTTCAGAGTGCCCAACTTAATGATGGCAACTAAAAGTGAGGGTTGCGCTCGTTGCGGGACTTAACCCAACATCTCACGACACGAGCTGACGACAGCCATGCAGCACCTGTGTTTCGTCCAGCCGAACTGAAAACTCTAATCTCTTAGAGTCGCGACGAACATGTCAAGTGTTGGTAAGGTTCTGCGCGTATCTTCGAATTAAACCACATGCTCCACTACTTGTGCGGGTCCCCGTCAATTCATTTGAGTTTTAACCTTGCGGTCGTACTCCCCAGGCGGTGTGTTTATCGCTTTCGCTGCGACACTGAAAATAAATTCCCAACGTCTAACACACATCGTTTACGGCATGGACTACGAGGGTATCTAATCCTCTTCGCTACCCATGCTTTCGTTCCTCAGTGTCAGTAATGATCCAGAAAGCTGCCTTCGCAATTGGTATTCTTTCTAATATCTACGAATTTCACCTCTACACTAGAAATTCTGCTATCCTCTATCATACTCTAGCTGAAAAGTTTTGATGGCAGTTCCAGAGTTAAGCTCTGGGATTTCACCACCAACTTTTTCAACCACCTACGAACTCTTTAAGCCCAGTAATTCCGAACTACGCTAGGTCCCTTCGTATTACCGCGGCTGCTGGCACGAAGTTAGCCGGACCTTCTTATTCGGGTACAGTCATTTTCTTCCCCGACGAAAGAGCTTTACAACCCAAGGGCCTTCTTCACTCACGCGGCATCGCTGCATCAGAGTTTCCTCCATTGTGCAAGATTCCCCACTGCTGCCTCCCGTAGGAGTTTGGGCCGTGTCTCAGTCCCAATGTGGCTGATCATCCTCTCAAATCAGCTATTGATCACAGTCTTGGTAGGCCATTACCCCACCAACAAACTAATCAAGTGCAGGCTCATCCAATGGTGCATAAAGCTTTCTCGGTAAAGACTTATCCAGTATTAGCACAAGTTTCCTCGTGTTATTCCAGGCCAAAGGGTAGATACCCACATGTTACTCACCCGTCTGCCACTAAGTATTGCTACTTCGTTCGACTTGCATGTGTTAGGCGTGCCGCCAGCGTACGTTCTGAGCCATGATCAAACTCTCAAGTTTAAAAACGGCGCACACTAGCTTCCATATAAATTCTAAGAATAAAATTTACATGATGTTGAAGTGTGTACGACAAATTTTTGGTAACCTTAACCGTCCACACTTCTCTTCTTAAATATTTACATTTTAAATAGCTAATTGAGTAAAAAACCTCAATAATACTCACTAATTTATTGTATTAACAATAATCTAATTGTGAAAGTTCAGTGCTTATAGGCTAAAAAAATTGGAAATCAAGCGTTTTACATCAAAAAATTTGTCTAAAATGTGCAATTTTTGAAGATTTTTTTGATTTTTAAGTTTTGCTAAACTAATAATTGAAATTTACTCAATTTCAAATGCTAAATTATTTAAAAAATAACATCAGAAAAAATATTCAATTTTTTAGTCTGATTTTTTTAGTAACAATCACTGTGATTTCAACAAGTTATTTTAATTTCAAAAAAAATTATAATGCTAAGGTTTATAATAATTTTATTAACAATATTTATTTAAAAAAAACATTAAGTCATTTAATTAGTAACCTTGAGCCTAAATACAAAAAAATTAAACATAAAATTAAATCTGGAGAAACTTTTGATAAAATTTTAGAAAGCTATTCAATTGAAAGAGATGAAATTATAAAGATAAAAAATTCTCTCCAGGATAAGGTTAATCTGAACATATTAAATACAGAACAAATTATTCAATTTAATTTGGATAAAACTAATAATAAAATCACTGAGTTTGTATATCAAAATTCAAATACTCAAAAAATATTTTTAAAAAGAAATATTGAGAATAATAAATTTAATGAGGAAATTTTATCAATTAAACTAGATAAAAAAATAGTTTACAAAGAAAATATAATTTTGCAAAGTCTTTACAAAGCTGCAACTGATCAAAATATTCCCGCTAATATAATAATTGAGTTTGCAAGAATTTACGGATTTCAAATAGATTTTCAAAGAGATGTAAGAAAACAAGATAAATTTCAAATTATGTATGAAATATTCTTAAACGAAAAAAATGAGATAATTGAAACTGGAGAAATTCTTTTTGCTAATCTAAAACTCAGTGGTCAAGATAATAGTTTATACTATTTTGATAAAGATGACAGCAAAGGTCATTACGATAAAAATGGAAAAAGTGTTAAAAAAGCATTAATGAAGACTCCGATAAATGGCGCTAGGCTTTCATCTCCTTTTGGTATGAGAAAACATCCAATAGATGGTTTTAATAAAATGCATAGAGGAACTGATTTTGCTGCCCCTATGGGAACTCCTATTATGGCATCAGGAGATGGGGTAATAAAAAAAGCAGGATGGTGCGGTGGTGGAGGAAATTGTGTTAAAATAAGACATAATAATACTTATCAAACTATTTACGCTCATATGTCAAAATTTGCTCGTGGAATTAAAACAGGTGTAAGAGTTAAACAAGGTCAAACTATAGGTTATGTAGGATCAACAGGTAAATCAACCGGTCCCCATTTACACTACGAAGTTATAATCAATGGTAAAAAAGTTAACTCTCAAAAATTAGAACTACCATCTGGAAAAATTTTAAATGGTAAAGAGAGAAAAATTTTTGAAACAAGAAAAATTAAATTAGATGTTTTAAAATCTGAAAAAATTATAGGAATAAAATAAGATTTAAACTAGAGTTTCTGAAATTTTTTCTTCCTCATTGTCCTTGCTTGCTTCATTAGCTAATTTACTTTTTGAAATTTCCTCATTTTGCATCTTAGTTCTCTCTAAATGATTATTATGATCCTCACTTTTATTATCAGAAAATCTCTCTCTTCTAATACTTTCTCTTTCATTCAAAACTCTCATAAAATGATCTGCATGTTGGAGATAATTTTCAGATAAAATTTTGTCACCATTTGAGGAAGCTTCCCTTGCTAAATCGTTGTATTTTTCAATTAATTTTGGTGCATTATTATTATTTCTTCCAGGGACTTTTCTTTTAAAATTTTCATTATTAGAGAAATTTGATCCAAATTTTGGTCTGTCCCCGTTTGACTTAAAACTTCTGTCGTTTCTTCTAAAATTATTTCTTCTATTGTTATTATTGTTATTTCTAAATGTTACCATGTTTTTAAAAAACTATATCTTTGTGCAAACTATACATCGATCGTTATTAGCAAGATCTTTGTTAATACTGTTAATATAAAATCCCTCTTTTTTTAATAAACTAATTACCTCATATTTTTGATCAAAAGCAATCTCTAAAACAAACCGACCGTTTTTCTTTATCAGATCAGATGATTTCTTAATTACTTTTCTGATTGCTGATAAACCATCTAATCCACCATCTAAAGCTAGTTTTGGTTCAAACCTAGCAACATCTTTTTCCAAATATTTTAAATCAAAATTTTTTATATATGGAGGATTAGATATGATCAAATCATATTTGCCTAAATTGAATTTGTCAACATTTGATTTAAATAATTTTAGTTTAGATCTTACTTTAAGCTTAATTGCGTTTAATTTACTTATTTTTAAACAACTTTTGCTTATATCAATTCCTGTTCCATAAAAACTTTTTCTCTCTTTTAAAATTGATAAGAGTATACATCCGGATCCAATACCAATCTCTAATACATTCAACTTATTTTTATTTGCGGTTAAATCTAAAACTTTCTCAATAATCAATTCTGTATCTGGTCGAGGAATTAAAATGTCATCTGATAAAATAAATTCTGAGTTCCAAAAGAATTTTTTATTTATTAAATAAGCAATTGGTTTTCCAATTGATCTTTTATTTATCAATTTTTGAAAAGTATTTAAATCTTTTTTATTGAGGTCCATTTTATAATTAAGCAAAATATATTTTCTGTCTTCCTCGATTGCCTTCATCATTAGTATTTCAGAGTCTAAATATGGATTTTTTATTAAATTATCTTTTAAAATCTTTGCACCATAAATAATTGCTGAGTAAATATTCATTATTTTAAATTATTTAAGCTCTCTTCTTGAGCTTGTAAAGTTAATGACTCAATCATCTCATCAAAGGCTTCACCTTCTAAAAATTCCTCTAGTCTATGTAATGTTAAGTTTATCCTATGATCTGTCACTCTACCTTGCGGAAAATTGTAAGTTCTAATACGTTCTGACCTATCTCCAGTCCCAATTTTAGTTTTACGATCTTTTGATCTTTCTTGATCAATTCTAGATCTCTCTACTTCATACAAACGTGCTCTTAATATTTTCATTCCTTTTGCTTTATTTTTATGTTGTGATTTTTCGTCTTGTTGAGAAACTGATATTCCAGAGGGAATATGAGTTATTCTTACAGCACTGTCTGTTGTATTTACTGATTGTCCTCCAGGACCACCAGCTCTAAAAACATCTATTCTTAAATCTAAATCGTTTATTTTTAAATCAACTTCTTCTGCCTCAGGTAATACTGCAACAGTTGCAGCGGATGTATGAACTCTTCCTTGAGTTTCAGTATCAGGAACCCTTTGTACTCTATGAACCCCACTTTCATATTTAAGTGTTGAATAAATATTATTACCTTTAATTGAGGCTATAACTTCCTTTAAACCACCAGCATCACTTCTTGAAATTGAAATGAGTTCTACTGACCATTTTTTTTTATGACTTACCTTTTCATACATTTTAAAGAGATCAGACGCAAATAAACTTGCTTCTAATCCACCTGTTCCTGCTCTTATTTCAATAATAGCATTTTTTTTATCTGCTTCATCTTTCGGTAGTAAAAATAATTTTAATTTTTTTTCATTTATTTCGTATTGTTTTTTTAAATCAATTATTTCAGCTTGAGCCATATTTTTTAATTCTTCGTCTGACGAACTATCGTTTAAGATTTTTTCTAATTCCTTTTTATCTTTATTAAATGAAATATATTTTTTTGCATTTTCAATAATTTCATTTACATCCGAATACTCTTTTGATTTTTCTGCAAATAACTTTTTATCTGTAGACCCTGAAGATAAATCTTTTTCTAACATCGAATGCCTTGATATAAGTTCCTCAATTGTTTTATTGGGTATCATTTTTATTTTTCCAACTCAGAAACTTTTTTTTCAACTTCTGTAACAACTTTTTCAATTATATCTTTAGTTAAAACCTTCTCTCTCTGAACTCCAGATAAATACAGCATATTATTACCTTTTCCGCCTCCAGTAATGCCTATGTCAGTCATAGCTGCTTCTCCAGGTCCATTTACAACACATCCTATTATTGACAAAGTGATTGGCGTTTTAATGTGAGAAAGTTTATCTTCTAATATTTTTACAGTATCAATTACTTGGAAAGCTTGTCTTGCGCAAGAGGGGCATGATATAATTTTGACACCTCTATTTCTCAGATTTAGTGATTTTAGAATCTCATTTCCTATTGCTACTTCTTTTGTAGGATTATCTGATAAAGAAATCCTTATTGTGTCTCCAATTCCATCCATTAAAAGACTCCCAAGTCCTATGGATGACTTTATACTTCCAGATACAAAACCCCCTGCCTCAGTAATGCCCAAATGAAGAGGATAATCACATACTTTGGATAATTGTCTATAAGCACCAATTGATAAGAAAACATCTGAAGATTTAACACTTATTTTAAAATTAAAAAAGTTTTTATCTTCTAATATTTTTATATTTCTTAAAGCGCTTTCCACTAGAGCTTCGGGACAAGGTTCTTTAAACTTATCTAATATGTCCTTTTCTAATGATCCGGCGTTAACTCCAATTCTAACCGAACAACCATTGTTTTTCGCAGCACTAAGAACATCGTGGATTTTTGACTCCTCACCAATATTACCAGGATTTATTCTTAAACATTTAGCTCCGTTTTCAGCTGCTTCGATCGCTCTTTTATAATGAAAATGAATATCTGCTACTACTGGGATCGATACATGTTTAACTATTTCTTTAAGCGCTTTGGTTGACTCTGTATCTGGACACGAAACTCTTACTATATCGGCTCCTTCCTCAGCAATTTCATTAATTTGATTTATTGTTGCTTTTACATCTGTTGTTAGAGTATTTGTCATGGATTGAACAGAAATTGGATTATCACCACCAATTTTGACATCACCAACATTTATTACTCTTGTTTTTCTTCTTCTGATATCTCTAAATGGTCTAACACTCATTCAATTAATCTAACTTAAATTCTTTATGTAAAGATGCAATAGCCTTTTTAACATTCTTTGCTGAAACTAAAACTGAAATTTTAATTTCAGATGTTGAAATAACTAAAATATTTATTTTTTTTGAAGCTAAAGCTTGGAACATTCTGTAGGTTATTCCAGGAGTTGTAATCATTCCAACACCAATTATTGAAACTTTAGATACATTTCTATCAAAAGATAATTTTTTATATGAAATACTTTTGTTTTCTTTTATCAGCTTTTCAGTTTTTTTAAGGTCCTCAGATCTAATTGTAAAAGTCAAATCAGTATTTTTTCCATTTTGTGAGATATTTTGAACAACCATATCAACGTTTATGAGATTTTTAGATAATGGTTTAAAAATTGATGCTGCAACACCAGGTCTGTCTTTAACACCAACTATAGTAATTTTAGCATCATTTTTTGTTGATGAGATTCCAGTTATGATTTGATTGCTAAATGATTTTTTTGAATTTGTAATTAAAGTTCCTGGCTTGGATACAAAAGAGGATTGAACTTTGATGTCTATTTTATTTAGCTTTGCGTCCTGAATTGAAGTTGGTTGCATAACCTTTGAACCCAATGAAGCCATTTCGAGCATCTCATCATAAAAAATTTTTTTAATTTTTTTTGCTTTTTTATGCTGTCGGGGATCAGTAGTATAAACTCCTTCAACGTCAGTAAATATTATACATTCGTCAGCTTTAATATATTTAGCTAACATTATTGCAGTTGCGTCAGATCCGCTTCTACCAATAGTAGTTATTCTATAATTTTTATTAATGCCTTGAAAACCGGTTACAACTGGAACACCACCATCTTTAATATATTTATTTAATTCCTTAATATTTATTTTATTTATTCGTGCACTAGAGTGATTTCCCTCTGTAAATATTGGTAGCTGCCAGGACAACCAAGATCTAGATTTTAATCCAATATGATTCAATCCTCCTGCTATAAGCGCACAAGAAACTTGCTCACCAGTAGATAAAAGTGCGTCATATTCTGCTAAATCAAAATTATTACTTACCGACTTCGATTGATTAACTAAGTCATTAGTAACTCCACTCATAGCAGAGGAAGTTACAACTACATTATATTTTTTCCTTTTATAAGTAGATATAATTTTGCAAACTTTTTTTATTCTATCAATACTACCTACAGAAGTTCCGCCAAATTTTAATACTACAGTTTTCATGATCAGTTGATTAATTATTATTTAATTAATATTTGATAAAATACATCTTAATTGCTATGTCAACTAATTATCTTACATGAGTAGCGTAAATAAAATAGAAATAGAAAAATTTTCAAATATGGCGGATGAATGGTGGGATCCCCATGGAAAATTTAAACCTTTACATAAATTCAATCCTATACGTATTAAATATATTAAAGAAAATATAGTTAGACAATTTAAAATAAAAAATACGAACAAACCTCTCTCTGGAATTAATATTTTAGATATCGGTTGTGGTGGAGGTCTACTTTCTGAACCAATGTATAGATTGGGTGCTAATGTAACTGGAATTGATGCATCAATAAAGAATATAAAGATTTCAAAACACCATGCTAAAAAAGATAAACTTAAGATTAATTATATTTGCTCATCTCCTGAAAAATTAAAAATTAGTAAAAAATTTGATGTAATACTAAACATGGAAATAGTTGAGCATGTAGACGATATTTCTTTCTTTTTGAAGTCATGCTCAAAGCTTTTAAATAAAAATGGATTAATGTTCATTGCAACAATTAATAAAACTTTAAAGTCTTATTTATTCGCAATAGTTGGAGCAGAATATGTTTTGAGGTGGTTACCTATAGGAACTCACGACTGGGAAAAATTTGTTAAACCAAAAGAACTTAAAGAAATTTTATCAAAAAATAATTTGTCCTTAAAAAAATTAGATGGAATGCATTTTAATATAATTAAAGATGAGTGGAGTATTACAAATGATCTTTCAGTTAATTATATTGCAAAATTTTTAAAAAATTAATTTTTTTTATCTTCAATCCAAGGAATTATCTGCGCATCTATTCCTTCTTCTTTAAGATCTCTAAGATCTTGTTTTGAGGCACTTCCATAAATGCCTTTTGATTTTTTTTTACTGTTATAATGGATTGATCTTGCTTCATAAGCAAAATTATCCCCCACGTATTGGAAATTATCTTTAATGAACTTTTGATAATTTTTAATAGTATTTTTTATTTTTTGATGTTTTAAAGTATCTAATTTCGTTTCAGATTTATACTTGCTGTTTATTAATTGTGGAGCCATCAAAGTTTTTTCTACTTTTAATGAGTTGCAGCTATGACAAGTTAAAAATTTTCTTTTTTTTAATTTTTCATATTCGTTAGATGATGCAAACCAACTATCAAATTTTATATTACAGTCTTTGCATATAAGCTTATATTTGATCATGATATATAAGTAATAATTAGATAAAAATTTTCAATATTGCTTAGCTTCTATAGTCTGCATTAATATCTATATATTTCTTAGTTAAGTCCATAGTGTACGCAGTAAAATCTTTTGTTCCTGTGTAAACTTCAACGCTAATTTCTATAATTTCTTTTTTCATATATTTAGATGCCACCTCTTCACTATAGTTTTGGTAGAGTTTCCCTTCTTGTACTATCTTTAAATTTCCTAACTTTATACAAAGTTTTTTTAAATTAATTTTTGGTCCAGCCTTACCAATTGCCATAATAATTCTTCCCCAGTTTGGATCTCCACCTGCAATTGCTGTTTTTACTAAAGGTGAATTTGCTATTGAAAAAGCTATTTTTTTTGCATCTAAATCATTTTTACATTTAGAAACATTTATAGAGATAAATTTAGATGCTCCCTCACCATCTGAAACAACTCTTTTAGCTAAATTTAATAAAACATTATTCAAAGCTCTGTCAAAATTTTTAATTTTATTTTCATTTATATTTTTTACTTGTGAATTATTTATTTTATTAGTTGCAAAAATAGATACCATATCGTTCGTACTAGTATCTCCATCACAAGAAATAGCATTAAAAGTGTTAAATATATTTTTTTTTAATAATTTACTTAAAATATTATTAGATAAACTTGCATCTGTAAAAATATAAGCCAAGGTTGTCGCCATATTAGGATGTATCATGCCAGAACCTTTAGAAATTCCATAAATTTTAACTTTCTCACTGCCTATCTTACATTCTTCCATGGCAATTTTTGGCTTTGTGTCAGTAGTCATGATTGCAAGTGCTGCTTTCATCCAAATAAATTTATTTTGTGTATAACGAATTTTATTAATTAAATTTGGTATTTGATGGGATATTTTTTCAAATGGAAACTCTTCTCCAATAGTGCCTGTACAACCAAATAGAATTTCTTTTGGATTTATTTTTTTAGGTATTTCTTCGTCTTGTTTTTGTTTTTCTGTTAAATTTTTTGAAACTAGATCTGCTAATTTTTTTAAACTTTCATATCCTTGTTTTCCTGTAAATGCATTTGCATTTCTAGTATTAACAATTAAGGAAAATACTTTTTTAGTTTTTTGATTTAAGTTCCATTTTATATTTTCAGAAATAATTTTAGACTGCGTATAAAGTGAGGCGTGATTTGCGCCATCCCTGAAATAAAACATCGATAAATCATCTCTGTCATTTTTATATAAATTTGCACTCAGTACTGAAATTGACAAACCGTCTATATGATCTAGGTCTTGAAAATCAATCATTTTGGTATTTTTTGATTGTGAAGATAGAAAATTGGTTAAATTAATTCCCATATTGTTTAAATTATTTATTTAATACATATATTAAACATAATAGTTAAAGAATAAATCAAATAGTCATGTTTAATCCATTAAATCTAATCTCCAAATTTATTAAATCTAGCAACCAAAAAGAGCTTGATAGGATTAATAAAATTGTTGAAAAAATAAATTCATTAGAGGAAAAATTTATAAATTTAGATGATGCAGATTTTCCTAAAAAAACTTTAGAGTTTAAAGAACTAATTAAAGGTGGAAAATCATTAGATGATATAATGCCTGATGCATTCGCGCTTGTAAGAGAAGCTTCGAAAAGAACTCGAAAAGAAAGACACTTCGATGTTCAACTAATTGGGGGTGTGGTTCTGCATGAAGGGAAGATAGCAGAGATGCGAACAGGTGAAGGAAAAACTTTAACAATTACGTTAGCAGCTTATTTAAATTCGCTTGGTGAAAAAGGTGTTCATATAGTAACTGTAAATGATTATTTGGCTAAAAGAGACTCAATAGAAATGGGTCAAATTTATAATTTTCTTGGACTAACTTCGGGATTTATAAATAACGACCAAAGCGATGAAGAGCGTAAAAAAAATTATAATTGCGACATAACTTATGCAACAAACAGTGAATTAGGATTTGATTATCTTCGTGATAATATGAAATTTTCACAAAATGAGATGGTTCAAAGAGAACATTCATTTTCAATTGTTGATGAAATAGACTCGTGTTTAATCGATGAAGCAAGGACTCCTTTAGTAATATCTGGATCGGCAGATGATAAGACAGCACAGTATTTAGCAATAGATAAACTAGTAAGAATTTTAAATGACAAAGATTTTGAAATAGATGAAAAGGAAAAAAGCATTCTTTTAACTAATGATGGAATTAATAATGTTGAAAAACTTTTTTCTAATGCTGGAATTTTAAAAAATGATAATTTTTATGATCCAGAAAATCTACATTTAGTTCATCATGTTAATCAAGCTTTGAGAGCAAATCATTTATTTGAGAAAGGCAAAGACTATATTGTAAAAGATGGAAGTTTAAAAATAATTGACGAATTAACAGGAAGAATTCTTGAAGGTAGAAGGTTTGGAGATGGCTTACATCAGGCACTTGAGGCAAAAGAAAAAATTGATGTTCAGGCGGAAAATCAAACCCTAGCTTCGATTACCTATCAAAATTATTTTAAACTTTATAAAAAGATCGCAGGTTGTACTGGTACTGCTGTAACAGAATCTGAAGAATTCTTTGAAATATACAATTTATCAGTTGTGGTCATTCCTACTAACAAAGAAATGATCAGAAAAGATTTTAATGATTTAATATTTAGAACTGAAGAAGAGAAAAACAACTCAATAATAAATAAAATTATAGAACGTAATCAAGTTGGACAGCCAATTCTAGTTTTTACATCGAGTATTAATAAATCTGAAGTTTATTCAAATTTATTGAACAAGAAAAATATTAAACATGTTGTTCTTAATGCTAAAAATCACGAAAACGAGGCAGAAATTATAGCCAATGCAGGTAAAGAAAAATCATTAATTATTACAACTAGTATTTCTGGACGAGGTGTTGATATTCAACTTGGTGGAAAAAAAGGCTCAATTCCTGATGACCAACTCAAAATTGATAAAGATAAAATAAAGTCCTTAGGAGGTCTGTTTGTGATTGGTACTGAAAGAATGGAATCTAGAAGAGTAGATAATCAAGCAAGAGGCAGATCTGGAAGACAGGGAGATGAAGGTAGCTCAGTATTCTATGTAAGTTTAGAGGATGACTTAATGAGAATTTTTGGATCAGAGTCAATGAACAATATGCTTGAAAAATTAGGACTTAAAGATGGAGAGAGCATAGATCACCCTTGGATAAATAAAGCATTAGAAAGAGCACAGCAAAAAGTAGAAGCAAGAAATTTTGATATTAGAAAAACTCTTATTAAATTTGATAATGTGTTAAATGATCAAAGACATGTCGTTTTTTCTCAAAGAAAAAACGCAATAAATAGCAGTGATATTTTTAGTTATTCTGATGAATTTTTAAAAGAAATAATAGAGGACTTAATTAAACTAAAAATTCAAAAACTTTCTAATCCAAAGAGTACAGAATTTAGTAACAGAATTAAGCAAATACTAGGAAAAAGTTTCACAGATAAAGAGTTTGAGGAATTAATCTCGTCTAAAGATGAAGAACTTAAAGAAAAAATAATTTCAAAATTTAATGAAACAAGAAATGAAAGAATTAAGATTCTTGGAGAAGATTATGCAAAAGATATTGAAAAAAGGATTTTTCTACAATCAATTGATTTGAATTGGAAATCCCACATTCAATACTTAGAGCAATTAAGACAAGTTGTTGGTTTAAGGTCTTATGGTCAAAGAGATCCTCTAGTTGAATATAAAAAAGAAGCTTTTGATTTATTTTCAAATCTCTTAGAAAAACTAAAATTAGACTATGTTACAATTTTGATGAATCTAAAAGTTGTTACAGAGCAAACTGAAAAAGAGAAAAAAAATACTGAGATTTTACATCAAAAAAATAAAAACAAAAAAATGGGAAGAAATGAACCATGTTTTTGTGGTTCAGGTAAAAAATTTAAACACTGTCATGGTGCTTTATAATTTTAAATTAATAAAATAATCAAACCTAACAAAATAACACTTATACCAAAACCAATTTGTATTTTTTTTGATTTTAAAATATTTTCAAATTTATTTTTTTTGACAGTTAATGAACTTAAATCTTCAGTTGTACTTATAAATCCATCATTCCTCCCTATCTTCAAAAACTTATTTTTTCTTTCATTTGCTATCTCTTCTGGAGATAAGTCTTTGAAGTAATCTAAATTTTGTGTGATAGAAGTTTTCAAGTTTTCAAGCATTGCATCTCTATCTCGATGAGCACCACCCAAAGGCTCAGGAATAATTTCGTCGATAACTTTTAATTTCAATAAGTCTTTTGCTGAGAGTTTCATTGCTTTTGCAGCGTCGAGCATTTTCTTTGGGTCTCTCCAAAGAATAGTTGCGCATCCTTCGGGAGATATAACTGAATAGATCGCGTTCTCAAACATTATAACTTTATTTGAAGATGCTAGAGCGATTGCTCCTCCAGAACCACCCTCACCAATTATTATTGCAATTGTTGGGACCTTAAGTTCCATGCAACATTCTATTGATTTTGCAATTGCTTCTGCTTGACCTCTTTCCTCTGCGCCAACACCTGGATACGCACCTGGAGTGTCTATAAAGGAAATTATTGGAATATTAAATTTGTTTGCTAAATTCATTAATCGAATTGTTTTCCTATATCCCTCAGGTCTCATCATTCCAAAGTTTCTTTCAATTCTACTGTCTAAATCCTCTCCTTTTTCCTGTCCAATAACTAAAACTGAATTTCCTTTAAATTTTGCAAAACCAGTTAAAACCGATTTATCTTCACCATAATGTCGATCACCGGATAACGAAATAAAATCTTCAAATAAATTGTCTATAAAAAATTTTGATTTTGGTCTGTCCTCATGTCTTGCAACCATGGTTGTTTGCCATGGGTCTAAATTTGAGTAAATATCTTTCAGTTTTTCATCCAACTCTGCTTGAGTACTAGAAATTTTTTGAGTATCTACCTCTGATAATCCTTCTTGATTATAAGGATCCTTTAATTTTTCAATTTCATTTTCAAGATTTTTAATTTCATTTTCAAAATTAAGGTAATTTTTCATAATTTAGTTATATCGGATAGTTAAATTATAAAAAAGGCCATAAAATGATGACTTATTTAAATGGTAATTGTTATTAATTGACTAAATAATTTTAAAAGATAAAAACTCATTATCGGGAGAGACTAAACACTTTTTAGCGCCGAAGGAGCAACCACCCCGGAAACTCTCAGGCAAACGGACCGATACAGGCATAACACTCTGGAAAGAGATTAAATTCCGCCGAAGGAGCAAAACTCTCAGGCAAAAATACAGATGGGGTCTTGAAAGTGCTATGCAAGAAAAATACATAAATATTAAAAGTTTGAAAGTATCGAGTGATCTTGTTCAGTTTGTTAAGGATGAGTTGCTAAAAGAAACAGAGATATCACCAGAAAATTTTTGGGCAGGTTTCGAAAAAACTGTAAATGAATTAGCACCTAAAAATAGAGAATTAATAAGCATTAGAAAAGATTTACAGAGCAAAATTGATGATTGGCATATCAAAAACAAGGGATCAGAATTCAATTTTGAAGAGTATAAAAAATTTTTAATTGAAATAGGCTATTTAAAAAATGAAGGACCTGATTTTCAAATTGAAACAAAAGATGTTGATGACGAGATAGCAAAAATTGCAGGACCTCAACTGGTAGTTCCAGTTATGAACGCAAGATATGCACTAAATGCTGCAAATGCTAGATGGATGAGTTTGTATGATAGTCTATACGGAACTGATATTATTGAGCAATCAGAAGATAGTGTTTCGGAGAGATATGACCCACTAAGAGGTGAAATGGTTATTAAGTATGGGAGAGATTTTTTAGATAAATATTTTCCATTGAAAGATTTAAGCTGGAAAAAAATAACAAGCTTTGCCGTAAAAGATGGAAAGTTAAAAATTCTTAAAGGTGCTGATTTAGTTAGCTTGATAGATGTAGATAAATTTATTGGTCATAGAGGCGAAAGTGATAATCCTTCTGCAATTATTTTAAGAAATAATAATTTGCATATTGAAATTTTAAAAGACTCTAGAGCGTTTGCTGCTCAACAAGACCATGCAGGTATAAGCGATATAATAGTAGAGTCTGCAGTATCAACTATTTGTGATAATGAAGACAGTGTAGCAGCAGTTGACTCCGAAGATAAAATTATTTGTTACAGAAATTGGCTAGGTTTAATGCGTGGAGATCTAAAGTCAAAATTTGAAAAAGATGGAAAATTATATGAGAGAAAGCTAAATCCAAATAGAAGTTATATTTCTAAGGAAGGTAAAGGTTTAAAATTACATGGCAGAAGCCTTCTACTTGTAAGGAATGTTGGGCATTTAATGACAAACCCATCCATTATTTTAGATGATGGAAATGAAGTGCCAGAAGGTATTTTAGATGCATTTATAACGACAGCTGCAGCACTTCACGATTTAAAGAAAAAAAATAATTCACGAACTGGATCTGTATATATTGTTAAACCTAAAATGCATGGACCAGATGAAACAGCATTTACAGATTTAATTTTTTCAAAAGTAGAAGAAGTTTTAGGATTAAAAAAATATACATGCAAAATAGGAATAATGGATGAAGAAAGAAGAACATCTTCTAATTTGAAAGAGTGTATTAGGTCCTTAAAAAATAGAGTATTTTTTATAAATACGGGATTTTTAGATAGAACTGGTGATGAAATGCATACATCAATGATGGCAGGACCTATGATTAAAAAGGGAGAAATGAAGTCATCAAAATGGATTACAGCTTATGAAAATAGAAATGTGGATATTGGATTAAAATGTGGTTTTTCTGGTAAAGCTCAAATTGGTAAAGGTATGTGGGCTATGCCTGATAAAATGAAAGATATGATGGAACAAAAAACAGGTCATTTGAAAGCTGGTGCAAATTGTGCTTGGGTACCATCCCCAACTGCTGCTGCTTTACATGCGCTACATTATCATGAAATAAATATTTTTGATGAACAGAAAAAAATTCTAAATAGAAATCAAGCAAAACTTGATGATCTTCTAACAATACCAGTAGCAGATAGAACTAATTGGTCAGTTGAAGAAATAAATAGTGAAATAAGTAATTCAGCTCAAACATTACTTGGATATGTTGTAAGATGGGTTGACCAAGGAATAGGTTGTTCCAAAGTTCCAGATATTAACAATGTAGGTCTTATGGAGGACAGAGCAACTTTAAGAATTTCCTCGCAACATATTGCAAACTGGATACATCACGGAATTACTTCAGAAATTCAAGTAACAGAAATTATGAAAGAAATGGCAAAAATTGTCGATGATCAAAATAAAAATGACTCTAAATATATCAAAATGAGTGATGACTTTGAAAACTCAATAGCTTTCAAAACTGCATGTGATTTAGTATTTAAAGGTAAGCAGCAGCCCTCTGGATATACTGAACCGTTATTACATATTAATAGATTAGAAAAGAAATCTAATCTGAATTAGAAATTAAATTTGAACGGTTTTTAAAAGCTGAAAATAAAGTTCCATCATCCAAACTTTCTATTTCACCACCAACAGGTAAGCCTTGGGCCAATTTTGTTACTTTAACCTCAATACCTTTTAGGCTGTCCTGAATATAATATGCAGTTGTCTGACCCTCTACCGTTGCGCTTGTAGCTAAAATTACTTCATCAATATTATCTTTTTTTACTCTTTCTACTAAAGAATTAATTAGCAAGTCCTCTTTTTTTTGACCAACTGACGAAATTGTACCTCCTAAAATATGAAAATATCCACTGAATATATTAGAACTTTCTATGCTCCATTGATCAGAGATATTCTCAACAACACATATCTTATTATATTTTTTTTCAACAATCTTACAGTCATCGAAATTACACTCGATTGAATTTGATTTTAAAATTCCACAAATCTTACAACGAACAATATTTTTGTATACATCAGCTAATGACTTTGCCAAAGGCTTAACAAGCTCATCACGATTATTGATTAATTTTAATACAATACGCTTTGCTGATTTAGGGCCTAAGCCTGGTAGTTTTGATATTAGTTTAACCAGCTCATCTATTTCGTTAATGTTTTGCATGAATTATAAAGGCCATTTAAAACCGGGTATACCAAAACCACCTGTGGCTTTTGAAATTTCTTCAGAAGTTTTTGATTTCAACTGTGCTTTAGCGTTATTGTGAGCAGCAACAATTAAATCTTCAATAATAGCTTTGTCCTCTTTCATAATTTCATCAGATAGTTTTATTGTTTGCATTTCACCTTCACCATCGAGGGTTATTGTTACAGAATTAGAGCCGGAAACTCCCTCTACTCTTATTTCCTTAATTTTCTGTTGGCTTTCTTTCATTTTTGCTTCAAGCTCTTTAGCTTTATCTAAAATCTTACTGAAATCAGTCATTTTGACCCTCATCCTTCCTCAACTTCACATCTATTAATTCTGCATCAGGAAAGTTTTCTATTATATTTTTATAAGCTTCTGAAGATTTTGCTTCATCAATTAAAAGTTTCTTATTATTTAATTGTTTTTCTTTTACAGACATTTCCCCTTTAGATTTGCTAAAAGTAATAATCCATCGCTCAGCAGTCCATTCAAAAAGTTTCGATGATAAATCTTTAACAAAATCTTTATCCAAACTATCATTAAAAGATATCTCTATTCTGTTTTTTTCAAATTTTACTAAATTGACATTTTTTTCTAATTCATATTTCAATTTGATTTCTTTTTTTTCAGAGCAGACTAATAATAGATCATCAAAAGAATTTATAAGTATTTTATTTTCTGCCTTAATTTCAGTTTGTGCTTGTGGTTTATTCTTTTCTTCTTGGGAAATATTTTTTATTTGATCTATTATTTTATTTGAGTTTGTATTTTTCTCAATTTCATTGGTTACGCTTTTTTCAGCTTCAAGCTCAATTTTTTTTTGTGGTTTCACAGACTGTAAATGCATTAATCTGATTAAAAACATCTCAATCGACAAATGTTGATTTGAAACTATATCTAACTCTTCAAGAGAACTGATTGCAAATTGCCAGAACAGTACTAACACATCAGACTCTACTTTATTTGAAATACTTTTTATTTTCGAAAATTCCTCATCATTTAAAGAGAAATTTGTGCTTTCTAGCGTTAAAGAATTAATATTTTTAAAGTAATATAACAATTCTAAGAAATCGTTTATGAATACTTTTGGTTCAACTCCTTGATCATAAATTTTTCTATAAATATTTATAACTTTTGTTTCTTCACCTTTTAAAATAAGTTCAAATAAATCTATTAGTTGAGATTTGTCAAAGTAACCAAATATTTTTTGTGCTGCATTCAAATCTAATTCAATATTTTCATCTAAGCTTAATAAGGCCCTATCTAATAAAGATAATGCATCTCTAACTGATCCTTCAGAAATTTTTACTATTAATTTTAAAGCATCGTCGGTAACTTTACCATTTTCTTTATCTTTAATTTTTTTAATAAACTCAAATAATTCTGATGATTTTATTCTAGATAAATCAAATCTTTGACACCTAGATAAAACAGTAATCGGAATTTTTTTAATTTCAGTAGTTGCAAAAATAAACTTGAGATATTCTGGTGGTTCTTCTAATGTTTTCAAAAGAGCATTAAAAGCCTGTTTGCTTAACATATGCACTTCATCAATTATAAAAATTTTATATTTAGCTGATGTTGGTCCATATCGAGAAAATTCTATGAGATCTCTCACATCATCTACGCCAGTTTTGCTGGCTGCATCCATTTCTAAAACATCAATATGATTAGAACTAGCTATAGAGTCACAATTATCACATTTAACTTTGCATTTATTTTCAATCCCATTTGAACAATTAAGAGTCTTTGCAACAATCCTCGCTATTGTAGTTTTTCCAATGCCTCTAATGCCTGTAAATAAGTACGCATTTGGAATTTTGTCTGCTTTAATTGAATTTGTTATTGTTTCTGCGACCACTTCTTGACCGATTAGATCGTCAAAAGTTTGTGGTCTATATTTTAATGCCAGTACTTTCGAATTATTGTTCATATATGTAAGGAGACTAGAACCTGAATAACTGTCTCTACGACTGCTTCCGTTAAGATCTGGTCGGGTTCAAGCAGCATCCACCTCTAGCCTCCAAAAGTATTATAGCAGTTATATTTTCCAATCTACAAGAAAAGATTATTACTTATTTTCTCTTAACTTATCTGCTTCAAAAACACCTAAGACGTGAAAATCTTCACAATGAAGACCCAGTTCTTCTAAAGATTTTTGAACTTTTTTATCCTCAATGTGTCCATCTAGGTCACATAAGAAAAAGTAAGAATCGAATGTATTTTTTTCTGGATAGCTCTGCAGTTTAGTTAAGTTTACTCCATTAATTGCAAAACCTCCAAGTGATTGGTAAAGCGCAGCAGGTTTACTTTTAAGTTTAAATAAAAAAGATGTAATATAATTTTTTTCTTTAAACTCTGGTTGAGAAATATTTTTACCCATAACCAAAAATCTTGTTAAATTTCCACTTTCATTTTCAATATTTTTTTTTATTACCTCAAGTCCATAAATTTTAGCACTTAGGGATGAGGCAATCGCAGCTTGCTTAATGTCTTTAGTTTTTGAAATCATTTCAGCAGAACCTGCGGTATCTGCTCTAATATGTTCTGTTAAATTATTTTCTTTTATAAATTTTGAGCATTGAGATAATCCCTGCGCATGAGAGTATACTTCTTTTATATCTTTTAATTTTGACCCTGGTTTACCTAACAAATTATGTTCAATTTTTTGGAAATGCTCCAAGTAAATATTTAATCTATGTTTAAATATCAAATACTCAATTCCTATGTTTCCTGTTATTCTATTAGACTCGGGAATAATTATTTTACTTTCTGGTTCAAGTGTTGCTTTATTAAAACACTCATCAAAAGTTTTACATGGAAGTATATCGGCATTTGGATCAACTGATAAAGCTGCTAAATGGGAATATGCACCGAATGTACCTTGGAAATAAATTTTACTCATCAATCTTTATATTCCATAATTTTTTTTAAGGCCATATAATCTTCTTCAGTATCTACTCCTATAGGAGGAGATTTAGCTAACGCAACATTTATCTTAATACTATTATCTAGTGCTCTTAGCTGTTCTAATCTTTGCTTGAGTTCGTTTTTAGTCTGATTTAATTCAACAAATTTTTCAAGAGTTTCGGCAGAATAGCAATATATACCAATGTGATGATAAACTTTGTCTAATTTTTTAGTTATCCGTAAAAATGTTTCTGCTTCAGAAAAAGAGTCTTCTTGAAGATTAGATTTTGTTTGAACTTTGACGATATTTTCATTTTGAAAGTCTTTTTTATTTTCTATTTTTGCAGCAAGTGTCCCCATTTTTGATTGATAGTTAATCATTTTATCTTTTAAACTTACTATATCTTCTATGTTAATCGCCGGCTCGTCTCCCTGTAAGTTCATTATTAAGTCCACATCATTAAATTTCATTTTTTTAAAAGCTTCATATATTCTGTCCGTGCCAGTTTTATGCTTATTGCTTGTTAAAATGGCTCTACCTCCATTCATATTCACATCTTCAACAATTTCCGTATTTTCCGTAGCTACTACTACATCTCCAATACCAGCATCTTGAGCTTTTTTAAAAACATGCGAAATTATGGATTTATTATTAATTTTTAATAAAGGTTTTCCAGGTAATCTAGTAGCCCCTAGTCTGGATGGTATAATGATCAAGGTTTTCATAAATACTGAATTAATTATACCTATTAAATACCAATAGAGGCAAATTTATACAGATAATTTTGATAAATTTTTAATTTAACGTGATATATGTTCAAAATTATTTATTAAAAAAATGGATTCTTTCGAAATTAATAAAATAGTTGCTGCAGTTCTAATGGTTGCACTTTTGGTTATTGGTATTGGAAAATTATCAGATGTTATTTTTCATGTTGAAAAGCCAGAAAAGCCAGGTTACGCGGTTGACGTTGAAGAAGCAACCACAGTTTCAACTTCAACAAAAGCTAGTGTAGAAGAGAAAGTTGATATTGCTGCATTGATGGCTATGGGTGATGTGACCATAGGTGAAAAAGTTTTTAAAAAATGCGCAGCTTGTCATTCTATTGTGAAAGGCGGAAAAAATAACATTGGTCCAGCTTTATATAATGTTGTTGGGAGAAAAACTGGTGTAGTTTCTGATTATAAATATTCTAAAGCATTAGCGTCATATGACAAAGAATGGACTTTTGAGGAGCTAAATGGTTATTTAATCAAACCTGCAAAATGGGTCAAAGGAACAAAGATGGCATTTGCCGGATTAAGAAAAGAAAAAGATAGAGCATCTGTAATTAAATATCTAAACCAAAACTCAGATAGTCCTTTACCCTTACCTTAATTTTCCAAAACAGTATAATAAAATACTCTTTTGAACATGAACTCTATTTAGAGCTTGTAGCCATACATGAGATTTTTTTCCTAAAAAAATATCATCAGTTACTTCATTTCCTCTTGGAAGACAATGTAGGAAAATACAATTCTTTTTTGCATGCCCCATAAGTTTTTTATCAATTTTAAATTTTTTAAATTGAGCTAATTTTTTCTTCTTATTAACTTTATCATTCAGAGAAATAACTTTGTCTGAAAAAATTACATCTGCATTTGAAACTGCTTTTTTTGGTTCATTGTAAATAAAAATTTTCTTTTTATTTTTTTTAACCCAGTTTCTTACTTTTTTGCCAGGTTCAAATTTTTTTGGACAGCCTATACTCAATTTAAATGAAAATTTAACTGATGCTGCAATCAAACTGTCTAAAACATTGTTAGAGTCTCCAATCCAGCAAATATTCAGTTTTGAGATGGGTTTTTTCTTTATTTCCTCAACTGTAAATACATCAGATAAAACCTGTGTCGGGTGAGATGATGGACTAAGACCGTTTATAACTGGAATTGAAAGATATTTTCTAAAATTTTCAACCTTTTTATCACTATCGGTTCTCAACATAAATCCATCCCCATATGTTGAAAGAATTTTTGCAGTATCTGCAATACTTTCGCCGCCCTGCCCAAGATGAAGCTCGTTTGATCTAAGAGTTAAAGTGCCTCCTCCAAGTTGTTTAATTGCTAGATAAAAACTTAATCTAGTTCTTAAACTCGACTTTTCAAACATTTGAATAAGCAACTTTCCCTTCAAAGGAGCTCCTTTATCAACTTCAAGAGTACTTAGTTTTTTTCTCAATTTTTTTCTTTTCTTTGCATCTATTATTATTTTTTTAAGATCTTTAGATGGAATATCTTTTAAATTGATAAAGTGTTTCATTTTAATTTAATTCTTTACAAACTTTATTTATTATTTTCAAAGCTTGATTAACCTCGTTTTTTTTAACATTTAGTGGTGGTAAAATTCTGACCACATTTTCTGCTGCACGTATAGTTAATAACTTATTATCCATAAGTTTTTTTATAAATTTTGTTTGATCTGTATGTAGCTGAATACCAATTAAAAGTCCTTTGCCTCTTATATTTTTTATTATATTTGGATAAACATTCTTTAAATTGTTTAATTTTAATAAAAAATATTTAGAAATACCTTTAACATTTTTTAGAAATCTTTTATTTGAAACTATATCCATCACACTATTACCAACAGCCATTGCTAATGGATTGCCACCAAAAGTTGAACCATGTGTTCCTGGTGTCATCCCAGCTGCAACTTTCTTATTCATTAAAACGGCTCCGATAGGAAATCCACCTCCTATTCCTTTTGCAATTGGCACAATATCTGGCTTTACTTTGGATTTTTCAAATGCAAAAAAGTCACCAGATCTTGCTATACCACACTGAACCTCATCTAAAATTAGTAATATTTTTTTTTGATTACAAAGCTTTCTCAATTCCACTAAACACCAATCAGGTATTACTTTTATTCCACCCTCACCCATAATCGTTTCCACCATAATCGCAGCTGTATTTTTGGTAATTTTTTTTTTTAAGGACTTGTGATCTCCAAAGTCAAAATGATCAAATCCACTTACTTTTGGACCAAATCCCTCAATCATTTTCTTTGATCCACTTGCATAAATTGCTGCCAAAGTTCTTCCGTGAAAGGAGTTTCTAACACATAATATTTTGTTTTTATTCGTTTTACCAATTGAATAGAAATATCTTCTAGCAACTTTTATTGCAGCTTCAGTAGCTTCTGCCCCACTATTTTGAAACATCACATAATCAGCAAAAGTTTTTTTACACAATTTTTTAGCTAACTTTTCTCCTTCTGGAATTTGAAAAGCATTTGAAACATGCCATAATTTTTTTGCTTGGGTGCTAATTGTTTTTGTAAGCCTAGGGTGTGCATGACCCAATGAATTTACAGCAATACCTTGAACAAAATCTAAATATTTTTTATTGTCAGTAGAAAATAAGTAACTTCCTTTACCATACTTAAAGGAAATTTTTTTTCGATTATAGTTATTTGCTAAATACGTCATAAATTTAATTTGTTTTTATAAATTTTAATTATTAGATACAAGCTATGATTGAAAATTCATATCTAATAAGTTTAACCAATATGTGTTGATAACTAAGATTTTTTGGTTGTTTAATTAAATTTAATAACAGTATATTGTTAAAGTATAAAAAATTAACACAAGATATTGATATATGAGTTGGACAGACGAAAAAGTAGCAAAACTAAAAGAACTTTGGGGAAAAGGTAGTACGGCAAGTCAAATTGCCGAAATTATAGGTGGGATAAGTAGGAATGCAGTGATAGGAAAAGCTCATAGACTTAATTTATCTGCAAAAATTAAAACTAGAGCAGCTACTTCAAATCAAAATTTTGAAAATTCATTAGAGGAAAAAAACATAAAAAATAGAAGAGGTCGTAAAAGTAAATTCAAATCTTTGATAATAGAAAAAGACTTTGAGCCAGAAAATCCGAAACAGTTAGAGGAATTAGATGAAAACTCTTGCAAATGGCCAATTGGTCATCCAGATGAAAAATCTTTTTATTTTTGTGGTAGATCTTCCCTAAAAGACTTCTCATACTGTAAATTACATTTACTTTATGCTTATCAGCCTAAAGGTAAGAAAGAAGAAACCAATGATAAAGAGGAGGTTTCTGAATTTATAGAAAAGAAAATACAAACAGCTTAATTTTAAATTAGGTTTGTATCTGAGCTATTTTGAGAATTATATTTTTCTGTAGAAAATTGTCCACCCTCTCTCCACATATAACAATATTTTTTAACTTCTTCATCAAAATGCTTTACACTGGGCACACCAATATCAGAATTAGTTTTATATTTTCCAGATGCAACATTATCGTATTTTAAAAGTTTTAACTGATCTCTTGTAAGCAAAGGTTTTGGCATTATTTCAAACATTCTTGCGGACAGTTCAGCTATAGGTAGCGGCATGGGTAATAAAATTCTTTTTTTACCAATCAAATTTAACAACTTCATTATAATTTCTTTAAAATTAAAAACTTCTGGACCTACACATTCAATAATTTTTGAATAAATATTGTTCAAAATTACATGATAAATAGTATCTGTTAAATCAGAACAATGAATTGGAGAAAACTTGGTTTTTCCACCATAATAAAGAGGAAAAAATGGAAGTCTATTTAATAAGGTCATAAAGTTTGTAGTAAAGTTATCGTCTACTGAATAAACTACAGATGGTCTTAGAATTGTAGCTAAAGGAAAATTTTTTAAAATGTTATTTTCACCTTCAACTTTACTTGTCGCATAAGCTGAATCTTTAGCTTCATTTATGCCTAAAGCTGATAAATGGATGAAATGCTTAAGGTTATATTCTTTTGAAAGTTTTGCTAATAATGAAGGAAAAACGGTGTGAATATTTTTAAATGAATTTCCTTTTTTTTTTTCAAACAAAATTCCAATTAAGTTTACACAAATATCCGATTTTTTAAAAAGTTCTCTTAATTTATTTTCATCAAATATATTTGACTCTACGATATCAATGTAGCCTACGTTTGCCTGGGTTTTAATTATATAACTTTTTTGATGAATATTTCTAGTTACCACAGTAACTCTAAAGTTATTCTTGGTAAGTTTTCTGATCAAGTTTCGACCAATTTGGCCACTACCACCAAAAATTAGACAATTTTTTGCTTTCATATATATATGTTTAAAAATGACTAATAATATTCATCTTCACAAAAATGATCTACCAGATGATTTAAAATTAGGCAATACAATAGCAGTAGATGGTGAGTTTATGGGTCTTAATGTCAGAAGAGATCCTTTGTGCCTGATACAAATATCTTCAGGTAATTCAGATGCCCATATTGTACAATTTGATAGGGATAATTACAGTGCTCCTAATCTAGTTAGGCTTCTAAAAGATCAAAATATTACAAAAATCTTTCACTATGGACGAGCAGATATGTCTCATATTAAATATTATTTAAAAACTGAGACAAATAACATTCTTGATACAAAAATAGCTTCTAAACTTGCAAGATCATATTCTGATAATCATTCATTAAAAACATTAATAAAAGAATTTGCAAATATAGATATTAGTAAACAATTTCAAAATTCTGATTTTGGAGGACAGTTAACAAGCGCTCAACTAAAGTATTGTGCAAATGATGTGATTTATTTACACAAAATACATGACTGCTTAGAAAAAATATTAGAAAGGGAAAATCGTATGAAGCTATACAAGGATTGTCTAAAATTTTTAAAAACTAGAGTTGATCTTGATTTGGCTTTATTTAAAGATGATATCTGGTCACACTAATGTTAAAAAAAAAATTTATTTCAACTGCTAGAGAGGTAATAAACTTAGAAGTTAAAGCCCTTCAAAATTTAAAAAAAACGATAAACAATTCTTTCAATCTAGCAGTTTCTGAAATTATAAAATGTCAATCAAAAGTAATTCTATGTGGGGTTGGCAAAAGTGGGATAATAGCGTCAAAAATAGCCGCAACATTAGCATCTGTTGGTACACCATCATTTAGTATTTCTGCAGGCGAGGCTTCCCATGGAGATCTTGGAATGATATCAAAAAAAGATATTTTAATTCTCTTGAGTAATTCTGGAGAAACTAGTGAATTAAAAAATATAATTCAGTATGCAAAAAGGAATAAAATCCTATTAATTGGAATCGTGTCAAAAAAAGATTCGGTACTTTATAAAGCATCCGACATTAAGATCATAATTCCTAAAGTATTAGAGGCAGGCGGCATTGTTCCAACGGCTAGCACAACTGCTCAACTCGCTTTAGGAGACGCGTTAGCTATCTCAACCATGAAGTACAGGAAGTTCAGCAAGATAGACTTTAAAAAATTGCATCCGGCTGGAAGTTTAGGCGCTCAATTGAGAACAGTTGATGATATTATGGTAAAAGGAGGGAAAATACCGTTTGTAAATGAAAATTTAAAAATGAGCAAAGCTTTAAAAATATTAACTGAAAAAAAATTAGGAATTTTAATAGTTAGAAATAAGAAAAGAAAAACTACTGGTATAATAACTGATGGCCAAATCAGAAGATTTAGTCAAAAAAATTTAAATTTTCAAACTTTACCTGTAAAACAAATTATGACTAAAAAGCCAATATCTATTGATAAAAATGAACTAGCTGCAAAAGCACTTTCTGTAATGAATGGTAAAAAAATAACTTCTTTAATTGTGAATAATAAAAAAAAACCCTCTATCACAATTGGCGTTATTCACGTTCATACCATTTTGCAATCTAACATTTCTTAATGATAAAAAAAAAATTAGGTAAAATTATTTTTATAATTTTATTTTGTGTTACAATTTTAATTGTATTTTACTCAAAATTTTTTGTAAAAAAGAATATAAGTAAAATAGAAACTAAAGAGTTAGAAAATGAGGTATACAGTTCAAATAAAATAAAAGATGTTAAATACACAACTAAAGATAATGATGGAAACGAATATATTATCACAGCAGCAGAAGGGGAGATAGATTATTCAAACACAGATATTATATATCTGACAAGTATAGAAGCTATAATTAAGTTAATTAACTCAGATGACATATTAATTACTTCAGATTTTGGTAAATACAACTCTTTAAATTATGACACGATATTTTCTAAAAATGTAAAAATTAATTACTTGAGTAATATAATTACCGGAGAATATTTAGATTTTTCATTAGAGAGAAATTCAATGTTAATTTCTAAAAAAGTAGTTTATACAAATCTAGAAAATATTCTTAAAGCAGATGTTATAGAAATAAATATTAAAACTAAAGATACTAAAATTTTTATGTACGAAAATAAAAAAAAAGTTAATATTAAAAGTAAAAATTAATATGGCTATAATCAAAAAATTTCGTATTAAATCATTTAAAAATATTAACTCAATAATTGAGTTTGAAAATATTTCCTTGTCCTATGGAAATAGACAAATATTAGAAAATATAAGTTTTAAAATAAACGAAGGACAAATATTTGGAATGTTGGGGCCTAATGGTGTAGGAAAATCGACCATATTTAATCTTATAACTGGATTAATTAATCCAGGAAATGGAAAGATTAAAATAAATGGTATGGATGTAACCAAGTATCCAGTATATTTACGAACAAAAAAATTTAAAGTAGGTTACGTACCTCAGTATGGAGGTTTTTTCAACGATTTGACTCTTCATGATAACTTAAAAGCAATTGGTGAAATTGTAATAGATAATAAAAATTATAGAACTGAGAGAGTCAATTATTTAATTTCTAAATTTGAACTTGATAATCTAAAAGATATTAAAGGTAAATTTTTATCAGGTGGGCAAAAAAAAAAATTAGTAATCGCGCTATCACTATTAAGTGAGCCAAGGGTTCTTTTATTGGACGAATGCTTTGCAGCACTGGATGTTTTGACAATAAAAATGCTCCAAGAAATAATTGTAAACCTTCAAAATGAAAACAGAATTACAATTTGCATTTGCGATCATCAAGCAAGAGATCTTTTAGCATGCGTTGATATGGCTATGATATTAAGTAATGGCAAAATTATAGCTCAAGATACGCCATCAAATTTGGTAAAAAATATAAATGCTAAAAATGCATACTTTGGCGACAATTTTAAATTTAATTAATTTAAATGCCAAATTCACTAATCGTTAATAATAAAATAAATAGATTTAATAAAGTCATCTCAGTAAGTGGTGATAAAAGTCTTAGCATAAGGTGGGTGCTTTTTTCTTCCTTGGCAAATGGAATTTCTAATGCAAAAAACTTACTCTTATCAGAAGATGTATTGGCAGCGATAAGAGCAATTAAAGTTTTGGGTATTAAATCTAAAATTTCTAAAAATAAAACCAAGATTTTTGGGCAAGGTACTATGGGATTTAATTATAAAAAAAATCTAACAATAAATGCTAAGAATTCTGGAACCTTAGGTAGATTAATTCTAGGTCTTTTAATTAATACTAAATATCCAATAAAAATAGTTGGGGATAGGAGCTTATCAAGAAGAGATTTTAGAAGAGTAACTGAACCATTAAGTAAATTTGGAGTAAAATTTAAATTGAATAAGGGTAAAAATTTACCTTTAAAAATCTTTGGATCTCAAAAATTAAAATCAATCAATTATATTGAAAAAAAAGGATCAGCTCAGTGCAAGAGTTCTGTAATATTTGGAGGGATGAGAACAAATGGCACAACAACAATCAAAGCAAAGAAATCAAGAAATCATACAGAACTTTTATGTAAACACTTAAATTTACCAATTTCTGTAAAAGCAAAAACAAATCATGATGAAATTAAAATCAATAAAGTTAAAACTATAAAACCATTAAATTACAATATTCCATCAGATATCAGCTCGAGTGCTTTTTTTATTGTTTTAACAGCTTTATCAAATAATTCAAAATTGGTAATTAAAAATGTAAACATCAATCCATCTAGAACAGGAATAATTACTATTTTAAAAAAAATGGGTATCCCTATAACTTTTAAAAATCCAAAAATTTATAAAGGAGAAAAAATTGCTGACATAAAAGTCAAAAGCCCTAAATCAATTAAATCAATTAGATGTCCATCAAAATTAAATAGCGGAGCTATAGATGAGTTTCTTATAATATTTTTAGTAGCTGCAAAAGCACATGGAATTTCATATTTTAAAAATTTAGCTGAATTAAATCAAAAAGAAAGTCCTAGATTGAAATGGGCTAAAATAATCTTAACTAAAATGGGTGTTAAAACTATCACCACTAAAGATTCCATTAAAATTTATGGGAATCCTTCATTGAACATCAAAAAAAAAATATTAATAAAAAATTATTTTAAAGATCATAGAGTTTTTATGACCAGTGTAATAGCTGCGCTGTCGTTTGGTGGCAATTGGTATATACATGACAAAGATTCAATTAAAACATCATTTCCAAATTTTTTAGACTTAATTAATGATTTAAAAAAAAATATTAAAAAGAAAAAAAATGTTAAAAAGAAAAAAAATAATTAAAATAGCTATAGACTCACCTGCAGCAGCTGGTGCAGGAACACAAGCAAAATTAATTTCTAATCATTATAATCTTCTCCAACTAGATACCGGACGTATTTATAGATATATTGCGTATATTAAAATTACAGAACCTAAGAAATTTAATTACCACTATTTAAAAAAAAAAATTTATCATTTAAAAATTTCATCTTTGCGTAATAACAATTTGCTCTCTGATGAGGTTGCTACAATTGCATCAATAATCGCAAAAGATAAAAAGATAAGAAAATTAGTTCGTGCTTTTCAATTAAAATGTGCTTACAACCCTCCAAGAAAATACTCTGGATCATGTTTGGATGGGAGAGATATCTGTTCAGTTATTGTACCAGATGCTGATGTAAAACTATTTATCACTGCCAATTTAAAAACTAGAGCATTAAGACGATATAAAGAAATAAAAACCAAAAATAAGAATATTTCCTATCAAGAAGTCTTAAAAAGTCTTAAAAAACGTGACAAAAGTGACATAAAACGAAAGATCTCTCCCCTTAAAAAAACCAAGGATAGCATCTTGCTAAACACCAGTAACCTAAGTATAAAACGTTGTTTTTTAAAAATAAAAAAAATAATAGACAGGAAAATAACTGCTTAATGGAAATTTATAAAGATTTATCAAACCCAGCCTCACAAGAATTTGAAAAATTACTTAACAGCCAGCTATCAAAAATCCAAATAGAAGAAGGGAAAATTATAGATGGTAAAATAAACAAAATTACAGAAAAATTTGTATTTTTATTTGTCGAGGGATTAAAATCGGAGCCTGTTCTAGATATCAATGAATTAAAGAGCATGGGCCTATCTGAGAAGATTAAAATCGGCGAAACCATATCTGTTTTATTAGAGAAAATTGAGGATAAGCATGGTGAAGTTTTGGTGTCGGCTTCTAAAGCACAAAAAATAAAAGGTTGGGATAAATTAGTAGAGGCATATGAAAAAAATGAACCAATCATGGGTAAAATTACCTCTAAATGTAAAGGAGGATGTATTGTTGAGCATATTGATACAGGTTCGCTTATGTTCCTACCAGGCAGTCAAATATCGGACAAACCTCTAAAAGATATTAGCCATTTGATGAATGAACCACAAAAATTTGCACTGATTAAACTTGACAAAATTCGAGGTAACGCATGCGTTTCAAGAAGAGAGATAATTTCATCCTTCAAAAAAGAGGACAAAGCCAAAATAATTGAGAAATTTAAAGTAGGTGATATTATCAAAGGAGCTGAAGTAAAAGGGTATAGTTCTTTTGGTTGCTTTTTTAATGTAAATGGAGAACTAGATGTACTAGTTCATCTACAAGAAATTTCTTATTCAAGAGTTAACCATCCTGATGAGGTGTTTAACATTGGCGAAAAGCACGATTTAAAAGTTATAAGTGTTGATAAAGAAAAATTGCAAGTTGGATGTTCAGTTAAACAATTATCACCGGACCCTTTTGAGCATATAGAGAATTACGAACTTAATAAAATCTATAAAGTTAAAGTTGTTAAATTAATGGACTTTGGAGCATTTTGTGAATTGGAGCCAGGTCTGACTACTCTGTTGCATTCAAGTGAGCTAAGCTGGACAAAGAAAAATATATCTGCAAAAAAAATGTTCAAAATTGGTGACGAAATAGACTGTGTAATTACTGAAATTGACAAAGATAAAAGACGTGTTGCTATTTCACATAGATTAACACAAGAAAACCCATTTGAAACTTTTGAGAAAAAATTCCCTGTAAATACAATTGTTGAAGGTGAAGTGGTTAACAAAAATGAATATTCTTTGTTTGTAAAGATCAAAGATATTGATATAGATGCATTTTTACACTGTAATGATTTAACCTATTTGAATAATGGAGAGGAAGAATTGGCGAAATATAAAAAGGGTGATAAAATTAAGGTAATGGTTCTAGAGATAAAATCTTCAGAACAAAAAATTAGAGTTGGCTTAAAACAAACACAAGCAGATCCTTTTGGTTTCTTTAAAGATAAAACTAAAAATCAAACAATCACTGTAAAAGTTATATCAACCGACAACAAAGGCTTAATGGTTAGACCTGAGGGCTGTGAAATGAACTTTCAAATAAAAAAATCTGCAATTGCTATCAACGCAGCAGATTCAAGACCTAGTAGATGGACAGGTGGAGAAAAGCTTGATTGTGCTATAGCTGATCTAGATTTTAAGAAAAGAAAAGTTGTGCTAAGTATAAAATTACTCGAGGAAATTGAAAAAAAAGAAGCGTTAGAAAAGTACGGATCAGAGGGATCTGGTAAAAATTTACCGTTTTCATCTTTATCTGAAGACTTAAAGAAAAAAGAAGAAGATAAATAAATTTAAAAAGATTTAAATTGGCTAGTGTAAAATCAAAGCTTTTAAAACAACTTTCAAAGAACTATCCGAATTTTTTAAAAAAAGACTTAGAAAAGTTTACTAATATAATTTTAAATGAGATTAAGCGAGCCCTAAGAAGGGGTGACAGAGTTGAACTAAGGGGTTTTGGCGTATTTTCTACAAATATACAAAAAGCCAGAATATCAAGAAATCCCAAAACAGGAGAGAAGGTCAACACTCCTGAAAAAAAAACTATTCACTTTAAAATGTCTAAAGACCTGTTTAAAAAATTAAATAATGAAGAATAAAATTATATTTGTTGCGTGTGATACATCTAATTTAAATCAAATAAAAAAAATAATTAAAGATACCAATACAAATAAGATTAAAATTATACCAAAATTTGGATTACAATTTTTTTATTCTAAACATGGAAGGAAATTTTTAGAAAACTTTAAATCTGAATTTTTTCTTGATGTAAAATTGCAGGATATTCCTCAAACTACTCTTTCAGCATTAGACAGTTTAAGAGATTTAAAAAAATTAAGGTATATTACTGTTCATGCAAGTGGTGGACTTGAAATGCTTAAAGCTGTTGCAAAAAAAGCAAAACAAATAAATAAGAATATTTTCGTTTTAGGTGTAAGTATTTTGACTTCCTTAAATAATAAATCTATTAAAGATATAGGTCATACTAGGACAGTTAAACAATTGGTTTTAAAGCAAGCAAGTTTGATTAAGAAAAGTAGGTGTGAAGGAATAATTTGCTCTCCTCATGAGGCAAAATTAATTCGAAAAAAATATAAAGATTTATTTATCCTAACACCTGGAATAAGATTACCAGGTGATAATTTAAATGATCAAGCAAGAGTTATGACTCCTAAAGCTGCTTTTAATAATAAAGTTTCAGGAATAGTAATTGGGAGATCCCTTACTAAAGGTAATATTAAATATAATGTAAAAAAATTAATTGATCATTTGAGCAAATGATTGAAGGCTGTAAAATTTGTGGAGTTAGTGATACCAATACTTTGAAATTTATAGTTAACCATCCTTATCCACCAAAATTTGTCGGTTTTATTTGTAACTACAAGAAAAGTCCCAGATATGTTGAATATAAGAATCTAGAAAAATTATTGAATGTAAATAAAAAAAAAACCTTTTACGTCAGTGTATTGGTTGCACCTGATAAAAAAATTCTAGAAAAAATTAAAAACCTTCCTTTTGACTACTACCAATTATATGATTGCACTCCAGAACAAATACTTTCTATCAAAAAATCATACAATAAAAAAATCATTACTGCATTAACAGTTAGAGAAAAATCAGATGTAGAAAAATATAAAAATTTTAATGAAGTAACTGATATCTATTTATTTGACAGCAAAGGATATGAAAAAAGCAAAGCATTTGATCATAATTTAATTACAGATATCAAACTTAATAAAAAATTGATGATTGCTGGTAATATTAAGTACGATGATAAACTAAAAAATTACGGAAAAATAGCAGATTTTATAGATTTGTCTGGAGGCTTAGAAACTTCTGGATTAAAAGATCTATCCAAAATAGATATTTTTTTAAATAAATTAAAACAAATTAGAAATGAAACTTAAAAAAGGTATTCCATTAATTGATCAACATGATCAATTTGGTTTTTGGGGAAAAAGATTTGGAGGTAGCTTTATTCCTGAAACACTAAAAAAACCTGTTGAGGATTTAACGGAGGAGTTTAAAAAATTAAGAAAAGATAAAAAATTCATTAAAAAGAGGGATTATTATTTTAAAAATTATATTGGTTCTCCAACTTCATTTGTAAAATTAAAAAATTTATCAAATCATCTAGGCGGTGCTCAAATATGGGCAAAAGTTGTTTCTGAAGCTAATGGCGGTGCTCATAAAATATATAATGCGACCGTACATGCACTTCTTTGCAAAGCAATGGGGAAAAAATACATCGTTGGTGACACAGGAGCTGGTTATGCAGGCAAAATGCTAAGTATGGCTGCAAAAAAGTTTGGCTTAAAATGTAAAATATTTATGGGTGCTAAAGATATAAAAAGACAAAAGCCAAACTGTGACGCCATGAAAAAAAATGGTGCAGAGATTGTTCCTGTATATTCTGGAAGCCAGACTTTAGTAGATGCTGTTAGTGAATGCATGAGATACTGGGTATCAAATTGCGATAATACTCACATGTGCGTTGGGAGTACTGTAGGACCAAATATATTTGTTAAAATATGTGGTTGGAGTACTGCGCAAATATCAAGAGAATTAAAATTACAAATAAAATCTGAATTTAAAAAAATACCAAAAAAAATTAAATTAATTAATTGCGTAGGTGGTGGAAGTTCGGCTTATGGATTCTGGAGTGAGTTTATAGATTTTAACAAAAAACAAATCGAGCTGATTGGAGTTGAGGCAGGTGGACCTGAAAAATCAAAACTTCATGCAGCTCCACTAAGTAGAAATGCAAAAATAGGAGTTTTACATGGTGCTGCATCTTATGTTTGCCAAGACAAGGAAGGTCAAATTAATACAACCGAGTCTATAAGTGCTGGATTAGATTATCCGGGGGTAAGTCCTATTCATTGTTTCTTAAAAGATACTAAAAGAGCAAGATACACTTATGCAACTGATGAGGAGGCTTTGAACGCACACGTAATGGTAACTAAGTTTGAAAATCTTAATCCTAGTTTAGAGCCTAGCCATGCATTTGCTGAAGCAATAAAAATTGCACCCAAACTAAGCAAGGATACAATTATAATTGTAAACTCTTGTGGGGATGCCAAAAAAGATAGGGATATTTTAAAAGAAAGATTAGGTAAAAATTAATGGTATCATTAATTAATGAAGCTTTTAGAAGGGCAAGAGATGCAAAAAGACCAGCATTGATAACTTACACGGTTGCTGGTGATAATAGTAAAAAAAAATCCTTGGATATTTTAAAGTCAATATCAACTCATGCTGATATATGCGAATTGGGTTTCCCGCATAACACTCCTATTGCAGATGGTGGTCAAATACAAACTAGTGCTTACCGTGCCATTAAAAATGGAATTAAAATAAATGATGTTTTCAAAATTGCTAGAGAATTTAAGTTATCAAAAAAAACAACTCCTATTATTTTAATGGGGTATTACAACATGATTTATCAATATGATGAAAATAAATTTCTTAAAAAATGTGGAAGTTCAAAAATAGATGGCTTAATTGTTGTTGATCTTCCATATCCAGAAAATAAAAGTTTTTCTAAAAAATGTAAAAGAAAAGGTATTAATTTTATTCAATTAGTTTCTCCTACCACATCAAATATAAGATTAAAAAAAATTATAAGAGACTCTCATGACATGCTTTATTATATAAGTATGCTGTCAACTACTGGAGGTAAATTGAAAGTTTCCCCTCAAAACATTTTAAAAAATTATTTCAAAATTAAAAATCAAAACAAATCAAAAAATGTAGTTATTGGGTTTGGAATAACTGGGAAAACTATTAAATCACTCAAAAAAGCTGATGGTTTGGTTGTAGGGAGCGCAATTTGTAAGGAAATATCTAAGTCCATTAAAAAAAGACAAAATGCTGTCACAAATGTTACTAATGTGGTTAAAAGATTAAAAAATAAAATTAAATGAACTGGATTACAAAAATAATTAAAGCTGGTGAAAAGATCAAAACAGCTATTAAAGAAAGAGCATCAAAAGAAGATATTGCAAATAGTGATTGGACTTCATGTTGTATAGGTCCAATACTTAAAAAAGATTTAGAAAATAACTTGTGGGTTTGTCCTGAATGTAACAAGCACCATCGAATAAAGCCAAAACAAAGATTTGATATTTTGTTTGGTAAAAATAATTATGAAATATTTAAAACTCCTATTCCAAAAGATGATCCTTTAAATTGGAGTGACTCCAAATCATATAAAGATAGATTAAAAAATGCACGGAAAAAAACTGGCTTAGAGTGTGGGATGATGGTTGCTTCTGGCACTATTGATAACATCAAAATTACTGCCGTAGCATCTGATTTTGATTTTTTGGGTGCCTCAATGGCTGCTGCTGAAGGTGAGGCTTTTTTATATGGAATTCAACACGCTATAGAGAATAAAACTCCTTTTTTATGCATTAGTGCTGGTGGAGGGATGAGAATGATGGAAAGTTTAATTTCACTGTCCCAGATGACTAGAACTACTCTAGCAATAAATGAATTAAAAAAAAATGGTTTACCCTACTTAGTGTGTATTACAGATCCAACTGCAGGAGGAATTACAGCCTCTTACGCAATGCTTGGTGACATCAATATTGCAGAACCTGGTGCATTGATTGCATTTGCTGGGGCAAGAGTTATTCAAGGTACTGTTAAAGAGGAATTGCCAGAAGATTTTCAAAAAAGTGAGTATGTTGAAAAAACTGGTTTTGTTGACCTAATAGTTGAACGAAAAGAACTGGCATCCAAAATTGGAACTCTATTATCAATATTGTTGAAGCGAAATTCTGTTATAAGTTCAGAACAAAATGAAACTACAGAAGATAGTCAATCGCTTACAAAAGTTGCATCCTAAAGAGATAGATCTAAGTTTAAATAGAATAAAAAAACTTTGTAACACCCTTGGAAATCCACAGGATAAATTAAAAGCTATTTCTGTGGTTGGAACTAACGGGAAATATTCAACTATTCAGGCTTTGTTTGCAATTTTAAAAGAGACAAATATTAAGTGTAATATTTACACTAGCCCACATATCAAAAGAATAAATGAAAGATTTGTATTTAATAATGAAGAATTAAATGATGATGATCTTGGAATTCTTTTTCAGGAAGTTGAGGAAGCAAATAACAATAAGCCAATTACTTTTTTTGAAATATTAACTGCAGCATACTTTTATAATGCTTCAAAATACCCAGAAAATATTAACTTAATTGAAGCAGGTTTGTTTCACCGTTTTGATGCAACAAATATACTAAAAGATAATTTAGCAAGCATTATAACTTCAATTGGTTTGGACCATTTAGATTGGCTACCAAAAAACGAGCAAACTACTAAAAAAATTATATTTGAAAAAACTTCTACATTGTTAAATTCTAATATTATTATTGCAAAGCAAAGTTCATCTGAAATTTTTAATGAAATAAAAAATTCACTTACAAGAAATTCCTCCAAAAAATTGTTTTTTAATGAAGATTATAATTATTCATTAAATGAAAATGGATTTATTTTTTATGAAGATCAACATGGTGGAATTAAGCTTCCAATTCCAAATGTTAAAGGTCAATTTCAGTTGGAAAATATTTCAACAGCAATAGCAACCTTAAGATCAATAAATAATTTAAAAGTGAGTGAAAAAAATATAAAAGATGGAATTACTAAAATTGAAAGCATTGCACGACTTCAAGAAATAAATTCTGGTAAACTTAAAGAATTGGTAAAACATAACAAATTACTTGTTGATGGTTCTCATAACCCCTTAGGAGCAAAGGTTTTGAATGAATATTTGGAAAGCTTAAATTGTGATAAACATATTATCGTTGGTATGATGAGTAACAAAGATCATAACGATTATATGAGTTACTTTAAAAATATTTCCTCCTTGACCACTATAGATATCCCCAATCAACCAAACTCGATCAATGGAAAAGTGTTAAAAAGTAAGCTTAGTAGCTTTGAAAACGTTAAATATAAAGAGAGTATTATTGATGCTATCATGTCAATTCCAGTCAAGGAAAACGATGTAATATTGATTACTGGATCTTTATATCTTGCTGGTGAGGTGTTAAATTTAAATTAGATATTTTCGTCTAGGAATTCTTTCATATGACTTTCTGGAACTCCTCCAACTTTACGGCTAACTTCTTGTCCTTTTTTATATATAATTACTGTTGGCACTCCACGGATCCCAGCTGCAGAACCTGTATTAATTCCAGCATCTTCAATATCAGTAATGTAAAAATTTGCTTTATCCTTATATTCGTCTGATAATTTGTCCATCACTGGCTTAAGAGCTTTGCATGGGCCACACCATGATGCTGAAAATTGAATTACTGATACGTCTTCATTTTTGATTTTACCATCAAAATCTTCATCTTTAAAATCTATAAGCATAAACTCTTTCTATAAATTGGAGCCTTAAAGTCAACTAGGCAATTTCATATTTTTTTTCAATAGACATTATAAATTCATTAATTTCGTCTAATTTTTTCAACTCTACCTGATCATCTCGATTAGATGCTTGATCTCTTAATGTATCAATTTCAGTATAGGCCATACCGATGGTTTGCCATTTTTCTTTATTTTTACTTAATATTCTCCGAGCTATTTCACTCTTAATATTTCTATATAAATCGGGGGGTAAAATGTGAGGTGCCTCTTGGTAAATGATTTTTTGACCAAACCAGCTACATCTTTTGTCTTGAAACTTATCTAATAATCTTAATTTACCCTCCCACGATGAACTATGCCATGTTTTAAATAATGCAGTATCTTTATTGGGAATAAACTTTTCATACAACGTTTCCTCTGGTAGCAAATCTTCTTGCGTTTGAGTTTGAGCTTTCTCCTCAGCAGCTTCCCTATTAATAATTTGAATACTTTTACAAAAATTTTCACTGTGTCTCACTATCTTTGCTCTTTTCAGAATTGTTTCTAGATTTAGTTCTGAATATGCTTTTTCTTTTAATGCAAATTTTTTATCTAAAACTACAGGAGCCTTATTAGTTTTTAGTACCCTTAATGGTTTTGGGCTTATTTTCTTCAAATTTGATTTAAGCTCATTAACTGACAAGTTTAAAAAAGGTTCAGGATCTCTTCGTAGATCCCAAACATATCCCCAAGACGCATAAGTAGGATGAAAACAATGTTCTGGATGAAGTGTACAAACAAGGTACATCATATTTCTTCCTTTTACATTTTCAAAAATAGAATAAATTCCTTCACTTTTTAAAAGTGATTCAACACTGTTCTTTGTTGAGGTACTTAAAAACTTTTCCCAATTGTCTTTATGTTTTTCTTTTATTATTCTAAGAATTTTTAAACTTGTATATGCATCATGATAAGCAGTATGTTGTTGTGTTGTATCAAATCCCTGTTGTCTTGCTAATGCTTCTAGAGCTAAACTTTCATTTCCTGCATCTGTAAGTTCAGTTTTTAATGTTTCAGAATTTATAGTTTGAGCTGCTCTTGCAACATGTAGACCATCGGACTCTTGATTGGGTGAGGAGTGGGTTAAATAAGGATATCTGTTTCCTTTAAAAAAATTGAAGTGAAACATTCGACGGTCAAAATTAAGATTGCTCCAACCCATGAACAAAGATGGAGCTGCTTTTGAAAAGAAATTCTCGACGGCACCTAGAAAATCATAATGTGAATAGTTACCTTTTGTAAGTAAATCAATACTCGTAGAATTTACTAAAAGTGCTTTTGCACTAGGTACTTCTCCATCTGGCATTCGCCCACGAATATTTAATTTTCCAATTTCTTTAAGGTTTTTATCTACAACCACTGCACCAACCTCGATAATACTTCCCCAGATAGTGCTATTAGTTGTCTCTGTATCGTAGATTACTATTTTATTCATATTAATATTTAAACTAAATTTGAAAGCTCATTAAATTGTTTTAATCTTCCCAAAAATAAGTTTTGATAAACAATTAAATCATGACCTTGAATTTTAAACTCTTGGTACAATTTATCTACTGTGCAAACTAAAATTACACAAGAAGTGATATTAGAGTTATACACAATGTTATGAGCTAAAGAATATGCACTCGTTTGTAAGAGCCATGTGTCGATATATTCTGATTTTTTTGGCTTATTGCTTTGTTTAAAATCTATAATTGTTTCTCTTCCCTCATAAACTCCAATACAATCTGCTGTGCCAGCATATTTGTCTGGATAGTATAGAGTGCATTCAACTCCCCAAATTTCCTCCAATCTATTATTTAATCCTTTTTCAATTATTTCTTTTGCCATTAATTTATATTGTTCATTGTCTTCAAAAAAACTGAGATTTTCTCTCCCAAGAAGATAAGACTCTAAATAATTATGCATTTGCGAGCCCCTGCTGCTTGCTGCTTTTGTTATTGCCTCAGCCTCTTTATGTCCTGTTCTCTCACGCCAATTGGCTAAAGCCGCTTTATCCTCCTCTGATCTTGTGGCATCTAAAATGGATGTAACACTTGGTAATTTCGTTTCACCTAATAGATATCTTCTAACGCCATCTACAGTAGCTCTTGAAGATTTTGGATAATCATATTTCTTATTCCACTGCATGAGATTTCTTATATTCTTTATTGGAGAAAAATTGAAATTAATTATTTACTTGTTTTGAACGATCAATAAATTTTTCTACATTTTCAGTTTGAACAGCCTTTTCAAGTTGTTCAGGATCTTTAATGCTTTCCAGTGTTCTAGTAATTGATCTAGCATCTGTACCAAACTTATCAACCACTGCCATTGCCTCTTCTAATTTTTTTCTAAGAGAAATAATATTATCAAAATGCTTACCAAATCTTGTGCTTATTGTTTTTAAATGATTATAAATTTCTGTCGCACCTTTTTGAACTTTCAACGATTGAAAACCCATATGAAGAGATTGCAAATAAGCAGATAGAGTATTAGGTCCACAGATTACAACTTTATATTTTTTCATTAATTCTTGAGTTAATAATTCTTTTGTGCTCGGATCTTGGTATTCAGTTAATTCTTTATATAGACTTTCAGTTGGTGCATATACGATTGCAAAATCTGTTGTTTTTGGAGGAACAATATATTTTTCATTAACACTTTTAGCTTTAGCTTTAAAGGCTGTTGCTAATTTCGCTCTTGCCTCAGCAACAGTCTTTTTGTCGTCCGCATCATGACCATCCGTAATTGCTTTAAATTTTTCTACTGGAAAATGACTATCAACTGGAACTACAACATCTCCTTGAAGTTTAATTGCAAATTCAACATTTTCACTTGTATCCTCTTTCATTTTTACATTCGTCATGAATTGAGAGGCTGGCAACAAATCTTTGATTAGTGCATCTAAGCTAAATTCAGCTAGCGTTCCATATTTTTTAACTCCAGCTAAAATTTTAGTAATACTCTCCTGGCTTTGATTAAGTAATTGTACCTGCTGGTTAAAGTTTCCAACCTTTTCATCAACTTTAGTTAAAGCTTCGGTCATATCTTTTGTTACACCAGTTGAGAGATTATTAAACGACGTCGACATTGTACCAAGAGAGGTATTAATAGTATTATTTAAGGTATCTTTGAGCGTAACTATTTCTGTTTTTAAATTAGCTATTTCTTCTGCTTCTTTATTGTTGTTCTCGTCTTTGAGTTTTGGTCTTAAAATTAGGTAAAGAATTGCCAAAACTCCCCCAAGCAATAAAACAAGTAATACTATTAAAATAAGATCCATGATTCTTAACTCTTATTTTATAGTAAAAAATTGATTAATATATTTAAATATTTAAATTAACTTAATGGAATTATCTCTTATATTAAAAATATTATTTGCTCTTATTATTGTCATTGCTGGATATGCGATCGCTAGAAATCTAGATATTATTAAGATTATTTTAATATATTGGAAAGACTTAATACTTCGTAGAAAGTAACTTTGCTAATTTTTTTACTCCTTGATTTTTAAAAGAAGATTTACCAATGAACATACAAAGCTCAGATTTTAAAATATAACTATCATTTATGATGCGTAAATTGTTTGCTGCAAGAGTTGACCCAGTGCTAGTAATATCAGTTATCAACTCACAACCTCCTGTAAAAGGCTCTATTTCGGTTGATCCAATTGACTTTACAATTGAAAATTGGGTAACACCCTTATTATAAAAAAATTCACGTGTAAGATTTGGATATTTAGTGGAAACTCTTATTCTTCTATTTTTCTTTTCCTTAAATTCAAATGCTACCTCCTCTAAATCAGACATTGAATAAATATCAATAAAATCATTTGGAATAGCTACAACTAAAGAGGCACGACCATATGGATATTTTTTATATATTTTAATATTTTTTTGAATATTAATTTCACTTTCTTTCAATAAATCTAAACCTGAAAAACCAATATCTAATGATTTATCAGATAGTCTCTCAATTATTTGACGAGCATGTAAATAAATTACTTGAATATTTGGTCTTCCTTTTATTGTGCCAAACAAATCTCTATCTCCTCTCTCTGAGATAAGTTTTAATTTATTTTTTTTAAAAATATTTAAAACATCTTTCCTAAGCCTTCCCTTGCTAGGAATTCCAATATTGATATTATAATTCATAATTAAATTTCAATAATTTATTTTTATAAAGTTCGTTCATTTGCATTATTAAATTTGTATTCAGTAAATTTTTATAATTATTGTCTTTTCCTAAATTAAAAAACTTAATTCTTTCTAATTTATTTTTTTTAAATACTGCTTCCTGAAACCCCTTTTTTTCTTCCATTTTTTTTAATTTTTCAAATTCACAAGATTTGATAGCTTTTTGGGCTTTAGATCGATTAAAATTTTCATTACTTTTTGATATATCTTTAATAAAACTAACTACTTTTTTTAAAGTTTGGAAAGTTTCATATTGTAAATCTTCATATCGGATAACTAAAATTGGAAAATTTTCATAACCTAGCCAGCTATCAATATGCAAATCCCATGAAAATAAAGCTGTAAAACCTAAATATCTATTACCTTTTTTTTCAATAATTGCTCTTTTACTATCTTTCATAAACTCATAAGCCTCATTTATTGTTATCTGATAGTGGTTTGCCAGTGAAGTAACAACATTTCTAGGGTCTCTAACTATATAAATTCCACCTAAAGTATTTGTTGGATCTGTAAATCTGTTGCCGTTTATTTTGCAGATTGCATTGTGAGTTTTGAATAATCGTAATTTTTTTTCTCTATTTATTTCGGCTTGCTTAACTAGCCATTTTTCTGCAGTGTCTTCAGGTTTTAAATATAAATCTTTGTCATATTTAAAATAATTAACACTAGGAAATTGATCAATTTTTTTTAGTAATTCAAAATTAAATTCCCCGTTTCTAGAAAAATAATAGCTAGATAATAATGATCTTAACCAAGTATTTCCACTTTTGGGATATGAAGCTAACCAGATTATCATTGGCAATTTAGGTTGAGCGCTGCACCCACAGCTGCAACTTGGTTTTTTGATCCTAAGTCAGATATGAGCTTATCATAACGCCCACCACTGATAATACTAATATTCTTTGATTTAGATTTAATATCAATCTTGAAAACCAATCCTGTATAATATTCTTGCTGCCTTCCAAAAGATGCATCAAAAACCACATTAAGTTTAGAAATTTTATTATGTGAGATTGGAAAATATTTTTGATCCACAGCTAAATTAATTCTATTACTTTTAAAAAAATTGTTTAATACCTCTGCCGCTTTATTAATGGGGCACTTAATCTTTAAAAAAGAATTTATTATTTTAGATACTTTTTTCCCTCTATTTGCTTGTCGTGGATCTTTAATCTTTGCATTAAATCTTTTTAAGATTTCACCAACAGATCTTCCAGCAATCATAGTTTCAGGATTTTCTTTGAGTAAATTCAAATATCGTTTTTTGTCAACTTCCACTATTGTTGGATCAATATCTGCATTTGTCTCTAATCGTTTTAGTAAGTCCTTAAAATACTCTTCTCTCCAAAAATGTCTTGATAATCTAAGTTTCCACCTTTTTGGAATATCTAATTTCGAAATAAGTAAATTGAATATCTCGATATTTCCAATTGTTAATATTCCAGATGAATATTGAATATTTTGAAGTATTTTTAATGATGCGGTTATGATTTCGTTATCATCTTTTTTTTCATTTTTAGACCCTAAAATTTCAAATCCAATTTGGTTTCTAATAATTTTGTCTTTTTTTCTTTCAACTTTTCTATAAGCCTGGCCACTATAAAAAATTTTCTCTTTACCTTTAAAATTTCCCTCTAAGTATCTTAGACAAGAAGCGATAGTTAAGTCAGGTCTTAAACATAACTCCTTTCCATTGATATCTGTGAAAGAAAACATAAATTTCCTAAAGTTCTCTCCTGATCTTTGAACAATATGATTTGCCTCTATTACTGATGGTAGCTCAATATATTTAAAACCCTTAGATTTTACTGATCTTAGGATTTTTTCAGATAAGTTTTTTGACTTCATTGATTAAATCTTCTTTTGGAATTGTTTGATTATTTTGGCCTTTAATACCTTTTAGATTTTTTATGGTGACCGTGTTTTCTTTAAATTCATTTTCACCACAAATAATTGCAACTGATAAATCTCTTTTATTTGCAAAAGTTAATTGTTTACCTAGATTTTTTTTACTGTCTAAAAAAATTTCAGCATTAATGTTGTTATCTCTTAATTGATCAACTAATTCATAATAATTTTTTAAATATTTTTTATCCATTACACATACTAAAACGGGTTTTTGGTCCTCTACCTTAATTTGATCTAATTGCATCAAAGCAAATAACAGTCTATCAACTCCAAAACTTATTCCAGTACCTGGAATATCAATCCCCTTAAATCTTGATATGAGTTTTGCATAGGCTCCACCAGAACATATACTGCCAATATCAACTTCTTTACCTTTGTTATTTGTGACTTTGAAATTTAAGTTTGTCTCAACTATAAAGTCTGAATAATAGGCTAATCCTCTCACAATCGTAAAGTTCGTTTCAACTTGATTTAAATTTGAACCATATCCAAGTATTTCAAATACATTTTCTAATTCACTTATACCTTCTTGAGATAATTGATTGTTTAAGGTTTGTTTTAATTCTTTTAAATCTTTTATTTTTAAAAAATTTAATATTTTTTCGGCTTGTTGATCAGTTAAATCAGCTCCTTTAGTAATTGCTCCACTTTGATCTTTTCTCTGTTTCTTTAATAAGTCTTCAACTCCCTTTAGACCAAATCCTGGCTTATCCAATTTATCTATAGCTCTAATAACTTTGACTTGTTTTTCTTTAGATATTTTTAATTCATTAATTAAACCTTGCACAATTTTTCTATTACTTACATTGATTTTAAATTGATCTTTCTTCAAACCACAGTCGGATAATGTATTTGATATTAGATTACAAAGTTCTGCATTTGCCTGGGCTGGATCAACATTCCCAACAATATCAAAGTCTGCTTGCATAAATTCTCTATACCTTCCGTTACCAGCTTTTTCGTTACGAAAAACATTTTGAATTTGATATCGTTTGAAAATTGATGGCAGTTCTTGGTTGTTTTGAGCCACAAATCTTGCAAGTGGACTAGACAGATCATATCTAAGAGTAACATTTTTCTCTCCATCTTCGAATGAGAATACACCAGACATAGGATTGGTGTCATCTTCTGCCAAAAAGGATCCTATATTTTCACTAATTTCGAACGAAGGTGTTTCTAGAGCCTCAGCTCCAAACTTGATAAAATTTTTCTCAATAGCTTTTACTAGCTTCTTTTTAAGAAGAAGTTTATTACTCCAACGATCTTCAAAACCTGAAGGTAATCCAGGTACTAATTTATTTTCTTTATCCATTTTTTGGTACCCGGGCTGAGAATCGAACTCAAACTTAAAGTTCCACAAACTTTCGTGCTAACCGTTACACCACCCAGGCATCCCTTGTTTTTATATTATTTTTCTGTGGATTTAAAATTATATTATAAATAAATAGCCTACAGGCTATGGAAGCTATTCCTATGAGTGCTTCTTGAAGTCTCTCTAAATGTAATATTTATAATCATCAGCATTCTTTTAGAGAAAAACAACTATAACGCAAGAGCTAATTTAGTAAGGACGTTTATCTAGTATAATTAGATAAAACGTCCTTAAAATATTAAAAAGAAATTAGTCTACTTTCTTTAAATTAACTGCAGAAGGACCTTTAGGACCGTCTTCTAATGTAAATTCAAGTTTATCACCCTCATTAAGATATCTCATTCCAGCATCTTTTACGGCAGAGGCATGAACAAAGGCGTCTTTTTCTTTATCGTCTCTTTCTATAAAGCCATATCCTTTTTTTCCATTATACCATTTAATTTTACCAGTTAGTGTACTCATCTTATTTCTTAGTCCTTTTGTTATTTATAATAGTAAATAGGTTAATTTTTTTTTTAATTAATTCAAGACGAAAAGAAGATGGTGGTGCCTCGGGAAGGATTCGCACCTCCGACACAAGCCTTTTCAGGGCTCTGCTCTACTCCTGAGCTACCGAGGCAGGATCTTAACCTCTAAAGATTATTCTGCCTTTTGTTAGGTCATAAGGTGTCATTTCTACTGTCACGTTATCACCTTGAAGAACTCTAATTCTGTTTTTTCTTAACTTACCTGCTGTATGAGCCGTAACCGTATGTCCATTTTCTAACTTAACTCTAAACATAGCATTTGGAAGTAGATCAATTACTTTACCTTTAAATTCCAGTAAGTCTTGTTTTGACAAATTTATTTTCTCCTTATTCTTTTTATTACTGATTGAGCGTGTCCGACCAGTCCCTCGTAATTTGCAAGTGTTATAACTGATGGTCCAAGACTTTCAATACCCTTTTTTGATAGGTTTATGTAAGAAATTCTTTTATAAAATTCATTCACACTAATTCCACTCGAGTATTTTGCAGATCCATTTGTTGGCAGAACGTGATTAGAACCAATATTATAATCTGTCATTGCCATTACAGCATATTTTCCTAAACATATAGATCCAGAATTTCTAATTTTAGAAACATAAGAATTATAGTTTTGAATATTTAACTCTAAATGCTCTGGTGCAATTTTATTTACAATCTCAATAATTTTTTTGTCTGAATTTACATACATCAAAATTCCATTATTATTTAAACTCTTTCTAGCTACAGATGCTCTTGGAATTTTTTTTAATTGATTGATTAATTCAATTTTTACTTTATCTAATAATTTTTTATCTTTTGAAATTAAAATACATTGAGCCAGATTATCATGTTCTGCTTGACCAATTAGGTCACTTGCAACCCATTCAGGATTTGAAAATTTATCACAAACAATAGTTACCTCTGAGGGACCAGCTGTCATACCTTCAATGCCCACATCTCCGAAAACCTCTTTTTTTGCTGCAGCCACATAAGCGTTTCCAGGACCAACAATTTTATCAACCTTTTTAATTTTTTTTGTTCCGTAGGCAGCAGCAGCAACTGCAGAAGGACCACCAATAGAATAAATTTCTTTTATTTTGCATTTTCTTGCTGCATACAAAACTGCTGGATTTTGCTTTCCTTTAAAACCAGGGTTAATCATTATTAATCTTTTAACACCAGCAACAATTGCCGGGACAGCATTCATTAAAACACTTGATGGATAAGATGCTGAAGATCCAGGGACATATATTGCAACTGAGTCTATTGGTAAATATTTATATTCAAGTTTATTTTTAAACTTATCTATAAAAGAAATATTTTTGAATTTTTGAAGAGAATGAAATTTGTAAATTCTATCATAAGCAATATCAATTGCTTTTTTTACTTTTTGATCTAAAGATTTTATTGAATTATTAATTTCATTCGACGTAGGAGCAATAGTTCTGTTTTGATTAAATCTTTTTTCATATTTCAATAAAGCTTTATCACCATTTTTTTTTACATCTCTAACAATACTGGTCACTGAGACAGAACTAGATTGAATCTTTTTTTTTCGCTGTAAAAGTAATTTGTTTAAAGAATTATTAAAATTCTTATTAGTGCTATTTAGTATTTTCATTAATCTTTAATTTCATTTTGATCTTCTAGTCTTACTTCAATTGTTTCTGTAGTCAAAGCAATGTGCGCATTGTTACTGAAGATTAAGTTTATTTCATAATCATTATTATTTTTCAAATAATCAATTCCAATTAATTCTAAAACTAATTCCTGATTTGACTGATCTATATTTTTAGATTTAACTTTATCAACGAAATCAAACCTACAAATACTATTGATTTTTTTATTATCTTGGCCAGTTTCAACTTTTGTTCTCTCTATCGAGAGCAAAAATACTTTGTTTGATGCAAGATATTTTATATCAAGAACCTTTACCTTTGCCCCAGCACTGCATGCAGAAATCATTTGTAAACCGTCCTGATCGTTTGCAATTATTTTTGCTAGATATTTTTTTTCCATTAGTTTACTCGGCGTATTTTTGCCCCAACCTTTTTTAACTTTTTTTCTATATTTTCATAACCTCTATCTAAATGATAAATTCTATTGATAAATGATTTTCCCTTAGCTGTTAAAGCTGCAAGGACCAATGAAACTGATGCTCGTAAATCTGTGGCCATTAATTCAGCAGGTGCAAAATTTATATTTCCTTGAACTACAGCTTTGTTTCCTTTAGTTAAAATTTGTGCACCCATACGGTTTAGTTCCGCAACATGCATAAATCGATTTTCAAAAATATCCTCTTGAATTATTGATTTTTTATTTGCTTTACATAACAAAACCATAATTTGGGCTTGTAAATCAGTTGGAAAACCTGGATATGGAGCTGTTTTAATTTCCAAATTTTTTATCTTTTTATTGCCTACAATGTTTATCTTATCGTGATTAACTTTTATTTTAGCCCCAATTTTCTTTAAAACATCAATTTCTGTTTTAATTATTTTGGGTATCACATTTTTTATTTGTAACTTTCCCTCTGTCAATGCTGCCGCAATTAAATATGTTCCAGCCTCAATTCTATCAAACATAACTGAATAACTAATTTCTTTAATTTGTTTTACTCCAGAGATTTTTATTGAACGTTTACCAATCCATTTAATTTTGCAACCCGTTTTTAATAAAAAATTAACTAAATCTTTTATTTCAGGTTCAATTGCACAATTTTTTAAAATAGTTTTTCCTTTTGCAAAGCAAGCAGCAATAATTAAATTCTCTGTAGCACCAACAGATATTTTTGGGAAACTTATGTTTGTCCCTATTAGTCCTTTTGGAGCATTAGCATGAACATATCCATTTAAAATTTTAAATTTAACTCCAAGCTTTGATAAGGCTTTAAGATGAATATCAACAGGTCTGGTACCAATTGCACAACCACCTGGTAGTGAAACTTTTGCATTGCCAAACTTAGCAAGTAATGGTCCAAGAACTAGTATTCCAGCTCTCATAGTTTTTACTAAATTATAAGATGCAAATACTTTTTTTTGTTTAGAATTATCTACAACAAGACTTTGTTTAGTAAATTTAGTAATTGATCCCAATGATTGAAGTAAATTAATCATTGTCTCTATATCTTTAACTTTTGGTAAATTTTTTAAAGTTATTTTATTTTTTGAAAGCAATGTTGCTGCCAAAATTGGTAATGATGCGTTTTTCGATCCTGAAATATTTATTTGTCCCTTGAGCTTGTTCGCTCCAAGAACCTCTAGTCTTTGCATATTTAAACTTTAGGTAATGTTACCCCAGTTTGACCCATATACTTTCCATCTCGATCTGCATAAGTCACTTCTGGTTTTTCATTTCCTCTTAAGAAAATAAATTGTGCAACACCTTCATTTGCATAAATTTTTGCAGGTAAAGGTGTGGTGTTTGAAAATTCAAGCGTAACATATCCTTCCCACCCAGGCTCTAGTGGGGTTACATTTACAATGATCCCACATCTCGCATATGTTGATTTACCTAGACAAATAACCAATACATCATTTGGAATTTTAAACTTTTCCACAGTTCTTGCTAAAACAAATGAATTTGGTGGAATAACACATTCAGATACATTTTTAGTTACAAAGTTTGTTGGTTTAAAATTTTTAGGGTCAACAATCTCAGAATTAACATTTGTAAAAATTTTAAACTCGTCTGATACTCTTGCATCATAGCCAAAAGAAGAAAGACCATAAGAAATACTCTTGCCTCTTACTTGTTTTTCCTCAAAAGGTGAAATCATGTTGTATTCTTTGGACATTTTTCTAATCCATTTATCGGAGAGAACTGACATTATTTATTTTTTTTCTTATTTTTTTTTTGGAAAATTTTTCTTTTTTTCAAATTTTTTCTTAGAGCAAGACTTAAACGCTCATTTTTATCTTTAGAACTCATTCTTTGTTTGGATTTGTCAAAAAATCTAAAGATATTGGCTTATTAGGATCTAAAGCTTTTATTTTATGTTCTTCTTGTTTTGGGCCTTCTTTAGCTAAACGTTTGGCTTTTTTTTCTGCAAGCTTCTTTTCTCTTTTAGCTTGCTTTTCCATAAGCTTATTTCCTTTGGTTGATTTATAATCGTAGTGAATTCCCATAACATTTCCTTAAATAGATATAAATCATATTAGTCAAAAAATTAAGGCAATAATTTGAAAAAAATGCGTTAATATCCACAAGATATAAATTGTTTCTTTGCTCCTGTAGTTAAATGGCATAACAAGTCATTGGTAATGACTAGTTCCCTGGTCAGTACAGGGTGGGAGCACCACTAATTTTTATAAAATATTTTCCTTAAAAAGATAGTCACTAAGATTAAACTAAAAAAAGCTACAAGCGGAATGTAAATATCTGGTGAAAATATAATTTCAGTAATACCAGGAACTTCAGAGTTTTGATAGATAATTTTTTCAAATCCACTTCCAATCGATACTGCTAAAAATATTTGTGGTACAATGCCTATTAGTGTTGCAAAGAAAAAATTTCTTACTCGAACATTAAAAAGTGTTGGAAGTATACAACTGATCTGCCACGGTATTCCGCCTATAAAACGATATACGAGTAAATAAACAAACTCAGATTTTTTAAATTTAGTCTCTAGTTTGTGATATTTATTTAAAAGCTTTTCTTTAATAAACTCTTTTAAAAAATAATTTCCGAAAATATATAAAAAAGTTGCACCAACGCTTAACCCAATTACAACAACAATGGTGCCTATCCATTTTCCAAAAATAAATCCACCCATTAGAGCAACCGGTGATCCAAAACCTAAAAGAGGAAATACCCATAAAATGGTTAAAATTAAAAAAATAAAAAATATCAGAATTAGATTGGACTTTTTTAATTCAGAAAAATATAATCTATTTTCTCTTATAAAGTCATATGAGGTAAGTTCCTGAATGCTAAATTTAGAGAAGAAAAAAAATAAAAATAAACTAATTAGTATTAAATAAATTAAACCTATAAATAATTTAAATTTGTTTGATTTTTCCATTGATAACAAAGTTATTTATAAAATGTTCTATTTGCTATTTATATATTTAATTACTATAAAGGGCGAAATTTTATAAAAATTAACCACTTATTATGAAAAGAACATACCAGCCCTCGAATGTCAAAAGAGCCAGAAAACACGGCTTTAGATCAAAGATGAAAACAAAAGGTGGTAAAAAACTTTTAGCCAGAAGAAGAGCTAGAGGAAGAAAGTCACTAACAGTTTCTGTTTAAATAAATGAAAAGCAAAATCCTTGCTCTTTCAAAGAATGAAGAATTTAAAAGTCTTTTAAAAAAAAAGAAAATTTCTAATAAGTATGTGACTATTTTTTTTGGAAAATTGCCTCATAAGGACAATAAAAAACTCAATATAAGTTTTTCAGTTAAAAAAAAAATTGGAAATGCAGTTAAAAGAAATAAAATTAAAAGAAGGTTAAGAAGTATTGTTAACGATGCAGTTAAAATAATATCAATAAACTTTGATTTTTCTATCCTTGTTCTTGCAAAGGAGAGTATGTTAAACAATGAATACAAAAATATAAAAGAAACCCTATTTCAAGACTTGGAAAAAATTAAATAATGAATATATTCACTAAATTATTGATTAAACTTATTAAGGGCTACAAATATCTAATTAGTCCTTTATTTGGACATTCTTGCCGATACTTGCCTACATGTTCTGAATATAGCATTGATGCTTTAAAGGAATTTGGTTTTATTAAAGGTCTTTTCAAAAGTATTAAAAGAATTCTGTCGTGTCATCCGATTAAATTTTTAGGTGGTGGTGAAGGATTTGATCCTGTCAAAAAAAATTTAAAGGATAATAAATAATGGAGACACGTAATATTATAGCTGCTATAAGTTTGTCTGCTGCTGTAATTCTCATTTATACACTTTTTTTTGCACCTCCTCCTATAACTAAAGAAAGTGTGGGTGAAAAAAAGAAAATTGAGCAAAGTTCAGATGCACCTAGCTTAGATCAAAAAGAAAATATTAAGGAAATTTCAAGAGAACAGGCACTAAGTGAAAGCGAAAGGGTGGAATTTGAAAATCAAAGTATAATTGGTTCAATATCATTAAAAGGAGCTGCGATAGACGATTTAACTTTTAAAAAATATAATTTAGTTTTAAATGGTGATGAAAAGGTAAACTTATTAGCACCAAGAAATTCTAAAAAAGGATATTTAATAGAGAGTGGATTTATAACAACAGATAAAAACGTTAAGATTCCAAATTCAAATTCAATTTGGTCTGTATCGGGAAATAATAAATTAACCACAGAATCTCCAATAAAATTAACTTGGGCTAACGATCAAGGAATTATATTCGAAAAAGAAATATCTATTGATGATATGTTTTTATTCACAGTCAAACAACGGGTAATTAATTCTACAAATAATAAATACGATTTTTATTCTTATGGTCAAATCATTCGAAATGAGGCTCCTGAAATAACAAATTTTTATATACTTCATGAGGGTTTGGTTGCAACTCTTGATGGTGAATTAATTGAAGAGGATTATGATGATATCGAAGAAAAAAAATTTTCAAGAACCGCACAAAAAGGATGGCTTGGTATAGGAGACAAGTATTGGATAACCTCATTGATCCCGCCGAATGGAAAAGAGTTTAAAACCACTTTTGATTATAAAAACAAATTTAGAGCAAATTTTGTAGCGACTGAACCACTAGAATTAGACAGTAATTCTACAATAGAAGATAAAATGCAAATCATTGTAGCTGCTAAAAGAGTTGATGTTATTGATGGTTATGCAGAGTCTTTAAAGATAGATAAATTTGACCTAACGATTGATTGGGGATTTTTATACTTCATTACGAAACCATTATTTTTCGGCATAGACTACTTCTTCAAACTTCTTGGAAATTATGGCTTAGCAATTATAGCAATTACAATTTGTATACGGCTTGCATTTTTTCCTTTAGCAAATTTTTCATTTAGAAGCATGGCTAAAATGAAAGCGTTACAGCCAGAAATGGCAAGACTCAAAGAGCTACATAAAGACGACAAAATGAAATTACAGCAATCAATGATGGCTCTTTACAAGAAAGAAAAAGTTAACCCGATGTCTGGGTGTATGCCAATTCTAGTTCAAATTCCAGTTTTTTTTGCACTTTACAAAGTATTATTTGTTACCATTGAAATGAGACACATGCCATTTTATGGATGGATTCAGGATTTATCCGAAAGAGATCCCACTTCATTGTTTAATCTATTTGGATTACTACCATATGATGTTCCATCATTTTTAGTGATTGGAGCTTGGCCTGTAGCAATGGGAGTTTCTATGTGGGTACAACAAAAGTTAAACCCAGCACCTACTGATCCAATGCAAGCAAAAATTTTTATGTTCTTTCCCCTGTTTTTAACTGTGATATTGGCACCTTTCCCCGCGGGGCTTGTAATATATTGGACTGTAAATAATATTTTAACTATGGCACAGCAAGTCTTCATAATGAAGCGTACAACAGTTAAAACAACAACTTAAATATTTTTAATAAACAATTGAATCATGAATTTAACTAATATACTGCCCAAAGATGGGCCACCATTAAATGAAGTCAAAAAGTATATTGAAAAATATAAAAATGATTTAATTGTAATTAAGTATGGAGGCAATGTTTTAATTGACAGAAATATTTTTAATAATTTTATAACAGATCTGTTTGTTTTAAATAAATTAGGTCTATCTACTGTAGTAGTTCATGGAGGAGGGCCAAGAATTAGAAGAGAGTTAGAAAAATCTAACATTCAATCAAAATTTATCAGGGGCTTGAGAGTTACTGACAAAAATATAATAAATATTGTAGAGTCTGTTTTGATTGACTTTAATAATGATATTGTTAAAAATTTAAGTAGCAAAGGCTCCGAAAGTGTTTCAATACACACAAAAAACAACAATATAATAGAAGTAATTCCTGAAGCAAAAGAGCTAGGTTTTGTAGGTATCCCCACTAACATAAAAAAAGAGGTGATATTAAATATTCTTAGTCAAAATAAAGTACCAATTGTTTCACCATTAGGCTTAGATAAAAATGATCAAAGCTATAACATTAATGGCGATACAGCTGCAATGGCTATAGCTAAGTCTTTAAAAGCTAGAAGATTATTACTAATGACAAATGTTGATGGCGTTCTTAACAAAGAAAAAATATTAATACAGGAAATTTCTTCCACAGAAATTTTAGAAATGATTAAAAATGAAACTATAACAGAAGGCATGATCCCTAAAATTAATGCGTGTTTAGATGCTGTAAATAATGGAGTAACTGGAGTTGGAATAATAAATGGCACAAAAAAGCATTCATGTTTATGGGAAATATTTTCTGACAAAGGTGCAGGTACATTGATTAGAAAATGATAAAATTAAAGAATATTAAAAATATACTGTTTGATTGTGATGGAGTTTTATATCAAGATCTGGAAGCTGTTTTTGGTCAAGTAAGTAAAAAAATGACAGAATATATATCTAAAAAGTTAAATTTGGATTTAAAAGTGGCCAAAGAATTGCAGAGAAGTTATTTTCATAAATACGACACCAGTCTTAATGGTTTAATGATTCATCATGATATCCCTCCAAGAGAATTCTTAGATTATGTCCATGATATTGATTTATCTTTCTTGGAAAAAGATCAAACCTTAAGAGAAGAGCTTGAGAGCATAAATTTAAGAAAATTTGTTTTTACTAATGGAAGCAAAGAACACGTGAAAAATATAACCACATCACTTGGTATTGATGATCAATTTGAGAATGTTTTTGACATAGTAGATGCCAAATATAATCCCAAACCTGCAGCAAAAGCTTTTGATCTAATGATAGAAAAATTCAAAATAGATCCAAAAGAAACACTTTATATTGAAGATATTGCAAAAAATTTATCTATTGGAAAAGAAAGAGGGACAATAACTGCATGGTTAATCAATGACGAATACTGGGGTAAAAAAGAGTCAGATAAAGAATACATTGACTATAAGATAGAAAATCTTTCTTTATTTTTAAAAAAAATAAGGTTATTAAAAAACACATAAATATTATGAGTATAGAAAATATTATTAGCGAAGCTTGGGAAAAAAGAGACCAGATTACTCCAAGTTCAAATGAAAATTTAAAGAATACTGTAAATCAAATTATTGATGATTTAGATAATGGTAAAGTCAGAGTTGCTGAAAAAATAGATGGTGAGTGGAAAACTCATCAATATCTTAAAAAAGCAATCATGTTAAGTTTTAGAATGTATCCATTGGAAAATTTAAATGGTCCATATAGTAGTTGGTATGATAAAGCTCATCTTTTAAAAGGAAAAACAGCAGGATGGACTAGAGAAAATCATGAAAAGGCTGGTTTTAGAATGGTACCCAATTCACCTGTGAGAAAAGGATCCTTCGTTGGCAAAAATGCAGTACTAATGCCGTGCTATGTTAATATTGGTGCGTACATAGATGAGGGCACTATGATTGATACTTTTGCAAGAGCTGGAAGTTGCTGTCAAATTGGAAAAAATTGTCATATTTCAGCCGGCTCTGGTGTCGGAGGTGTATTGGAGCCTGCTCAAGCATTACCCACGATAATTGAAGACAATGTTTTTCTTGGTGCTATGTCAGAAGTTGTTGAAGGTGTAATAGTTGGTGAAGGATCTGTATTAAGTATGGGAATGTATATTGGTCAATCCACAAAAATAGTTGATAGAAAAACTGGTGAAATTACTTATGGAAAAATACCACCTTATTCAGTTGTTGTACCTGGTTCTTTACCAAATAAAAATAATCCTGCAGCGCCATCACTTTATTGTGCGGTAATTATTAAACAGGTTGATGAAAAAACTAGATCAAAAACATCAGTAAACGATCTTTTGAGAGAATAAAAATGCAAAAAATCAACGAACTTCAATTTGCTAAAGAGCTAATTAGGTTTCCTTCGGTAACTCCTGTTGATGCAGGTATAATGAGTTTTTTAGAAAAAAAGCTTAAACTACTTGGTTTTAAAACTAAAGTACTTGAATTTAGAGAAAAGAACAGCAAACCAGTAAAAAACCTTTACGCAAGACTTGGTAATAAAAGTCCTAACTTTTGTTATGCAGGTCATTTAGATGTGGTGCCTGCTGGAAACCTTAAGGACTGGACAGTCAATCCATTTAAACCCTCGATTAAAAAAGGCCATTTAATTGGAAGAGGTGCAAATGATATGAAAAGTTCAATAGCAGCCTTCGTTGCAGCAATTAGTAATTTTATTGAAAATTACTCTGATTTTAAGGGCTCAATTAGTCTTTTAATTACCGGGGACGAAGAAGGTGTCGCTATTAATGGGACGAAAAAAGTTGTGGAGTATTTAAAAAAAAGAAAAGAGAAAATCGATTTTTGTTTAGTAGGTGAGCCAACTAACCCAATTAAATTGGGTGAAATGATTAAAATTGGGAGAAGAGGAAGTATGAACGGTAGGTTAACTATTACTGGAGTGCAAGGGCACGTAGCTTATCCTCATCGAGCAAATAATCCTTCAACAGCACTTGTGCAAATTCTTAAAGAAATAAAAGATATTAAATTTGATCAAGGAACAAAGGATTTTCAAGCAACTAACTTGGAAATAACAAAAATAAATATTAATAACACTGCTGATAATGTAATTCCAGGTCTTGCTACAGCTACATTTAATATAAGATTTAATAATAAACACTCCTCTACTTCCCTGAAGAATATGGTAAATAAAGTTATTAAAAAAATATCAGCTAAAAATAAATCTAAATATAAAATTGAATATAGTGTATCTGGAGAAGCTTTTTTAACAAATCCTAATAAAACAACTTTTATGATACAAGATATAATTGAGAAAATTACAAAAATTAAACCTAAACTTTCAACAACAGGAGGGACTTCAGATGCAAGGTTTATTAGGAAAATTGCACCTTGTTTAGAATTTGGGTTAGTTGGTAAAACAATGCATAAAGTAGATGAAGCAGTTTCACTGTCAGATTTAAAAAAATTGACCTTAATTTATTCTAATATATTGAAAAATTATTTTAAGTGAAAACAGGGTTAATTACATCAGATACATATCAAAATCACGATACCGGGGATGGACATCCTGAAAAAATTGATAGAGTTACTGCTGTAATAAATAATTTTAAAAAAATAAATAACAAAAAACTAATTTGGAAGAAACCGAATAAATTTGAGAATTCTTATTTAATTAAAACTCACACCTCAAATTATATAGATCAAGTAAATAAATCTTTTCCAAAAAAAGGATATAATTTTCTTGATGGCGACACCGTAGTTTCTCCTGGTAGTAAAGATGCTTCTAAGGATGCTGTAGGTTCAATTATTACTGCAATTGATGGGTTACAGAATAAAGAGTTTAAAAATGCATTTTGTGCAGTAAGACCACCCGGACACCATGCGGAAAAAGGAAAAGCGATGGGTTTTTGTATCTTTAATAATGTTGCTGTTGGAGCAAATTACTTAATCGAAAAATATAAATATAATAAAATAGCAATTATTGATTTTGATGTTCACCATGGAAACGGTACTCAAGACATTTTTTATGATAACGAAAAAGTTTTATTTATTTCTACTCATCAATATCCTTACTATCCAGGTTCTGGCTCTGAAAAAGAAAAAGGTAATTTTAATAACGTATTAAATATCCCTCTTGAAGCTGGAACATCTGCAGAAAAGTATTTAAACGCTTACGAAAATGTTCTAAATAAAGTGAGAGAGTTTAAACCTGAATTCTTGTTGTTTTCTGCAGGTTTTGATGCACACATTGATGATCCTTTGGCCCAACTGCAGCTTAGTTCTGAGGATTTTTATAAAATTACTAAAAGAACATTGGAGATCTCAAAACCATTTTGTAATGGAAATGTTGTATCAATACTTGAGGGTGGATATGATCTTAAAGCTTTACAAGAAAGTACCAAGAGACATGTTGATGCTCTCATAGAATTTAATTGATAATTAAATATAACTGTCTTAACACACTCTGAATGAAACTGTACAGAATTAAAAAGTCAGCTATAGATAAAAAAGGAAGAGGACTTTACGCAACAAAAGATATTAAAGCTGGAACTAAAGTAATTGATTACATTGGTAAATTAATTACGAAAAAACAAACTGAGGAATCTGATAAATATGACAATGGTAAACCCATTTATTTATTTACTATAAATAAAAGATACGATCTTGATGGAGATTTTCCATGGAATACTGCAGGTTTAATCAATCATTCGTGTGATAACAACTGTGACTATGATGGTAAAGGACTAAAAATTTGGGTTAAAGCAATAAGAGATATTAAAAAGGGTGAGGAATTTACTTGTGATTATGGATTTGGTTATGATGAAAATTACAAACAATTTCCATGTAAATGCAAATCTAAAAACTGTTGTGGCTATATAGTAAGAGCTGAGTCTAGATGGAGAATTAATAAAAAGTTTGCAATGAGCAACAAAAAAATTAATAAATAACTCTATATAAAAAAAGCCCTTCGGGTGGTGCTGGTGGAGCACACAGTACTCTTTTTTTAGATTTTAATACTTTGTCAAAAGTTTTTAGATCCCATTTCTTCTCACCCAAATATTTTAGACAACCTACCATCGATCTTACTTGCTGTTGTAAAAATGATTGTGACTTAAATTCTATTTCAATTTTATTTTTTAATGTTCTTATTTTGATTGATTTAATTGTTTTGATTGGACTTTTAGCATGACAACTTGATGATCTATAGGTTGAGTAGTCATTCGTTCCCAATAATTTTTTTGCTCCTTTTCTCATTAAATCAACATCTAGTATTTTCCTCACATGCCACCCTCTTCCATTTTCAATTACAGGAGCACTTATTTGATTAAAAATTATATATCTATAAATTCTTTGTTTAGCAGAAAATCGTGAATGAAATTTTTCACTTCTTTTTTTAATTTGAGTAATTGCTATACCTTTATTATTAAGAAAATGATTAATTGATTTTAAAAATTTTGTTAAATCTAAAATTTTTTTTTGACAATCAAAGTGAGCTGACTGGGCATGAGCATGTACACCTGCATCTGTTCTGCCAGATCCATTTAGAATTATTTTTTCTTTTAAAAGTTTTGATAAATGTTGTTGAATTAATCCTTGAATAGTAGAGCCTTTTTTTTGAATCTGCCAACCTCTAAAACTCGTTCCAACATATTCAATAAGAACTTGATACCTCGCCATTTAAATCTGATGGCCTTTTCTAATTCTTGAACCAAGCATAAATTCACCAATATTTTGAGGCCTTTTTCCTTGTCTTTGTATCTCCGTGACTTTAATTGATTTCTTATCTCCACAAGCAATTTCTAAATAATCGTTAAGAACCTCCCCCGGTTTTCCAATCCCGTTGCTGATTTCTCCTTTTAAAATTTTATATCTCTCACCACTTGATATAAAAAAAGCACCTGGGACCGGATATAAACCATTTATTTTGCCTATAATATTTTCAGCTTTTTTTGTCCAATCAATTAAACCTTCTGACTTTTTAATTTTTGGAGCATAAGTTGCTTTTGAATGATCTTGATCCTGAAAAATTGCTTTATCCTCAAAAATTTCATCAATATTATCTAAAATTTTATCTGCAGCTAAAAAAGATAATTTTTCACTTATGTCAGTAGAATTTAAATTATTCTCTATATTTATTTTATAGTTATTACAAACTGGACCTGAGTCTAATTTCTCTTGTATTTTCATAATACTTACACCAGTTTCTTTATCTAAATTCATTACAGCTCTTTGTATAGGTGCCGCTCCTCTCCATTTAGGTAGAATAGATGCATGTATGTTTATAAATCCTTTTTTTGTTAAACTTAAAAATTCTTTAGGTATAATTTGTCCATATGCTACAACAATTGCCAGATCTGCATCTACTGATTTGAAAAATTCATATTCTTCTTTATTTTCTTTTAAAGTTGATGGTGCCCTGTAGTTTAAATTTAAAGTTTCAGAAATTCCTTGAATAGGAGATTTGTTAATTTTTTGTCCACGATGTGATTTTTGTGGGGGCTGAGTATAAACACATACTACAGGATATCCATTTTGATAAAGAGATTTCAAAATTGGTACAGCAAACATGGGGGTACCCATAAAAATTATTTTTTTAGCCATTGATTAAACTTCAGCTGTACTTGATTTTAATTTTGATAATTTTTTAATTATCATCGATCTTTTTAATTTTGAGAGATAATCGATAAATAATATACCTTCTAAGTGATCCATTTCATGTTGAATGCATGTAGCGAGTAAACCTTCAGCTTTTAGCAATTTTTTTTGTCCATTATAATCTAAATACTCTACTTCGCATTTACCTGGTCTATCTATTTCTGCAAATTGGTTTGGAACAGAAAGGCATCCTTCTTCATAAGTAGCTTTTAAAGTATCTTTATTTTTAATTACAGGATTTACAAAATATCTTGGCTCTTTTTTATTTTCTTCTTTGCAAATATCCATGACTATAATCCTCTGTGGTATTCCAACTTGTATTGCAGCAAGACCAATACCGTTGGCAGCATACATAGTCTCCAACATATCTTTCATTAATTTCTGCTCTTCTTTTCCAACTTTGCTAACTGGTTTTGAAACTTGTCTGAGAAGTTTATTAGGTTCTGTAATTATAGTTCTTATGGCCATGTTTAGGTTTATTTTATTATAAATTTTATACTTTTAAAGGTAGAACTTTTAACAAAAGTTTATTTCTAATTAAATCAATATTAAGTTGATTAAGTGTGTTGATAATAAAATAAACCGTATCTTCATCAAGATTTTCTATTTTTTCTGGACCAATAACCTCAATTACCCTAAGCAATGCTGCACCTATTTCATTATTTTCAATCATCAACTGAATATCTCGTGGCATTTCTGACTGGTTAATCTCATATAAACTATCATATTTTTTTGAAATTTGAATTCCATCAGATTTCAAAGCTTCTAAGAAAATAATATCTTTTTTAGATAAAAAATATTTTTTGTCTTTTTTGATTTTTTTAAGAAATTTTTCAAGATCTTCTTCGATCTGAGATTTAGCGTAGTCCCCGTTAAAATAATTCACTAATTTAGATTGATGCAAAACTTTATTATTAAATTTTATTTTTTTATCGATTACTTGGTCAGTTTTAGAATAGTTGTTGTAAAATGTTGTGTAATTTGAAGGTACATCTTCTTCTGAAATTTGATTTAAAAAACGTTTTAATTCTTCATCAAAGGCATTGCCAATTTCGTCTTTATCGAATGCATCTTTTAACGTTTTCATCAACTCTAACTTTAAATTTGGCGCATCTGTTAAAAGAGCTCGTTGGTATAATAGTGCTCTACCCTCAATTGGGGATAAAGATTTATAAATTTCTTGCACATTTAAAAACTGATTAATAGTAAATTGAAACTTTTTATAAAATTCAAATAAATCCTTTTCTAAATAATTTTTGTCATGAACAGCTTTTTCAATGATAGAAATTTTATCAATATCAGTAATTTCTATATCTTTAATATTAAAAAGAAGATTTGATGTAGATAAATACTGCCAAATAAAATTTGGAGTATCTGAATTTGGTTCAAAAGAAAATTCAGGATTAGTTCTATGTGCTAAATGGAAATCTAAAATAGATTTTTCAGAAACCGATTTATCTGCTTCCTCTACATATCCAAACAAATAACTTATTTTATTTTCATAATAATCGTCTTGAAAACCAAGTTCTTTTTTTAAATCTAAAATTAATTGAGCCTCTTCATTTTTGCCATAATTAATTAAACAGTATAAATTAAATTTGGATAAATAGTCATTCTCAATTGGCTCCGTAATATTAGAAAAAATTTCACATGATTTTTTTATATTTGAATTAGATAGATAAGTGTCTACTAAAAACCTGGTTAGCTCAGAGTGTAAATTAATGGTTTGATTATTTATCAAATATTCTTCTATTAATTCTAAGTTAGAGTTTTTAATTAACCAATCAGATTTAAATTTTAAAAATTCTTGCTCTGTAATATTTTGCTTAGGATAGTAGGCATTAGTTAGCAAAGAAATATTCATTATTTCTGAGGCATCTTGTGAAAGGTTATATTTATTAATGTTTTCAAAAAGACTTTTTAACTTTGAGCCATCAGAATTTGACCACATATCAATACTAAGACCATATTCCTCAGGATCGTATAATCCTAAAATTTCAACTTCATTTGACACGACATTTTGATCAAGTTTAATTGAATTAATTTTTTTATTTGATTGCATGCCGTAAACACTGCCTCTAGCATTGTTAATTTGATCTTGATCAACAATATTAGTTTCAATAATAATTTCTGCTTCTTTTTTTTCTAAATTCCAGATATCGACTGGTTTATCTTCTGCGAACGTATTTATAGCTAAGAATAAATAAATTATTAAAATTGAAAAATACTTCTTATTTAACAATCTTGAAATTTTCATTTGGAATAATTTTTTCTATATTTTTTTTGGGTATAGGAAAATCTAATGAGTTTATAAAAAATACAATTCCTAGAACAACTACCATTCCAAGTGTAAATTTAATTACTATTCCTGCAATACTAGCCTTGCCTGAACTTGTGTTTTTAGTAAATTGCATATAAATTTTAATAATTTCAAATTAAGACATATTTGTGTTTTTTCAATAAAGAAACTTATGAAATCAAATGAAAATCTAGTATTTTTAGGAATGATGGGATCCGGAAAGAGTTCAGTAGGCTTGCTGGTTGCAAAAAAACTAAAATTAAATTTTATAGATGTTGATAATGAGATCGAAAAGAAGTTAGGGATTACAATAAGCAAAATTTTTGAGGATAAAGGTGAAGGCTTTTTTAGAAAAGTTGAGGAAAAAGTGACACTAAAGAAATTAAAAATTCATTCCTCTGTAATTTCTCTTGGTGGTGGAGCTTTCATGAATGAAAATATTAGAAAAGAAGTTTTAAGGAGTCATATATCGTTTTGGCTAAACTGGGATAATAATATTTTATTGAGGAGGATAAAAAATAGTAAAAAAAGACCTCTTGCGATAAACTCATCAGATGATCAAATAATTGGCTTAATTCAAGAACGCTCTACCGTTTATGCAAAAGCTTTGTTCGAAATTAAATGTGATAACTTAACTAAAAATGAAGTAGTTAATAAAATAATTAAAATTTATGAATCAAATTAAATTAAATATAGAAACAAAAACGCAAAAATATCCTATCTATATTGGAAAAAAATTATCTGCGAATATTTCTAAAATTACGAAATCCAACTCAATTAATTTTAACAAATGTCTTTTAGTTGTAGATAGTAATGTTCCTAAAAAATTTGTTTCAATTATTAAAAAATCTTTAAAAAATAAAGTGAGTTATATTCATTATTTTAAGGCCAATGAATTAAATAAAAATTTGAATAGTATAAACAAGATTTTAGAAATTTTGTTAAATAAAAATTTTTCCAGGGATGACTGTTTGATATCTGTTGGAGGAGGAATTACAGGAGATATAAGTGGTTTTGCTGCAAGTCTTTTTAAAAGGGGACTTAAGTTTATAAACATACCAACTACTCTTTTGTCCCAAGTTGACTCATCAATTGGTGGTAAGACCGGGGTAAATACTAAGTATGGTAAAAATCTAGTTGGAAGTTTTTACCAACCCAATCTTGTTATTTCTGATACTGAATTTTTAAAAACATTACCTAATAGAGAGATAGTTTGTGGATATGGAGAAATTTTAAAACATTCAATTATTGGGAATAAAAAATTTTATAATTTTTTAAACAAACATAAAAACAAAATTTTAAATCTTACTTCTCCTTTTCTTGAAAAGGCTATTTATGAAAGTTGTAAGATTAAAAAGGCTGTAGTTGAAAAAGATGAGAAAGAAAAGGGTTTAAGAAAAATTTTAAATTTTGGTCATTCGTTTGCCCATGCTTATGAAGCGACATTAGGATTTAGCAAAAAGTTAAATCATGGAGAAGCTGTAATACTAGGAATGAAAACTGCACTAAATTTTAGTCTTAAGACAAAATTTATGAATATAAGAGAGTATTATTCCATCATAGATCATATCGATAATTCTGATTTACCATCTTCAGTAAGCAAATTTTTTGGTCCAAAAGATGTAAACAAAATTTTAAGTTTTATGGCAAAAGATAAAAAAAATAAATCAAATAATATAAATTTGGTCTTACTCAAAAAAATTGGAGCTCCAATGATTAATAAAGAGTATTCTAAAAAAAAAATAGGTTTATTTTTAAAAATTTTTTTACAAAATTAAGATTTGTATTGAGTGAATAGATTCTTTTATCTCCTTATCTAAAATTTTATAAATCTTCTTATTACTTTCAATCTTATTCATAGTCTTGAGTTCATTCGAAATTAAACTTATTTTCAAATGAAATTTACCTTCTTGATTACCAGCATGATTTTTATGAAGAAAAGATTTGTCCTCAATTTTAATATTTTCAATATTTATCTGATTTTGTAATTTTTTTTTTACAATTGCAATTAAGTTATTTATATCCATAAATGTAATTTATTATATAGCATGAAAAATATTTGTGACTGGAATAATTGTAATGAAATTGGTGAATATAAAGCGCCAGTTGAAAAAGATAATAGTAAAAAATTTAGAATGCTTTGTCTTGAACATGTCAAGGAATTCAATAAGAATTGGAATTACTTTTCAGGTATGAATGATGACCAAGTAATGGATTTTTTAAAATCTGACATGATATGGCATAAGCCTACTCAAAGTTTTAGCTCTTCAGATAATTTTTTTAAAGTTCTTTGGAATACAACTTTAAAAGGTGAATTAGACAAGAATAAAATAAATGGTGATCATGATCATATGCGTCAATTTAAATTTGATCATAAAGATATCAAAGCGTTTGGAATTCTTGGTATTTCCGTAGGCCTAAAGTGGAAGAAAATACAGGACAAATTCAAAGTGCTTGTGAAAAAATTCCACCCTGATATGAATTCTGGAAATAAAAAATTCGAGGAAAAACTAAAATTAATAACTTTAGCTTATACTCAGCTTAAAAATACATATAGAGATAAAATTGACTCCAAATCTTGACATAAAACCAGACATCAAAGTTTCTTTGAAACAAACGTTTGGAATAGACTCAGAGATGGAAGTTGAAGCTTTTTCAAAAAAAAATGATTACGTACCTGTAATTGATAAAAGTTATAAGTTTGATAGAGACACTACACTAGCAATCATTTCTGGATTTTCATTTAATAAGAGGGTTTTAGTTCAAGGATATCACGGCACAGGTAAATCTACTCATATTGAACAGATAGCTGCTAGACTAAATTGGCCATGTATTCGTGTAAACCTAGATAGCCACGTTAGCCGAATAGATCTAATTGGAAAAGATGCAATTGTCTTAAAAGAAGGTAAACAAGTCACTCAATTTAATGAAGGTATCTTACCATGGTCTATTCAAAATCCAGTTGCTCTTGTGTTTGATGAATACGATGCAGGTAGGCCTGATGTTATGTTTGTGATTCAGAGAGTTTTAGAAGCTGAAGGTAATTTTACGCTACTAGATAAAAATAAAGTAATAAAGCAAAATAAGTTTTTTAGATTATTTGCAACATCAAATACTGTAGGCTTGGGAGATACTAGTGGTCTTTATCATGGTACTCAGCAAATAAACCAAGGTCAAATGGACAGATGGAATATAGTAACTACGCTTAATTATCTTAGTCTTGATAGGGAAATGGATATTGTGTTAGCAAAAAACAAAAACTTAGATAATTCAAAAGGAAAAGAAGTAGTTTCCAACATGATTAAAGTAGCCTCTTTAACACGTAAAGGATTTATTGCAGGTGATATTTCGACAGTAATGAGTCCAAGAACTGTAATGCACTGGGCCGAAAATTCAGAGATCTTTAAAGATATTGGTTACGCCTTCAGAGTAACTTTTCTAAATAAATGTGACGATATAGAGAAAAATACTATTGCTGAGTATTATCAAAGATGTTTTGGTGAAGAATTACCTGAGTCATTGATAAATATTCAAATTTAAATGAGTAGCAGAGAAAGCACCTTAAAAGAAAAATTCAGAATTGTATTAACGTCTACAGCAAAAGTTATCTCTGATGACTTTAATTTAAATAAAAAAGTTTCTGAAAAAAATAAGTCAATGGATAAAAGTCCAATAGAAATTGATAATATAAATAGTCCAAGTGATTTTATAAAATTAAGAGCAGAGACAGACTCATCCGCTTTAAAGAAAAAATTTTCTAATGATGCTATTTATCAAAAAAATTTACCAGGAAATAATTCTTCAAGATCACTTTACAATATCGCAGAAAAAATAAGGTATGAGGCTTTGGGTGGCCAAATGTTAAAAGGAATTGAAAAAAATTTTCATGAAAATTATTCTCAGATAATTAACAAAAAGCGTAGAGATCAATTAAAAACTAGAGAAGATGTTAGTGTTACTGAAGCATTTGAACTCTACATGCTTAAAAATTTTCATAAAGTAAAACTCAATCCATTAACCTCAAAAATGCTTGATTTTTGGGAAAAAGATTTTGAAAAATCTATAGAGAAACACAAAGAGTTTTTAATGGATAATCTTGAAGATCAAAATACTTATAGCTCTCGTTTTTCTCAAATTTTACAGGAGATGGATATTATTCAAAGTGAAGAAGACCAAACTAATGAAGAAAATCCGGATCAAGGGCAAGACAATCCATCAAATGATGACCAAAACAACGACAATGAAGATAGTAAAGATGAAAATAAAGATCAGGAAGCACAAGCTACTTTGGATGCAGATTATAATATTGATGAGTTTAATTTAGATGAACAACTATCAGAATTAGAGTCAGAGGAACAAAGTACAGAACAAATTTTGAAAAGGAATATCGATAGTCTTGATCTTGATTATAAAATTTTTACTACACAATTTGATGAAATTGTTAAAGCAGAAAACTTAGAAAATGCAGATGAGGCAACTAAATTAAGAAAGAACTTGGACCAGCAACTAATAGGTTTTCAAGATGTTATTACGAAACTAGCCAATAAATTACAAAGACAGTTGCTAGCAAAACAAAACAGGGCGTGGGAATTTGATTTAGAGGAAGGATTGCTCGATAGTTCAAAACTACCAAGAATAATAATGGATCCTTACAATTCTTTATCATTTAAAAAAGAAAAAGATTTAGATTTTAAAGATACGGTTGTCACCTTGTTAATAGACAACTCAGGTTCAATGAGAGGAAGACCTATTACAATAGCTGCTATATGTGCAGATATTTTATCAAGAACTCTTGAAAGATGTTCTGTTAAAGTCGAAATTTTAGGCTTTACCACTAAAAACTGGAAAGGTGGTCAGTCAAGAGAACTATGGACTAAAAATTCAAAACCAAAAACTCCTGGAAGATTAAATGATTTAAGACATATAATTTACAAAGGTGCAGATACTCACTGGAGGCAGGCAAAAAATAACTTGGGGCTGATGCTTAAAGAGGGTCTGTTAAAAGAAAATATTGATGGAGAAGCAATAACTTGGGCATACAGTAGAATTAAAAAGAGAAAAGAAGAAAGAAAAATTTTAATGGTTATTTCAGATGGAGCTCCAGTAGATGACTCAACTCTTTCTGTTAACTCAGGTGATTTCCTTGAAAAACACCTAAAAAAAATAGTTAAATATATTGAAAATAAATCTGATATTGAAGTTTTAGCAATTGGAATAGGTCATGATGTATCTAGATATTATGATAAGGCAATTAAGATTACCGATGTTACTGAGTTAGGAGACGTAATGATTTCACAATTAAGTTCTCTTTTTGATAGCAAAAAAAAATATCACTAAATATTAAATAAATCTGAATTTCGCCAACTAATTATAACTTCTGCTCCACTTCTCGTTTTAGAATTTCTAAAATTTAATGAGGCAAAATTTTTTTCTAATAAAGTTTTACCAATAAATAATCCAAGTCCTAAACCTCTTTTAGATTTTTCTTCTGAATTACTTGTTTTTAAATAAGGCTCTCCAATTTTAGGCAGAATATCTTTAGGATATCCATCCCCATCATCTTCAATTGTTATTTCAGTTATTTCACTATCACTTTTCAAATTTATAAAAATTTTATCCCTTGAAAACTTATTTGCATTTCCAATAAAATTTCTTAATCCATAAACAATTTCAATAGATTTGGTTATTTTTTTTGAATTAGAATCCTGATCAAAGTTAAACAAAAAGTGTTTATTACTTATTTCTCTAAAAGATGAAATAATTTCTGACAAATATTCTCTTACTGTTAGATCTTTATCTATAAAATCATCTTCCTCAACTGGGTTTAAGCTCAAACGTTTTAAAATTTCATTGCATCTCTCTACTTGGCTATTTAGTAATTCTATATCTTTTTTAAATTCTTCATTGTTTTCTAATTGTTTAGCTAGATCTTGAGAAATTATTTTGATTGTAGAAAGAGGAGTACCTAAAGAGTGTGCGGCTGCAGCAGCTTGACCACCTAATGACAATAATTCATGTTCTTTTGCCATTACTTCTTCCATTTTTGATAAAGCATCTTTTCTTAAACGAGATTGTGATCCAAATGTCATTGCAAAATAGTTTAGAAAAACTAAAGCAACAATTAAGGCAATAGGTATAGAAAAATAATAATAGGTTGACACATGATAATGCTCACTTAAAGGTGAGGGCAAATCTTTAGAATAAAAAGTAAGAATTATTATGGCAATACCAGTTAAACCTACTAGTAATGAATTAGTTTTAAAACTTAAGTTTGATGAAGAAAATACACTCGGAATTAATAAAAATATAACAAAAGGATTAACAATACCTCCCGTCAAATAAAGCAAAGTACTTAATTGAATTATATCAAGAAATAAAAAAACAAAAGCAGATCTATCTGATAGTTGGGTTTTTTTATAAACATAAATTAAATAAAAATTACTAATAACACCAAAAATTATTATTAGATTTGATAATAAAAAATTAAATTTAAAATTTAAAATTAAATATACAAAGTTTACAGCTATGAGTTGGCCAACAATTCCAATCCATCTTAAATTTATATAGGTAGATTTTTTAAAAGAGTATTGTTTTGAAGTTTCAAAAAACTCCATTTTTATATATCAAGATTCTGAACATTAATTGCATTAGAAACAATAAAATCCTTTCTTAATGCAACATCATTACCCATAAGTGTATGTATTAAACTTTGGTCTTTTTTAAGATCTTTTGAATATTGTACTTGAAGTAAATTTCTGGTTTCTGGATCAAGTGTAGTGCTCCACAATTCTTCAGGATTCATTTCTCCTAAACCTTTAAATCTTTGGATATTCATTTTAGACTTTTCTAAGTCTAAAGCTTTTGTAAATTCTTTTGTTCCTTTTTTTATTTTTTTAATTTCTTTATTGTTATTTAAAATATAATCTTCTAATTCTTTTTCATCTTTTATATAAATGCCTTTAGTTCCTTTATTTATTTTAAATAACGGAGGTTGAGCTAAATATATATGCCCATTTTCAATTAATTTATTAAATGGTTCGTTATTAAAAAAAGTTAATAATAAAGCCCTAATATGTGAACCATCAACATCTGCATCTGTCATAATTATTATTTTACCGTATCTTAAATCTTTTAGATCTATCTCTTCTGCTTTAGGATCTAGGCCCAAAGCATTAATTAATGTCACTATCTCATTTGAAGATATCATTTTTGACAAAGCTTTAGTCCTTTTATCTGATCCATTTCCATTACCATTTTTTTTAACTGTCAAATCCTCAACATAAGTATTCAAAATCTTTCCTCTAAGAGGTAAAACAGCTTGATTTGACCTATTTCTTCCTTGTTTTGCTGAACCTCCAGCTGAATCACCCTCAACAATAAACAATTCTGTCCCTTCTTGTTTTCCTATCTGGCAATCTGCTAATTTTCCAGGTAGACCACTCAATTCTAGGGCTCCTTTTCTTCTAACGTTTTCTCTTGCTTTTCTGGCTACATCTCTTGCCATAGCTGCTTGAATAATTTTAGCTAGAATTATTTTTGTAACAGTTGGATTTTGATCAAACCATGTTGATAATTTTTCATTTACTACTGTCTCTACAATCATTCTCACTTCAGATGAGACTAATTTATCTTTAGTTTGAGATGAGAATTTTGGATCAGGAATTTTAGTTGATAAAACACATGTTAATCCTTCTTTTATATCATCTCCAGAAATAGCTAGTTTGTTCTTCTTTAACAAATTGTGTTCGTCAGCATATTTATTCACAACTCGAGTTAATGCACTTCTAAATCCTAATAAATGTGTTCCACCATCTTTTTGATAAATATTATTTGTATATGGAAATATTTCTTCGCCATAACCAGCATTCCATTTCAAGGAACACTCTATTTCAATATTGTTCTTTTTTCCTTCTATATAAATTGGTTTCCTGAATAAATCATTTCCATTTTTATTTTGCAACTTTTCTCTTTTTTCATCTAGAAAGTCGACAAACTCTATTACACCTCCGTCAAACTTAAATTCAAATATTTTTTCTTTTTTTAAGCTAGCATCAATAAAAATAATTTTGATCCCTTTGTTTAAGAATGCCAACTCTCTCATTCTTTTAATTAAAATATTGGCACTAAATTTAACTGTAGAAAAAATTTCTGCAGATGGTAAAAAAGTAATTTTAGTACCAGATTGCTTTGATTTTCCGATTGCTTTTAACGGTGCTTTTGCCTCGCCATTTTCAAACTCTATAAAATATTTTTTACTATCTCTATTAATCTCTAGATGCAATTTTTTAGAAAGTGCATTTACAACTGAAACACCAACGCCATGTAGTCCACCTGATACTTTATATGAATCATGATCAAATTTTCCTCCTGCATGAAGCTGTGTCATAATAACTTCAGCTGCAGATTTTTTTTCACTTTTATGAATATCTACAGGTATTCCTCTACCATCGTCACTAACCGTAACTGTTCCGTCTGCATTAATTCTAACATTTATATTTTTACAATGACCTGCTAAAGCTTCATCAATAGAATTATCTACAACTTCATAGACCATGTGGTGAAGTCCAGTGCCATCATCTGTGTCACCAATATACATCCCTGGTCTTTTTCTTACTGCCTCTAAGCCCTTTAAAACCTTGATCGAGTCTGCTTGATATGTGTTTTTATTTGTCATTTTTAATATTTGGAAAAAAATAAATTATAACATTTTTTTAAAAAAATGCTGATTTATCTTCACAAAAAAAGTAATAAAAGGACGAATCAGTGTTGAAAATTAAGCCTTATTTGTTGGCGGAGAGAATGGGATTCGAACCCATGAAAGGATTGCTCCTTTACACGCTTTCCAAGCGTGCGCCTTCAACCACTCGGCCACCTCTCCATTTACTTTTCTTTAGAAATTTTAAGAACACCAATAAAAGCCTCTTGGGGTATTTCAACTCGTCCAAATTGTTTTGATCGAGCCTTTCCCTTTTTTTGTTTTTCTAATAGTTTTCTTTTTCTATCTGTAGCACCACCACCATGAATTTTTGTCAAAACATCTTTTTTAAAACCCTTAATAGTTTCTCTTGCAATAATTTTTCCACCAATTGCAGCTTGGACAGGAATCATAAAGTTATGTCTTGGTATAAGATCTTTTAATTTTTCACAAACTTCCCTACCAGTTCTTTGTGCAAAATCTTTATGTATCATCATTGCTAAAGCATCAACAGGCTCAGCATTTACTAAAATACCTAATTTAACTAAATCACCTTCTCGATGTTCTATTATTTCATAATCAAAACTGGCATAACCACTAGTCATTGATTTAAGACGATCGTTAAAATCAAAAACTACCTCATTTAAAGGAAGCTCGTAATTTACAACAGCTCTATTTCCTGAATAACTTAAATTTGTTTGTATTCCTCTTTTATCCTGACACATTTTGATTATAGATCCTAAATACTGATCTGGAGTTATAATTGTAGCTTTAATCCAAGGTTCCTCGATTATTTTTATTAATGTTGGATCTGGCAAACTGGACGGATTTTGCAAATCTACTATAGTTCCATTATTAAGATAAACTTTGTAGACAACCCCAGGCGTAGTAGTTAATAAGTTTACATCGAATTCTCTCTCTAATCTTTCAGTCACTATTTCAAGATGTAGCAAGCCCAAAAAACCACACCTGAAACCTAAACCTAGAGCTGAAGATGACTCAGGCTCAAATGAAAAACTTGCGTCATTTAATTGAAGTTTAGCCAATCCATCTTTTAGTTTTTGATATTCTGAACTATCAACAGGAAACAAGCCACAAAATACGACTGGCTTGCTAGGTTTAAATCCTGGCAGAGCATCCTTTAAAGGTTTTGTTGCATCACAAATCGTATCACCAACTTTTGTCTCTGAGAGGACTTTAATCCCTGTTGTTATAAATCCTATTTCACCTGTATTTAATTCGTTTATGTCTGTTGGTTTAGGTGTGAAAACCCCAACTTTTTCTACAATATATTCTTGGTTGGTTGACATCATTTTAATTTTCATATTTTTCGATAATTTTCCATCAATCACTCTAACTAAAATTACTACACCTAAGTAAGTGTCATACCAACTATCAACAAGTAAACATTTTAAATCTGATGTAGTTTCTCCCTTAGGTGCAGGCAAGGTAGTTATTATTTGCTCTAAAATGTTTTCAATACCCTCTCCAGTTTTACCCGAACATGGAATAGCATTTTCAGTATCAATACCAATTACATCTTCTATTTGTTTTTTTGTTTTTTCTAAATCGGATGCAGGTAAATCAACCTTATTTAATACTGGAACAATTTCATGGTTCGTATCTAAAGCCTGATAAACGTTTGCTAAGGTCTGTGCTTCAACACCTTGGGTACTATCGACAATAAGAATAGAGCCCTCACATGCGTAAAGTGACCTACTTACCTCATAGCTGAAATCTACATGACCAGGTGTGTCTATGATGTTTAAAATATATTCTTTACCATCTTTTGCTTTATAATTTAATTTTACAGTTTGAGCCTTAATTGTAATCCCTCTTTCTCTTTCAATATCCATTGAGTCAAGAACTTGGGCTTTCATTTCTCGTTCTGTTAATCCTCCACAACTATGAATTATTCGATCAGCAATAGTAGATTTTCCGTGATCAATATGTGCAATTATTGCAAAATTTCTTATATTATCAATTTTACTGGACATTTAGGACCTAATTTTTGCGCCTGATTTAGTCTCAACAATTGAAATTATAAGTTTGTTAATTTTTTCAAGATCACTTTCTTCTAATGTTTTTTTTGAAGATTGAATAGTTACATTGAGAGCTATAGACTTTTTGTCTTTAGGAATATTTTCACCTTCATAGACATCAAAAATTTTAACTGACTTAATTAAACTTTCATCAATGGAAGATATTATATCAATTAAATCTTGAGCTTTAAAATGTTTATCAACTACAAAAGCAAAGTCTCTGTCTGATTTTTGATAGTCTGAGAACTTAAATTGAGATTTTAAGTCTTTGAGTTTAAGTTTTTTATCTTTTAGGTAATCCAGATAAATCTCAAAACCAATAAGTGCTTCAGTTTTTATATTAATTTTTTTTATGATATTTGGATGAATTTCTCCGAAAAAAGCCACTGGATCAATATCATCTTTATCAAGATATACAGAGCCAGATTTTCCAGGATGATAATAAGAAGGTGATTTTTCTCTTACAAATAAGTTTTGCCTATCATATCCAGCTTCTACTAAAGTCTGAATTACATCTTTTTTTGCATCAAATAAGTCAACCGATCTATTTTCCTCATTCCAGTTTAACCTTGATATCTTTCCTGATTTTATAGCTCCTATAACCGTTAATTGCTCGCCAGGTTTGTTATCCTTAAAAATCGGTCCTATTTCAAAAAGGGAAACGTCTTTAAAACCTCTATCTAAATTTTTCTTGAGATAGGATGTCAAATTAGAAAATAATGAATTTCTTAAAACATCTAAGTCTGAGCTTATTGGATTTACTATTTTTATTTCTTTATAATTTTCTTTAAAAAGATTGTTTAATTTTGAATCTGTGAAGGACCAAGTTACAGTTTCAATGTATCCTTTAGATGCTACAGAGCGCTGCAAAAAATGAAAAAGTTTTTGTTGTTTGTTGAGTGTAGCTTTAAACCTTGTTTTATCTGGTTCTAAAGTTCTTATATTACTGTAACCTTTAATTCTTACTATTTCTTCAACTATATCTATAGGTTGAGTTATGTCTGGTCTCCAAGAAGGAATTTTTAATTCTAGTTCTAATTTTTTCTTAGACACTTCAAATCCTAAATCTATTAAGATTTTAATAATTTCTTTGTCTTTTATCTTAAAGCCTACAATTCTCTCAAATAAAGAAATCTTAAATTTAATTTTATTTTTTTTATCTTTTTTGGTTTTTTGAACATCAAACTTGCTAACTTTACCTCCACAAATTTCAGTTATTAATTTGGATGCCTTTTTTAGACCAAGTTCAATCGATTGAGGATCAATGCCCCTTTCAAATCTAAATTTAGCATCCGTATCTATGTTCAATAGTTTTGAAGTTTTTCTAATAGATCTGGGTGAAAAAAACGCAGATTCTAACAAAATATTTTTTGTATTAAGTTCAGTGCCTGAACGTGTACCTCCTATTATTCCACCTAAACCTAATACACCAGACTTATCAGAGATAACACACATATCGTTATCTAATTTATATTCTTTATTATCAAGAGCTTCAAAAGTTTCACCCTTTACCGAATTTCTTACAATAATTTCCTTATCGATTTTGTCTGCATCGTATGCGTGTAGTGGTCTATTTAAATCTAGCATTACATAATTAGTTATATCTACAATGGCTGAAATAGGTTTTTGACCTAATGTCTCGATTTTATCTTTTAGCCATTTTGGACTTTCTTTATTTGCCACATCTTTAATTAGGCAACTACCAAAAATAGTGCAGCCTTGATTTTTTTCTTTTGTAATAGAAACTTTAATTTTTTGAGCACCATTATTTTTAATATTTATATTTGAAGTAAGTTTTAATTTCCCAACTCCCGCTGCTGCAAGATCTCTCGCTACTCCTCTTACCCCTAAACAGTCAGGTCGGTTAGGAGTAATTGATAAATCAATAACTTTTTCAGTATTATTTTTAAAAAAATTTTTTCCTACCTTGTCTGAGTATTTATTTGACTTTAGTTCTGTTATTCCGTCACTTTCATCAGATAAATTTAATTCAGACTCTGAACATAGCATACCATATGAGGTTACACCCCTTATTTTACTAACTGCTAGTTTCATGTTGTTTTTTGGAATTACTGATCCAGGACCAGCATAAACAGTCAAAAGGTCTTTCTTAGCATTGGGTGCTCCACAAACAACTTTTACAGTATCTTGTTCACCAATATCAACATCACACACTTTAAGCTTGTCTGCATTTGGATGTTGCTCAGCGTTTATAATTTTTGCCACTTTAAAGTTATCTAAGTCGGAACTAACCTTTCCAAAGCTCTCAACTTCAAGCCCAACCTCAGTCAATTTTTCAATTATTTCTCTATCCTTGAACTTTGTATCAAGGTGTTCCTTAAGCCAGCCTATTGTAAATTTCATCTACTGAGACCTCTATAATTTGAAGGTACATCTAATGGATCAAAACCAAAATGATTTAGCCACCTGTAGTCAGTCTCGAAAAAAGCTCTTAGATCGTTTATTCCATACTTAAGCATTGCCAACCTATCTATACCAATCCCAAATGCATAGCCTTGATACTTATCTGGATTTATTTTTACATTTTTAAGTACATTTGGGTGCACCATCCCACAACCCAAAATTTCCAACCATTTATCTCCCTCTCCGATAACTATTTTACTGTCCTTTAATTCATAACCAATATCAACCTCTGCTGAAGGCTCTGTAAAAGGAAAGTGACTTGGTCTAAATCTCATTTTGATTTTATCTACTTCAAAAAAAGATTTTATAAAATAATCTAAGCAGCCTTTTAAATGTCCCATGTTTATATTTTTATCAATATGAAGTCCTTCTACTTGATGAAACATTGGGGCATGAGTTTGGTCACTATCAGACCTGTATGTTCTACCAGGAGCAATGATTTTAAATGGAGGTTTACCTTTTAACATTGTTCGTACTTGAACTGGAGATGTGTGAGTTCTTAAAAGTAATTCCTTTTTATCATCTAAATAAAAGGTATCGTGCATGTCTCTTGCTGGATGGTTATCTGGTGTATTTAATGCTGTAAAATTATAATGCTCATTCTCTACATCTGGTCCTTCTTCAACACTAAAACCAATTTCAGAAAAGATTGAAGATAATTCGTCTATAACTTGAGAAACAGGGTGTATCTTACCTTGTACAATATTTCTTTCAGGCAGTGTTACGTCTATCTTCTCATTCTCTAGCTTAGAATTTATTTCTTTAATCTCTATTTCTCGAATTTTTTTATTAATTTTCTCTTGTAGCTCATCTTTTACAAAATTTAAATCTGATGCAAATTTTTTCCGTTCTTCGGCTGGTAAAGATCCAAGATTTTTAAAAGAGGTTGAAATTTTACCATTTTTACCAAATAATTCAGATTTTATTTCATTAACGCTTTCAATGTTTAAATCCTCATTTAATTTTTCTAAAAATTCATCTTTAATTTTTTTAATATCAGACATATCGGTAGAATATTTGTTAACTTTAGAAAAACAACAATGAAAATTAATTCAATGCTGATTGGGCTTTTTGTACAATTGTTTTGAACGCCTCTGGGCTATCATAGGCAATTTCAGCAAGAATTTTTCTGTCTATTGCTATACCACATTTACTTAATCCGTTCACGAATTTAGAATACGTCATGCCTTCAGCTCTAACACCGGCATTGATTCTTTGTATCCATAATGATTTGAAGTCTCTTTTTTTGTTTCTTCTGTCTCTATAAGCATATTGCATCGATTTTTCCATCGCCTGCTTTGCAACTCTTATAGTATTTTTTCTTCTGCCCCATTGACCTTTGACAGCTTTTAAAACTTTTTTATGCTTAGCTTTACTTGTTACACCTCTTTTAACTCTTGCCATTATTAACCTCTTAAACTGTAAGGCATATAGGATTTAACAATTTTTCCATCTTGCTTGGACATTGTTGTTGTGCCTCTTAATTTTCTAATTTGAGAATTTGTTCTTTTAATCATGCCATGTCTTTTACCAGCTTGGGCAGTCATCACTTTACCTTTAGCTGATATTTTAAATCTTTTTTTTGCTGAGCTTTTTGTTTTTAATTTTGGCATAATTCTGCGGACTTATACAAAGAATGATATAATTTTACAACCTCTATTAAACACTATAAAGGTTGGATAACCATAATCATTTGCTTGCCGTCAAATTTTGGATGGAGCTCAACCTTGCCAATATCTTTCATATCTTCTTTAATTTTACCCATCAGTTCATTTCCTAGGTGGGAATGTTGTAATTCTCGACCCTTAAACCTTATAGTAAATTTTACTTTATCTCCTTTGGCAATGAATTTTTTTGCATTTTTAACTTTGAAATCATAATCATGAGTTTCTGTTACGGGTCTCATTTTAATTTCTTTTAATAAAACAATTTTTTGTTTTTTTTTCGCAAGATTTGCTTTTTTTTGAGCATCATATTTATACTTGCCCATGTCCATGATTTTACAAACTGGAGGATTTGCGTTGGGTGCTATTTCAATTAAATCAAGTCCTTGATTTTTTGCCATTGATATAGCTTCATTAGTATTTAGCACACCAAGATTTTCACCATCATTTGCTATTACTTGAACATCTGGAGAAGAAATTCTATTATTAGACCTTGGTCCTCTGTCCTTCGTCCTTCGTTGAAAATAATTTTGTTTAAAATCTGCCACTTAGTTTGAGGATGCTTTGTTTAAAGCAGAGAAAGTTTTTAAGAATGCGTCTATGTCCATATTTTCTTGTTTATTAGAATCTAATCTTCTAATCGTTACAGAATTGGAGTCAACTTCTTTTTTACCACAAATTAACAAAAGAGGTATTTTAGTTAACGAATGATCTCTTATTTTATAATTTAAATTTTGATTCTTTAAATCAACAGAAGAACTTATACCTACATTCTTAATTTTCTTAGATATCTCAATAGCATAGTTATTAAATTCTTCTGAAATAGGAATTACCATTGTTTGCAAAGGTGATATCCAAAATGGAAATTTACCAGCATAATTTTCTATTAAGATTCCAATAAATCTTTCTAAAGATCCAAATAGTGCTCTGTGCAACATTACAGGAATTTTCTTAGTTCCATCTTTATCAACATAAGAGGCTCCTAATCTTTCAGGTAAATTTAAATCAACTTGTAAAGTTCCACACTGCCAATCTCTACCAATTGCATCCCTTAGAACAAACTCAATTTTAGGACCATAGAATGCTCCTTCTCCCTTGTTAATACTATATTTTAACTTTGATGCTTTCACTGCTTCAAGTAAGGATGCTTCTGCTTTGTCCCAAACTTCATCTTCACCAACCCTCACTTCGGGTCTATCTGCATATTTAAGAATTACATTTTCAAACCCAAGGTCTTTATAAATATCTAAAATTAAATTAGTGACAATTAAACACTCACTTGTAATTTGATCCTCAGAACAAAAAATATGTGCATCATCTTGAGTAAAAGCTCTAACTCTAAGTAGACCATGTAATGCTCCTGAAGGTTCATATCGATGAACTTTTCCAAATTCTGCATATCGTAAAGGAAGATCTCGATAACTTTTTAGTCCTTGATTAAATACCTGAACATGTCCTGGGCAATTCATAGGCTTTATTGCAAACACCTTTTCATCCGGAGTTTCGGATGTGTACATGTTGTCACCATATTTACCCCAATGACCTGATTTTTCCCATAATTGTCTATCTAATACCTCTGGCGTATTAATTTCTTTGTAACCAGCTGTATCCTGCCTATGTCTCATATAGTTAATTAAATTTTGAAATAACGCCCAGCCTCTTTCGTGCCAGAAAACAGATCCTGGACTTTCTTCTCTAAAATGAAATAAATCCATTTCTCTTCCTAATTTTCTATGATCTCTTTTTTCTGCCTCCTCTATTCTTTTAAGATGTTCATCTAAATCTTTTTGGGTTGCCCAACTAGTACCATATATTCTTTGAAGCATTTCATTTTTTGAGTCACCCCTCCAATAAGCACCCGAAACTTTTGTTAGTTTAAAATATTTTCCTATTTTACCTGTTGAGGATAAGTGAGGACCTCTACAAAGATCATGCCAATCTCCATGAAAATAAATTGAGACATCTTCTTTCTCTGGGATAGCTTTAATTAATTCAGATTTATAAATTTCACCTTTTTTTTTGAAATGATCAATAGCTTTATTTCTCTCCCAAACTTCTCTCTTGGTAATTTCATCTCTATCAACAATTTCTTTCATTTTATTTTCAATTTTTACTAAATCATCTTCAGTGAATGGTTCTTTTCTAGCAAAGTCATAATAAAATCCATTTTCAATAACTGGACCAATTGTAACCTGTGTACCTGGAAATAATTCCTGAACAGCCATTGCCAAAATATGAGCTGTGTCATGTCTAATTGTTTCCAACCCTTCTGGATTTTTAGAAGTAAAAATTTTTACTGAACAATCTTTATCTATTAAATAATCTAAATCTTTAAGTTCACCATCAACGCTTATAACCATTGCTTGTTTAGCTAAAGACTTACTAATTTTCTCAGCTACCTCAGCTCCGGTAACTTTTTTTGAAAAATTTATATTGTTTCCGTCTGGTAATGTTATTGTAGGCATTTAATTTAATAATCTTTTATACTCTGAATAAGTAGAAAAACACATTTTTTCAACATTAAATCTTTGAGTGGCATTTTTTCTTGCTTCAATTCCAATCGTTTTTAAAGATGTCTCATCCATATTAAGGACTCTCAAAATCTGCTTACTTAAAGATTTGGCGTTATTTGACTCAAATAAAAAACCTGTTTTTTCATTAATGATCGTTTCATTAGAACCACCAATATTACTTGCTATTATTGGTTTTCCCATTGATTGTGCCTCTACTGACACTCTTCCAAAAGCCTCTGGTTCATTAGAAGCTGAAACTATTATGTCTGAAACTTTGTAAGCCAAAGCCATATTTTTGCAATGATCTATAAATCGTATTTGTTTTAACATTCTATATTGTTCAGAGAGTCTAATTAATTTTTTCTTATAAAGTTCACGACCCTGATCGCTTCCAAGAATAACTGCATAAAACGCTTCATATCCAATTTCTGTATTAATCAAATTAATCGCTTCTATAAATACTTCCTGGCCTTTCCATGAAGATAATCTTCCCGGCAAAAGTATTATTTTTTTATCTTTCTCAATATCCCATTGTTTCAATAATTTTTTTTCATCACTTTCAAGAGTTGTAGATGAATCAAAATAATCAACATTAATACCTCTAAAGATTACTAAAAATTTTTTTTTATTATTTAAATATCTAGAATAATTTTCTTTGATATGAGAAAAAATAAAATTTGATCCTGCAATAATCAAATCAGATCTTACCATCACAGAATTATAAAGTTTTTTAAGATTGCTTTTAAAATTATAAGTACCATGGAAGGTGGTCACAAATTTTCTTCCAGTTAATTTAGATGCAAACAAACAAGACCACGCAGGTGCTCTACTTCGCGCATGAACTATTGAGATATTATTTAATAAAATAATTCCAATTAAAATGATTGAGTTTATAAAAATCAATAATGGATTTTTGCTTTGCACAGGGAGTTTAAAAATTTTTACTTTCTTTCTATCAACAAATTTCAGTAATTCACCTCCACTGGTCACAATAAAAGACTTACAGTTGTTCTCCGGCAAATAATGTGCAATATCAAAGCAACCGGTCTCAGCACCCCCATAACCTAGTTTAGGGATTACCTGTAAAACTTTTAAATTAGTTGCCATCTGATAAGTTTATATATTAATAGACAAAATATATAAACGAAATGGCAAATTTCAGATATTATAAAATCACAAAAACAAAGAAAATTAGATATATTTCTAATTTTTGTAAAAATAGTTTGTGTATAGTTTTTCTCCATGGTTTTATGTCTGATCTTGAGGGAGAAAAACCTAGAGCATTATTAAATTTTGCAAAAAAAAATAAAGTAAGTTTCTTGGCACTAGAATATTCAGGACATGGTAAATCTTCAGAAAAATTTATAGAAGGAAATATCTCCAAATGGAGTGAACAAACTTCAAAATTAATTAGAAAAAAAACCAAAGGTAGCAATCTTATATTGGTAGGCTCAAGTATGGGAGCATGGATTTCTTTAAAACAATTTGAAATATTTAAAAATCGAATAATCGGTTTTTTAGGAATCGGCGCAGCTCCTGAATTTTTAGAACATATTATGTGGAAAAAATTTTCAAAAAAAATGAAGAAAGAAACAATTAAAAAAGGAATTTATAATTTGAAACATGGAGATTATGAGTACCCAATAACTTACCAATTAATAAAGGATGGAAGAAAAAATAAAGTTTTGAATAAAAAAATTAATTTAAAAATTAAAGTAACAATGGTTCATGGAGAAAAAGATGAAGCTGTTCCTGTTTCTTATTCTAGAAAAGTTTTAAGACTTTTCCCAAACGCTCACAAAAAAATAAATGTCATAAAGAATGGCAATCACAGTTTGTCTAATAAAAGAGGGTTAAAAATTATTTTAAAAGAGCTAAAATTATTAATCTAACTTACTTTTTTTATGCCTTTTAAAGTAATTGGGTTTTCTAGTTTGTCTAACATTTCTTTGGGACAAACTTGAATAAAATGATTTAATTCTTCATTGAAATTTTCAATTATTTTTTTTGAAAATTCTGACTCAGTTTCTTTAAAATGACCTGATACTAAATTTCTTAAATTTTCTTTCCAATAGTCTGTTTCAACAGTTTGCCAAACGACTGACTCTGCATTCACTTTTTTTTCAAATTGCTGTGATTTATCATAAACAAAAGCCATTCCACCAGTCATGCCTGCTGCAAAATTATCTCCTACCTCTCCTAAAATTACTACCATACCACCAGTCATGTATTCACAACCATTTGAGTCACATCCCTCAATTACCGTTGTGGCTCCAGAATTTCTTACCGCAAACCTTTCTCCTGCTTGACCTGCTGCAAAAAGTTTGCCTGAGGTTGCTCCATATAGAACCGTATTTCCCAAAATAGTATTTTCGTTAGAAACTAAGTTGCTTTCCTCTGGTAACTTAATTGATATTGTAGCGCCTGACAGACCTTTCCCCACATAATCATTAGCATCTCCTTTAAGAACCAATTTTAAACCTTTAGAAGAAAATGCCCCAAAAGATTGTCCTGCAGAGCCTTTAAAATTTAAAGTTAAAAAGTCATCATTAAGTTTTTCATATCCATATTTTTTATATAGATGATGAGAGATTCTTGTTCCAACAGCTCTATGCGTGTTTTGTATTGGATAAACCTTTTCAATTTTTTCTGAGTTATCTAAAGCCTTTTCTATTTCTGGCCAAATGTCTTGATCTAAAGTATCTGGCACACTATTTATCTCGGGGCTATCGCAATATCTTTTATGATTACCAGAGTCTGCTTGAACAAAAAGTGGGTTTAAATCTAAATCATCCAGATTTGGAGAACCTTTACTAACTTGTCTCAAAAGATCAGTTCTTCCAATAATATCATTTAAAGACTTAAATCCTAATTTAGCTAATATCTCTCTTACTTCAGTTGCAATAAATGTGAATAAATTTACAACCTTCTCAGGTGTTCCAGTAAATTTTTCTCTCAATTTTTCATCCTGTGTGCAAACACCAACTGGACAGGTATTTGAATGACATTGTCTTACCATGATACAACCCATAGCAACTAAGGCTGTGGTTGCAACTCCATATTCTTCAGCACCCATCATTGCTGCAATGACAACGTCTCTTCCAGTTTTAATTCCACCATCAGTCCTTAAAGTAACTTTATGTCTAAGATTATTTAGAGTTAGAACTTGATTAGCCTCGGTTAAACCCATTTCCCAAGGAATTCCAACATATTTCACACTTGTTTGTGGAGTAGCACCTGTTCCACCATTATGTCCTGATATTAAAATTATATCTGCTTTAGCTTTAGCAACACCAGCTGCAATTGTTCCAACCCCAGAGGATGCAACTAGCTTAACTCCTATTCTCGCTTTAGGATTAATTTGTTTCAAGTCATAAATCAACTGTGCAAGATCTTCTATAGAATAAATATCATGATGCGGTGGAGGAGAGATTAATGTTACTCCAGGTGTTGAATGTCTAAGTCTCGCAATTTCTTCTGTAATTTTAAATCCTGGAAGTTGACCTCCTTCTCCGGGTTTGGCTCCTTGTGCAATTTTAATTTCAATCTCATTACAATTGTTCAAGTAATTTACTGTTACTCCAAACCTTGCAGAGGCTATTTGTTTGACTCTTGAATTAGCACTGTCACCGTTTTCTAAAACTTTAAATCTTTTTTCATCTTCTCCTCCTTCTCCACTGCAAGAAGCACCTTTTATTCTATTCATTCCAGTAGCAAGTGTTTCATGAGCCTCTTTTGACAAAGCACCATGAGACATACTTCCGCTTCCAAATCTTTTTAAAATATTTTCTATAGGTTCAACTTCAGAAATTTCTATAGACTTATTTAATTTCTTTGTTCTGAAATCAATTAAATCTCTCAGATTAATAGGTGGTAAATTGTAAATTCCCTCTGCATACTTTTTATAAGCGTCATAAGAATTGGAACCTACAGCACTTTGTAGTAGGTGAATTAGCTTTCCTTGGTACTGATGAGTTTCTCCATTTTTTCTGTACCTATAAATTCCACCTATTGGGAGAATTGTATCACTACTTTCAAAAGCTTCTTTGTGTATCTGTCTTATTTTTTTTTCAATTCCTGTTAAACCAATACCTGATATTTTTGATACAACTCCAGGGAAATAATCTGCAACAATTGTTCTACTTAAACCAACTGTTTCAAAATTACACCCACCTCTATAAGAACTTAGAACAGAAATACCCATCTTCGACATTATCTTTAAAAGTCCCGCATTTACAGACTTGATGTATCTTTCAACACATTCATCAAAGCTGAATTTTCCAAATAATTTTTTTTCATGCCTTTGATACAAACTATCAAACGCTAGGTATGGATTTACAGTAGTTGCACCTACTCCAATTAATGTTGCAAAAGAATGGGTATCCATTGCTTCACCTGATTGAACATTAATAGAAACATAACCTCTTAATTTTTTTTCAATTAAAAACGAGTTAATTGCACCAACTGCAAGCAGCATTGGAATTGGAAGTTTTAGGCTTGATAGCTCTTTATCACTCAAAATTAATTGGGTAACACCTTGTCTAACAGCGATTTCTGCGTCTTTTTGAATTCTTTTTATCGATTCATGCAAATTTTCACTATCTGAAAAAGTGCAATCAATCACTGAGGAATTATTACCGAAAAAATTAATAAACTTCTCAAATTGAGAATTTGATAAGATTGGACTATTTAAAACATAAATATTTTGTTTAGTTAGATTGTCAAAATCTAAGATATTTCCAAGATTTCCAAACCTAGTTTTTAAACTCATTACTTTATTTTCTCTCAAAGAATCTATTGGTGGATTTGTTACTTGACTAAAGTTCTGTCTAAAAAAGTGATATAAAGGTCTGTATTTATCTGACAACACTGCAAGAGGAGTGTCATCGCCCATTGATCCAATGGCCTCTTTAGCGTCCTCCGCCATAGGGTGTAATATAAGTTCTAAATCCTCTAAACTAATTCCAAAGGCATATTGGCGTCTTCTTAGCTCATCTCCAGAGTAAGAATTCTTCTCATCAGTAACTGTCAATTTTTGATCTAAATCAATAATTTGAGAATTAAAATGTTTGTACTCTTTCGCTAAATAGTCTTTAATTTGCTTATTTTTAAAAACCTTTCCTTTTTCAATTCTAACTCCAATAATTTCACCTGGTCCTAATCTTCCTTTAGATAATATTCTTTTTTCATTAAGTTCTATCATTCCCGTTTCAGAGCCTGCAAATAATAAATTATCTTTAGTGATTGCATATCTTAATGGTCTTAATCCATTTCTATCATTAGCAGCGATAACCCATTCATTATCTGTTCCTGCAATAGCTGCAGGACCATCCCAAGGTTCCATAGTACTATTTAAAAAATTGAATAATTGTTGATGATCTTTAGGTAATGTTTCGTTTTTCTTAGACCATGCGTCTGGAACCAACATAAGTTTAGCTAAGGGTGCTGGTTGACCAGATATATTTAATAATTCAAACACATTATCTAATGCAGCAGAATCGGAAGTGTCTTGTTGAATTACTGGTTTTAAGTTTTCTATATTTTCAAAAAGACCACTATTCATTTCTTGCTCATGAACTTTCATCCAATTTTTATTTCCTCTAAATGTATTTATTTCTCCGTTGTGAGCTATTGCTCTAAATGGTTGTGCCAAATTCCAACTTGGAGCAGTATTAGTGGAGAATCTTTGATGGAAAATTGCAAATCGTGAAATAAATCTCTCGTCCTTTAAATCTAAATAAAAATCTGAAATTGATTCTGCTAAGAACATTCCTTTATAAATAATTGATTTTGAGCTTAAAGAACAAATATAGAAATGATTTAAAGATTTTTTAAAAGCTTCATTTTCTATTTTTCTTCTGGTTTCGTATATTTTTCTTTCTAAATCTTTGTTTGTAAGTTCAGGATTGTGTGATTTGAATAAGACTTGGATGATTTCAGGCATTGTTTGTAATGCCTTTTCTCCTAAAACATTTGGATTAATTGGAACTTGTCTCCATCCGTATATACTAAAATCATTTTTTGTTAGTTCGCTCTCTACTATTGTCTTACAACTCTCTTGTGCTTCATAATCATTTCTAGGTAAGAAAATCATTCCAACACCAATCTCCGAATTGTCGTGTGTATGGCCAGTAACCTCAATTTTTTCTACAAAAAAATCCTTAGGTATTTCAACATGTATTCCTGCACCATCTCCAGTTTTTCCATCAGCATCTACTGCACCTCGATGCCAAACTGCTTTTAAAGCTTCTATCCCATACTCAACAACCTTGCGGGATTTTTTACCTTCTGTTGAAGCAATGATTCCAACACCGCATGCATCATGTTCCATATCTTCTGAATAAACATGATTTTTTTTCAATAGCTGTTTATTCTTAAGGTATTTATTCACTATGCCACTTTTCTCTCTTTTAAAGATTTATTTTCTAAATAATTTTTAATTGATATAGCTGCATCTCTTCCATCTTTAATTGCCCACACTACTAAAGATGCGCCTCTAATTATGTCTCCTGCAGCAAATACCCCTCCTATGTTAGTCTCCATAGTATCAAAGTCCGCTTTAATGGTTCCCCATTTTGTTACTTGCAGCTCATTGGCATCAAACATTTTTGGTAAATCTTCAGGATCAAAACCTAAAGCCTTGATCACCATATCAGCGTTAATTTCATAACTTGAGCCTTCTTCAACTTGAGGTTTTCTTCTGCCACTTTCATCAGGTTCACCTAATTTAATCTGATCAACGACTAGTTTTTCAATTTTATTTGTACCTTTAAATTCTTTTGGACTTGACAGCCAAACAAATTGTACACCTTCCTCTTCAGCATTGGCAACTTCTCTTGCTGATCCAGGCATATTTTCTTTGTCTCTTCTATATAAACATTTTACTGATTTCGCTTTTTGCCTTATTGAAGTTCTCACACAATCCATTGCTGTATCACCACCACCAATTACAACAACATCTTTGCCTTCTGCATTTAAAATCCCTTTATCAAATAATTCAACTTCATCGCCTAAACCTTTTTTATTTGATGCAGTTAAAAAATCCATTGCTGGAAAAATGTTATCTAAGTCATTTCCTTTTAGTTCAACTTCTCTTGCTTTATAAACCCCTGTTGCAATTAGCATTGCATCATGCTTTTTACGTAATTGATCTAAAGTTGCATCCTTTCCAACCTCAAAGTTTTGAATAAATTTTATACCACCGTCTTTTAAAAGTTTTGTTCTTCTTTCAACAATCTCTTTCTCTAATTTAAAATTTGGAATACCATAAATTAACAAACCACCAGCTCGATCGTATCGATCGTAAACTGTGATTTTGTATCCATTTTTTCTTAATTGTTCAGCCGCAGCTAAACCTGCTGGACCTGCACCTATAATGCCAACACTTTGATTTTTTTCTTGATTAACTTTAATAGGTTTGACCCAACCTTGTTCCCAGGCATTATCAGTAATATATTTTTCTACTGAACCAATGGTTACAGTTCCATGTCCAGATTGTTCAATTACACAATTTCCTTCACACAATCTATCTTGAGGGCATATTCTTCCACAAACCTCTGGCATATTATTTGTACTTTGGGATATTTCGTAGGCCTCTTTAAGTCTTCCCTCGGCAGTGAGTTTTAGCCAATCAGGGATATTATTACTTAGTGGGCAGTGTACTTGACAAAAAGGAACTCCACATTGAGAGCATCTGCTAGACTGTTCCTTAGCCTTTTCGTTAATATACTCATCATAAATCTCGTTAAAGTCTTGCTTTCTTGAACCCACCTCCCTTTTAGGTGGTGTTTGCTGACCTATTTTTACGAATTTAAGCATTTTATCAGACATAATAATTTTTTTTTAAGGAAGTTATACTTTGAAAATATTAAATAAAGGATAAAATAGGTCATACATCATGACCTTGTTTTGTTGACTCCTAGCTAATTAAAACAACTTTCTAAGAAATGCATAGCTAATATGATCAAATCGAATTGTTTTAAATAAATATTTTATAAGCTACGAAGAAACAATGTTTCAAAATATTATAGAAATTATAATCCTTTCAGCTATTCAAGGAATATCAGAATTTCTACCAATTAGCTCCTCCGCACACTTAATTTTAGTTTCAAGTTTATATGAGTTTAAATCCAATTCTTTATTGATAGATATAAGCCTACATCTTGGATCCTTATTAGCAATAATTTATTTTTTTAGAAATGAATTACTGGACACAAAAAATAATAAAAGATTATTAGGTCTAATTATTCTTGGTTCTATTCCATTAATAATTGTTGGATATATTTTGTATTCAACAAATTTTATATACGCATTGAGAGATGTAAAAGTTATAGCATGGACAACTCTTATATTTGGAATAGTTTTATATATCGCAGATAAAAATAGATTTGATAAAAAAATTTCTACTAATTTAAACTTTCAATCAATTTTATTTATTGGACTTTTTCAAATATTATCTTTAGTTCCAGGTGTAAGTAGGGCTGGAATCACTATAACTGCTGCAAGAATTTTAAAATTTAATATATTAGACTCAAGTAAAATATCATTTTTACTTTCTATTCCTGCACTAAGTGGTGCGAGCTTTTTAGGTTTAAAAGATGTTTTAAATCAACCTTTAGATCTGAACTACCTAGTTTTAATTGCTATAATCTCATCATTTATATTTTCTTTTTTGACAGTTAAGTTTTTTTTAATTTACATCAATAAATTTTCTATGAATGCATTTGTGATTTATCGGGTTGTAATAGCTTTAATTTTATTTAGCTTAATTTATTAAATATATCTTTTTTTTACTAAAGGAAGTAATTGAGACAACAAGACTCCACACAAAATAAAAATACATCCAAGTATATTATTAATATCTAAAATCTGACTCAAAAGAAACCAAGCTGCTATTGTTGCAAACACACCCTCGAGTGAAAAGATGATAGCTGCTGGTGCAGGAGAAATATTTTTCTGCGCATAAATCTGTAGGACAAATGCTAGACCTCCAGACAAAATTCCTGCATACAAAATAGAGTCTAATTCTTTTATTATATTTATTAAAACAAATTCCTCATAGAGTAATCCTACCAAAAATGAAAATACAGAAACTATTAATGTCTGCACAGCTCCTATGGTTAATGGAAGATTATATTTTTTTACTATAATTCCAACAAAGATAATATGAGTACTCCAAAATAATGCTCCTAGAATAACTAATCCATCCCCCAGTCGAATCGTAGCATCATAAAAGTTTGTTAGTAAGTATCCTCCAACTAAACACAGAAGAACAGATGGCCATATGCTCCAATGTATTGAAATTTTTCCAAATAAAAAAATTATAATTGGCACCATAGGAACATAAAAAATTGTGAAAAAAGCAGCATTAGCTACGTCTGTATAGAGCAATGCAACTTGTTGCAAACCAGAGCCCAAAAAAAGAGAGGAGCCTATTAAAAAAGAAAAAATTGCGAAAGTTTTAAAATCAAACTCAAATTCAGACTTCATTTTTTTCACTTCAAATACAAATACTAAAGGAATAATAGCTAAAAAACCAATAAAAAACCTCGCAGCATTAAATGTAAAAGGGCCTATATTATCCATTCCAGTATCTTGAGCGATAAAAGTTGTTCCCCAAATAAAAGTACACAGCAAAGCGCTGAGTAATGAAATTGATTTTGTCATAAAAAATTATACAGCTAACTTGTAAGCAAAATTTTTTCCTAGATTTTCTTTTAAATCGTTATTAAACCTAGCAGCTTCAGCTCCATCGATAATTCTATGATCATATGATAGTGAAAGTGGCAACATTGTTCTGACTTGAAACTTACCATTTAAGAAAACTTGTTTTTTTTCCGATCTTCCAATACCTAAAATAGCTACTTCAGGGTAGTTTATTATTGGCGTAAAAAAAGACCCACCTATTCCACCTAGGCTTGTAATTGTCATTGATCCACCAAATAATTCCTTCTTATCTATTTTTAAATTTCTACAAAGTTCGCTAACTTCTCTTAGTTCTTTGCTAATTAACGAAATTTTTTTATTATTTGCATTTCTGATTTTTGGAACCATTAATCCATTGGGTGTGTCAACAGCAATTCCTATATGATAATATTTTTTTACAGTCATTTTTCCAGTTTCAATTTCATCTATTGATGAGTTAAAGCTTGGAAATTTTTTTAAAGAAGCTACAAGGGCTTTTATAATAAAAGCTAAGGGTGTAATTTTAATTTTTTCTCCAGTATAAATATCGGTTAAAGAGCTTCTAAAGCCCTCCATTTCAGTTATATCTGCTTCATCATGATTGGTCACATGTGGAATGGTTGTCCAAGAGTTGGTTAAATATGTTGAGGCTAGTTTCTTTACTCGTGGTATATCTTTAATCTCTATTTTTCCAAATTCTGCATGTTCATATTCATTCTTGATTTTGCTAGGTTTAATTTCTTTAATTTCTTTATTATTTAATGACTTTAAAGAAACAAATTTTTTAATATCATCCTCGACAACTCTACCATCTTTTTCACTACCTAATACTTCATTAATATTTATACCTAACTCCCTTGCAAATTTTCTAGCTTTTGGACTTGCAGAGGAGACACCTGTAACTTGTTTTTGGTATACAGGTACTTGTTCTAACTCTGATTTTGTTTCTATAATTGGTTCAGATTGTTTTTCAACTTTTGGCTCTTCTTTAATCTCATTTTTATTTGATGAACTTTCTAAAATTAAAATTAAATCACCTTCTGAAACTTTGTCTCCAACTTTTAATTTTAAAGATTTAATTTTTCCCTCGAAATTTGATGGTATTTCAACGCTTGATTTATCACTCTCAATTGTTATTAACGGATCATTTTTTGCAATCATTTGCCCTTGATTGACTAACACTTCAATCACCTCAACGTCTGTAAAATCACCGATATTTGGAACTTTAATCTCTATTTCTTTCATTTTACAATTTAGTAGGTATTGGCTTATTGCTATCGATATTGTACTTTTTCATTGCCTCTTTTGCATGTTTTGAAGCAATAAGTTGCTCTTTTGCCAAAATACTTAGTCCATAAGCTACCAAATGTTCTTTATCTACTTCAAAAAATTTTCTAAGATTTTTTCTTGTATCACTTCTCCCAAAACCATCGGCTCCTAGTGAATAAAAACTTTTATTTGTATATGGTCTAATCTGATCTGAATTCATTCTCATGTAATCTGATGCTGCCATGATTGGACCTTCGGTTTTACCTAAACATTGTTCCACAAAAGATATTTTCGCCTCTTTATCTGGATTTAATAAATTATATCTTTCTACTTCCATTCCATCTTTTCTAAGCTCGTTAAAACTAGTGACACTCCAAACTTCACTATCAACTTGATGCTCTTTTTGTAAAATTTCAGCAGCTGAGATCATTTCTCTTAGTATTGTGCCTGATCCAAGAAGTTGAATTTTAGTTTTTTTATGTTTGTTAAAATCCTTAATTTTGTACATTCCTTTAAGAATTCCCTCTTCTATATTTTTATCTTTAGGTATTTCTGGATGAGAATAATTTTCATTCATTGTTGTAATATAATAAAAAACATTTTCTTTCTTCTCGTGCATTCGTCTCAAACCTTCTCTAAAAATTACTGCTAGTTCGTAATGGAATGTTGGATCATAAGTTACACAATTTGGAATTGTAGACGCAATTAAGTGGCTATGACCATCTTGATGTTGTAAACCTTCTCCAGCCAAAGTTGTCCTACCTGCCGTAGCACCAATTAAAAATCCTCTAGCTTGACTATCCCCAGCAGCCCAAGCCAGATCTCCTATTCTTTGAAAACCAAACATAGAATAAAAAGTATAAATAGGGATCATTTCGATATCATGATTAGTATATGCTGTTGCAGCAGCAATCCATGAAGACATTGCACCTGCCTCATTAATTCCTTCCTCTAAAACTTGTCCACTTTTTTCTTCCCTATATGAGCTTAATTGAGCAGAGTCTTCTGGTTCATATTTTTGACCTTCATGCGCGTAAATTCCAATTTTTTGAAAAAAACCTTCCATACCAAATGTTCTTGCTTCATCTGGAATGATGGGCACTAATCTTGGAGAGATATTTTTATCTCTCATTAAACTAGTCAGCATTCTAACAAGAGCCATTGTTGTAGACATTTCTTTTTCACCAGTTGATACTTTCATAAAGTCAAAAATATCCTTTGAGGGTGCTTTAATAGGTTTCGCAAAGGTTGATCTTTCTGGTAAAAATCCACCTAATTTTATTCTTCTTTCTTTTAAATATTTAATCTCCTGAGATTTTTCATCTGGTCTAAAGTATTCAATGTTTCTTACCTGCTCGTCAGTCAACGGCACATCAAATCGATCTCTGTAATACATTAAGTCATCAACATCTAATTTTTTTGTTTGATGAGTTGTATTTACACTTTCTCCAGATTTTCCCATACCATACCCTTTAATAGTTTTGGCAATGATGACTGTGGGACTTCCTTGGTTCTTAGTTGCTTGATCATATGCGGCATAAACTTTATGAGGATCATGGCCTCCTCTGTTCAATCTCCAAATGTCTTTATCAGAAAGACTGGACACTAATTCTGAAGTTTCAGCATATTTTCCAAAAAATTTTTCTCTTACATAGGCGCCGTCTCTTGCTTTAGCTGCCTGATACTCTCCATCAACTGTCTCATTCATAAGTTTTACTAAATGGCCTGATTTATCATTAGCAAGTAGCGAGTCCCAATAAGAGCCCCAAATGACTTTTATCACATTCCAACCAGACCCTCTAAAACTTCCTTCCAGTTCTTGAATTATTTTTCCATTACCCCTTACAGGTCCATCTAGCCTTTGAAGATTACAATTAATAACGAAAATTAAATTATCTAAATTTTCTCTAGCGGCTAAACCAATTGCCCCCATTGACTCAGGTTCATCCATTTCTCCATCACCTAAGAAAGCCCATACTTTTCTTCCTTCATCTTTAATTAATCCTCGATTTATTAAGTATTTCATGTACCTGGCTTGATAAATTGCTAGCATAGGACCAAGACCCATAGACACAGTTGGAAATTGCCAAAACTTTGGCATTAACCACGGGTGCGGATAAGAAGAAAGTCCTCCAGGTTTGACCTCTTGTCTAAAACTATCTAATTGTTTCTCATTTAATCTTCCCTCTAAATATGCTCTTGCATACATTCCTGGGGCACTGTGGCCTTGAAAATAAATCAAATCTCCACCAAATTTATTATTTTTTGCTCTCCAAAAGTGATTCATACCTACGTCATACAAAGTTGCTGCTGATGCAAATGTACCTATATGACCTCCTAGCTCAGGAAATTTTTTGTTAGCCCTTACCACCATGGCTGCTGAATTCCACCGAATTAGCGACCTTATCCTTCTCTCTATGTTTTGGTCGCCATTTGATTTTACCTCTGCTTCCGGAGGGATTGTATTAATATAAGGTGTATTTTGCGTATAAGGAATATTTGCTCCCTCTCGGTAAGCTTTGTTTATTAGCTCTTTAATTAAGAAGTGGGCTCTCTGATTTCCATCTTTTGAAATTACTGCTGATAAAGATTCTAACCAATCTTTTGTTTCAAGAGGGTCTAAATCTGCACCATTAGTAACTTGAATGGTAGATTGTTTTTTTTCAGGAATTATATTTTTTACCTCTTCTTCTTTTTGAGAAGTAATTGCTTCCTCTGCTTGTTTAATTATACTTTCAGTATCCTTTGGAATTTTTTCTAAATTTGCAGTTTTTGATGAAGACAAATAATTTAATATTAAGTCTCCTTTTGAAACTTTATCGCCAACTTTAAGTTCAATACTTTCAATTTTTCCATCAACTGTTGAAGGAATTTCAACACTAGATTTGTCACTTTCAATTGTTATAAGAGGATCATTTTTTTTTATTTGTTCGCCAGATTTTACAAGAATTTCAATTACTTCAACGTTCTCAAATTCGCCAATATCAGGGACAAGTAATTTTTCGCTCATTATTTTAATTGCTTTATATACTTAAAAAAACTTTATTAAATTTTATTTTTATCACATTAATGAATATTTTGTTAATGTTGTGCTTATATTGAACAAAATAAATATGAAAAAGCGAAATGTTATATGTTAATTTCTCTCCACACACATAGCTATGCCCATACCTCCTCCAATGCAGAGTGCCGCACAACCTTTCTTTTTTCCTTGTCTTTTAAGTTCATGAATTAGTGTGGCAACTATTCTTGATCCTGAAGCACCTATTGGATGACCTAGAGCTATTGCTCCACCATTTACGTTAACCTTTTCCTCTGGAATTTTGAGTTCTCTTATAACTGCTAAAGTTTGTGCTGCAAAAGCCTCATTAATTTCAAATAAATCTATGTCCTCTATTTGCCATTGAGCTTTAATTAGAGCTTCTTTGATGGAAGGTATTGGCCCAAGCCCCATTAAAGAAGGTTCTACTCCTGTTGATGACCAAGACACAATGCTTGCAAGAATTTCTAAAGATTTTAGCTCGGCTTTTTCTCTTGTCATTAAAACTAATGCAGCAGCACCATCATTTAATCCAGATGAATTTCCAGGAGTAACAGTTCCATTTTCTTTAAACACCGTGTTTAATTTTTCTAAATCATCTAAAGTTATGTTATTTCTTAGATATTCATCATATTCAAAAATAAATTTTTCATTATTACTTTGAATTTGCAATTTTATTAATTCGTCATTAAACTTTTTTTCCTCATAAGCCTTTTTGGCTTTTTTTTGAGAACTTATGGAAAAAGTATCCTGCTCTCGTCGGGTTATATGATATTTTTCTGCAATATTTTCTGCTGTAACACCCATATGATAATTATTAAAAGAGTCCGTAAGTCCATCTTTAATCATCGTATCTATCAAATTATCCTCAATAAATTTTTTATCGTCTCTTAAGAATATCGCATGCGTTGCTCTAGACATGCTTTCTTGACCGCCTGCAACAACAATCTCATTTTGCTCTAACTTTATTGATTGGTAGGCAGATATGATTGATCTCAAACCAGAACCACATACTTGATTTACTATATGAGCTGGTTTTGAAACAGGTACGCCTGCGTGAATCGAAGCTTGTCTTGCAGGATTTTGACCAAGACCTGCAGTGAGAACATGTCCCATAATAACCTCATCTACATCTTCTCCTTTAAGGCTTGATTTGAAAATTGCCTCTTTAATAACCAGCGCACCAAGCTTATCTGCACTGATGTTCTTGAGAGATCCTTTGTATTTACCTATTGGTGTTCTTAATGCAGAGGTAATAACAACGTCTTTAGGAATTTTACTCATTAAATTGTCAACATATTATTTTATAAGTTAAATTACATCAAAAACTTTGATATATGAAATATATAACTAATAAGGACCGCTGGCCAAATTGGATAAGGCGCTCGGCTACGAACCGGGAGATTCCAGATTCGAGTTCTGGGCGGTCCACCAAAAAGGAATTAAAATGTTTGATTGGCTTATAAAAGCTTCTTTACAAAAATCAGTTGTATATTTTTTTATTATTATTTTGATAATATTATTAATTTTAACTTACATTTTATAAAAATGACTAAAGAATTTGAACAAATAAGTATCAAACCTGGGTTTATGAAACATAACGGTGGTGTTTTGTTTAGAACAATCTCTGAAACGGAATATGAATTTAAATCTGTAATAAATAAAAATCATTTAAATGCTATAAGCATAACACACGGTGGATATTTGTCGGCTTTGATTGACTCTGGAGCTGGAACTGCTGCTCATCGAGCTGCTGGTAATGTTCCCTGTGTAACAATTTCTCTAGACATAAAGTTTATTGGGTCCTCAAAAGAAGGTGACGAAATAGTTGGGCATACTAGAATTTTAAAAAGAACTAAAACACTTGTTTTTCTCTTTTGTGAACTCAGCTGTGATAAAAAAATTATTACCTCCGCTTCAGGTATTTGGAAAATTTTAAAAAAATAAAATGAGAACTTTTTGCGCTCCGATTCGGTCATGTTTTAGTCTATTTTTGTTCTATAGCTGCAACAATATCTGGTAGGTAAAAAAAAAATTATACCAAACATAGAAATGAAAAAAAATAAAATTACTGCTGTTCTGGGGCCTACAAACACAGGAAAAACCCATCTTGCAATAGAAACTATGCTCTCATTTGAAACTGGAATGATTGGTTTTCCTCTTAGATTGTTAGCAAGAGAAGTATATGACAAAGTAATAAAAAAAATTAGCACTGACAAAGTTGCTTTGATCACTGGAGAAGAAAAAATTATTCCATCAAATGCAAAATATTTCTTATGCACAGTTGAGTCTATGCCAATAGACAAATATTTAGAATTTGTTGCAGTAGATGAAATACAAATGTGCGCAGATCATGAAAGAGGTCATATTTTTACAGATAGACTTTTAAATATGAGGGGTGAAAAACTTACAATGTTAATGGGATCTAATACTATAAAGAATATTATTACTAAGTTAGATGGCGATATAGAGTTTATAAATAGAGATAGACTGTCAAAACTTACCTATTCAGGTCATAAAAAAATTTCTAGAATAAATAGAAAAACGGCAATTATAGCATTTTCTGCAGAAGAAGTTTATGCAATAGCTGAGCTAATAAGAAGACAAAAGGGTGGGGCAGCTATAGTAATGGGTTCGCTTAGTCCTAAAACAAGAAATGCTCAAGTGGAATTATATCAGTCAGGAGATGTGGATTTTTTAGTTGCGACTGATGCTATTGGAATGGGTATTAATATGGATTTAGAGCATGTTTATTTTTCTAATCTTAAAAAATTTGATGGAAAAAAATTAAGGAGACTTAATCTTTCTGAAATAGGTCAAATAGCTGGAAGAGCTGGAAGATATTTAAATGATGGAAGTTTTGGTATAACTGGAGAATGTAAAGAAATAACAGCTGAAGATGTAGATCTCTTAGAGAGTCATAAATTTGAGGAAATAAGAACTTTATTTTGGAGGAATTCAAATTTAAATTTTAAAAACTCTTCTAGTTTAATTAAAAGTTTAGATGAAAAACCCCACATGGAATGGTTGAGAAAGATACATGAATGTGAAGATGAAAAAGCTCTTAAATATTTTTTAAAAGATACTTATTTTAATAATTTAAAATTTGAAGAGAAAACTCTAAGTCTACTATGGGAGTGCTGTCAAATTCCTGATTTTGTAAAAAAAACTTATGGTAACCATTATGAGGTTATTGGTAGTGTATTTAAATTTTTAAGTAGTGATAAAAGAGTGATTTCCAACGATTATATGAGATTACAGCTCTTGAAACTTGACAAATTAGATGGAAATGTTGACTCTTTATCAAATAGAATTGCAAATGTTAGGACTTGGTCATATGTTTCAAATAAAAATAATTGGGTAGAAAATCAAGATTATTGGATCGAGAAAACTAAACATTTAGAAGATAGACTTTCAGATAGACTTCATGAAGAACTTACTAAAACCTTTATTGATAAAAGAGCAAGTGTTCTTGCAAGAGGATTAAAACAAGACATGGAATTTAAAACAGAAATCTTGGAAAACAACGATGTAATGATCGATGAACAATTTATTGGAAAAATCAATGGGTTAAAATTAGAATTAGACCTGAAAAAAGGTGCTCTAGAGACAGATATCAAATCCTTAAAAAAAGCAGCAAGACAGACTATTGGCCCAGAACTTGAGAGAAGAATTCAGTCAATTATTGATACAGGTTTAATTGAACTCGGTGAAGATTTCAAAATTTATTGGAACAAATTTCCCATTGCAAAACTTTCTACAGGTATCGATTATCTAAATCCTAATTTTACTTTATTAATAGATGACATAATTGATCAGGGTCCTAAACAAAAATTAAATGAATATATTTACGGGTGGATTCAAGCCAAAATTAATGAGGTATTAAAAAGTCTTATTGACCTAAAAAATATTAAAGAAAATAACTCATCGATAAAAGCTTTGGCCTATCAGCTTTATGAAAATAATGGTGTCTTAAAGAGAGATCAGGTATCTGAATATTTAAAAAATTTAGGTCAAAATGAGAGAAAAATTCTTAGAGAATTAGGTGTAAAATTTGGACGGTATCATGTGTTTCTGCATCAATTAATTAAGCCTGAAGCTGTTTCTTTAAGGACTCTATTGTGGAAAAATTTTCATCAAAAATTTTATAATTTAAAACCCCCCACATTTGGTCTTAACTTTGTAGACAATAAAGACTTAAAAAATCAAAATTTCATGCTTTTATGTGGATTTGAAAAATTTGACGCATTCTTTGTTAGGATAGATATTCTAGAAAGGCTATTTATGTTAATCATTAATTCAAGTTCAAAAGGAAAAAGCGACATTAAAGTAGTTCCTGAAATGTTGAATTTATTAGGATGCAGTAAAGAAAACTTTAAAAAACTTTTAATGAAAATGAATTATAAAGTATTTGAAAAAGAAAAAGAAATATATTTTAAATACAATCCAACTAAAAAGATCAAAAAAGGTCCAGTTAAAAAAGTTTCAAAAGAAAATCCATTTGAAGTTTTAAAAAATTTAAACCTTAGATAGTCATTATGTTTTTTAAGAAAAATGATAAAAAAATTGAAGATAGCTTTCTAATTAAAGTCGGTGCTTTGTTAATCCATACAGCTAAAATTGATGAAAATTATACTGAAAATGAAGAAGAAATAATTAAAAAAACGCTCTTAGAATTGGGAGTTAAAAATGAAAATCTTTCTTCCACAATTAAAGAAGCAAAAATTATTGAGGAAAATTCAAATCAAATCCTTGAATTTACTAGAGAAGTGAAAAATTTATCTGAGAATGAAAAAATAAAAATAATAGAGGCACTCTGGGCTATAATATATTCAAATAAAGATGCTGATTTATACGAGACTAATTTAATGAGACGACTTGCTGGGCTTCTTTATATAGATAGCAAAGTAATGGGAGATATTAAAAACAAAATTAAAGATGAAAATTTGAAATGACATATCTTGTTAATGATAATTGCATTAAATGTAAATTAACTGACTGCGTTGATGTATGTCCGGTAGATTGCTTTTATGAAGGGAAAAATATGCTTGTAATTAAACCGGATGAGTGTATAGATTGTGGCGTTTGCGAGCCAGAGTGTCCTGTTGATGCCATTAAAGCTGATACCGAACCTGGAAGTGAAAGATGGCTAGAGATTAATACCAAATATTCTGAGATCTGGCCTAACATAAGTGAAAAAAAAGATCCTCCACTGGATCATGAAAAATTTAAGGATGAGCAAAATAAGTACGAAAAATATTTTAAAGAAAATCTTTAACAGAAAAGCCGAAAAAAAAGTGAAAAAAAAAGTTGCTAAAAAAAAGGTTGCTAAAATTAAGCAAAAAAAAACAAAAAAAATAATTACCAAAAAAATTAAAAAAGTTTCAAAAAAAGTTCCTACAAAATCTATAAAACCAAAAACAAATAAAAAAACAGTTTCTACTCCAACAGAAACAAAGGTTGACAACCTAAGAATCTCTAAAACTAACGAGGTAAAACCAGAGATAAAGAAAGTTAAAAAACAAGAAACTGAAAAAAGAGAATTCAAAATCAAAGATTATGTTGTTTATCCTAAACATGGTGTTGGACAAATTACAGAGTTTAAAAAAATCAATATAGGTGGAATAGACCTTGAGACTTATGTTATAAAATTTGAAAAGGATAAAGCTAATGGAATGGTGCCAGTTAATAAGCAGTCTCATTTAAGACCCTTAGCAACTATTAATCAGGTCAATAAATGTATTTCAATTCTTAAAAGTAAGCCAAAAATAAAAAGATCAATGTGGAGTAGACGGGCACAAGAATATGAGGCAAAAATTTCCTCTGGAAAAATTTATGAATTAGCAGAAGTAGTCAGAGATTTGAATAAAGGTGATGATCTGATGGTTGATCAATCTTATAGTGAAAGACAACTCTTTGAAAAAGCTTATGAAAGAATTTTATCTGAGTTTCAGATTATTTTGAATTTATCACTAGAGGACACTCAAAAAAAATTAGATAAAGCCTTAAAAAGAAACATGGGTAGTCAAGCACAAACTGCACCTATAGCATCTAAAACAACTTCAACAGAACTACCAGTAGACGAACCAATTTCAGATACAGACGAACCTATTGAGGAGTAAAAAAAAACGCCTCTCACACAAATTGTAATGAGAAGCGTTTTTTGTAAAGAATACTAAGTTACTATCTTCTTCTTTTTTTTGCTTTTTTCTTAGCTTTTTTCTTAGCTTTTTTCTTAGTTTTCTTTGCCGCTTTTTTTCTTTTCTTAGGCATCTTTAGCTCCCTGTTTTAGTTAAACGAATCAAAATGATTCGCTATTACTATATTTTTATTTTTTTCTATAAGTTATGTCAAACCTTTAATTAAAACCTAAAATTTAAAAAATTATTTTTTATTTCTTGTTTTTTTTTTAAATTTTAATCTATTAATTAAGTTAATGTTTATGCGGTTAATAAACCATATTATAAAAATAAATTAATAAAGATTTTCTAAATGATTTTTATATTTCTGAATAATTTTATATCTTTTTAATTTTAATGTTGGAGTTACCAGTCCATTTTCAATTGTAAATTGATCTTTAATGACAATAAATTTTTTTATTTTTTCTATTTTTGATAAATTTTTATTTACTATTTCTAATTCTTTTAAAATTATCTCATCAGTTATGTTGGGTTTTTCTTTATTAAAAACTAATAACGCAACCAAATAAGGTTTATTATCACCATACACTAAAGTTTGCTCAACAAAATCAATTTTTAATAAATCATTTTCAATTTTTATTGGTGAAATATTTTCTCCCCCAGGTGTAATTAGAATATCTTTTTTTCTATCTGTAATTTTTAAGTATTTGTTTTCAAAATGACCTACATCACCAGTAGATAACCATCCATCATTTAAAACTTTTTTAGTTTCTTCCTCATTATTCCAATAGCCTAACATTACATTTTCACCCTTAACCAAGATCTCACCATCATCTGCTATTTTAACCTCATTTGCAGCAAAAGCAGGTCCAACAGTATCAATTCTTATATCATCTTTTGGATTACAACTAACCACTGGAGAGGTTTCTGTTAAGCCATATCCTTGTAATGTCGGTAATCCTATTGCATTTAAAAATACCCCCACATCTTTATCTAAAGCACCACCTCCAGAAATAAATAATTTCAGAGAACCGCCAAATTGTGCTTTAATTTTTTTTCTAACTAATTTTTCACAAATAAAATTTTGAACTTTTTCTAAATTAGACAATTTATTTTTAAAGAAAGCTTTTTCTCCAAGAGAAAGCATTTTGTTGATAAGATATTTTTTTAAGCCATTTGTTTTATTAAAAGATGCATTTATCTTTTGATATAAATTTTGATAAAATCTTGGAACAGCGGTCATTATATCAGGATTACATTCAACCATATTTTTTATCAGCTTTTCTATGCTTTCAGCATAAAACACCTTGGCCCCCAATGCTATCTGAACAAATTGAACAGTATGCTCATACGAGTGTGACAATGGTAACCAGGTTAAAAACCTGGCTTTTTTTGAAATAAAATCTTTTAGTAAAAATAAAGCTCCTTCACAATTACTTAATATTCCTCCATGACTTAACATTACACCTTTGGGGTTTCCTTGTGTGCCTGAGGTATAAATTATACAAGCAATATCTTTTCTAGAAATATCTAAATTAAGAAAATTTTTTTCCTGATATTTTTTTTTTTCAAAAATATTTTTGATGCAGATAACATCATTTGCATCTTTTATCTGTTCAAAAGATAATATTTTTTTTATGAAAGGTTTAGATTTAATTATTTTTTTAATTTTATCATATTGTAAAGCATCTGAAACAATTACAATTGATGGGTTACAATCATTAATTAAATATTCGTAATCTCTTTCTACATAGGTCGTATAAGCCGGAACAGTAATACCTTTTGATAACATTATTGCTAAATCAGAGATCATCCATTCAGGTCTATTCTCTGAAATTAACAAACAACGATCTTTATTTTCTATAAATGAACTTAACTCTTGAGACAGTTTTAAAATATTTAAATACGTTTCTTTCCATGTGAATTCATTTTCAAAATTTTTTAATGATTTCAAAAAAACTTGATCAGGCTTTTCTTTTAAGTACTGTTGATAAAAAAGTTCTAAAAGATTATTTTGTTTCTTTATTTCCATATCTTTTGGTGGGCGAAGAGAGAATCGAACTCTCACTTCTTGCGAAACACGATTTTGAGTCGTGCGCGTCTACCAGTTCCGCCATTCGCCCGCTAATTTGCATTAAATTATATTTAAATAGTATAAGAACTAAAATTATATTAAAACCAAAAAATGTTTCAAACTCTTTACAGGAAATGTTTAGATTTAGCATCACATAAGAACTCAAACTTTTATTTGGGATTAGTTTCGTTTATTGAAAGTTCATTTTTTCCCATACCTCCAGACGTAATGATTGTACCTATGGTCATTGCAAAGAAAAAAAATTACATAAAAATATTTTTGATAGCATCCATTTTTTCAGTTTTAGGAGGGGTTTTTGGGTACTTCTTGGGATCTTTTTTTTATGATCTATCTTTTAGTGTGATCGAGTTTTATGGATATGAAAATAAAGTTGAAAAATTAAAATATAATCTATCAATTGGAAAGGGATTTCTAGCTTGGCTAAGTATACTTTTTTTAGCAGGTTTTACTCCTTTGCCTTATAAAGCTTTCACAATTGTTAGCGGAATATTTGGTTTTAATTTATTCATATTTATTCTTGTAAGTCTAATCTCTAGAAGCCTTAGATTTTTTGTTATTTCTTACTTGTCCTATAAATTTGGACATTTATTTACTGATTTTATGAACAAGCATGGATCAAAATGGTTTACCATTTTGGGAATATTGCTTGTTATTATATTCTTAATAATATTTTTATATAATAAATTTAATGTTTAACCTCAGCAAAAAAAATTTATTTACAATTATATTTTTAATAAGCTTTATTGCTTTAGTATCTGCATATTTTATAGAATACATTCTAGGTCATCAGCCTTGTAACCTTTGTCTATATGAAAGGATTCCATATTTTTTGGCAATCTTAATTGTATTAATAAATTATAAATACAATAAACTAGAAAAGTATATAATTCTTTCGTTGGCTATAATTTTTTTGATAGCAACAATATTGTCTTTATATCACTTAGGAATTGAACAAGGTTTTATACAAGAGTCTTTACTTTGCGATCTTAAAAAGGGAGCAAATATTCTTGATAAAGACGAAATATTAAAGCAATTACAACAAAAAAATATAAGTTGCAAAGATGTAACATTTAAAATTTTTGGATTATCGCTTACAAGCTATAATATAATAATTTCTATATTATTAACTATTACTTTAATAAGATTTTACTTTGGATATGAAAACAGTAGATAAAAAAAGAATTGAGGAATTTATAAGGGTTGATCACGCTGGAGAAAGAGGTGCTGTTAAAATTTACGAAGGCCAATTACTTGCTTTAAATACATTTGTTAAAAATGACAAACTAAAGAAAACTATTGAGGAAATGAAAATTCATGAAAAAGAACATCGTGATTTTTTTGAAAAAGAAATAAAAAAAAGAAATATAGCTCCAACAAAATTTTTGCCTCTATGGGATTTGTTAGGTGTAGGTTTAGGCTTTGGGTCTACTTTGTTAGGTAAAAAAGCTGCCATGCTTTGCACTGCTTCTGTTGAAGAAGTTATTGATGAACATTACTTAAGTCAAATTAAACAACTTGATAATAGTGAAAAAATCTTGAAGAAAAAAATTATAAAATTTAGAGAAGATGAGTTAAATCATAAAGATATAGCTTATGAAAAAGGTGCAACCAAAAAAGGACCATACTCGATTTTAGATAAGTTAATAAAAACTGGCTCTAAAATTGCAATAAATATATCCGAAAAAATCTAAGCCTCTAATTCAACGTCCCAATATAAATAGTCCATCCAACTTTTGTGAAGAAAGTTTGGAGGAAAATTTTTTCCGTTTTTATGTAGATCTTCTGTTGAGGGTCTATAAGGATATTGGTGCAACTTCATCCCTGAATTTTTTAATAATTTTCCACCTTTTTTTACATTACATGCTGAACAGGCAGTAACTACATTGTCCCAGTTTGTTTCTCCTCCTTTTGATCTAGGTAACAAATGATCAAATGTTAGTTCATCAGCACTACCACAATACTGGCAAGAAAATTTATCTCTTAAGAATACATTAAATCTTGTAAAGCTAGGTTTTGAAAGTGGTACAATATAATCTTTTAAGGCAATAACACTTGGTAATTGCATGTTAAAGGAAGGACTTCTAATAACCCTATCATAGTTACTTACTATGATAACTCTATCTAAAAAAACAGATTTAACTGTGTCTTGCCATGACCACAATGATAAAGGGTAATAACTTAATGGCCTGTAATCGGCATTTAAGACTAATGCTGGGCATTTTTCTAATGAAACATCTTGTTCAATAAAATTATTCATTAACCATTTTTAACTTAGTTAATCTACTTTATCAACATTAAGAGATATTAAAGTTTCTTTAAGATATAATTAAGTGCTGCACTAGAAGCTTGTATAGGAATGTGATGATCACAATTTTTAATTAAAAGTGTATCAACTTTTACATCGTTTCTAATTAAAAAGTCTTTTGCTACTAGTAAATTGATCGATGGGACAATTTGATCCGTATCACCGTGGATAAGCAAAGTATCAGTTTTATTTTTGATTCTATTTTTTAAATTATCTTGATCAATAATTTTTCCAGAAAAACCAACAATACAAGAAAATCTCTCTTCTAATGTCAGACCAACATTTAAAGACATCATACAGCCTTGACTGAAACCAGATAAACATATTTGTTTATTTGATAAATTAAATTCTAATTTAATCTCCTCAATAAATTTTTTAATTATATTTTCTGACTTAACTGATTGCTCTAAAATATAAATTGGATCATCTTTACTCAGATCAAACCATTGATATCCAGACGGATTCATGGCACATGGTTCGTGCCCATTCGGGCAAATAAAAACTGTATTTGGCATATGTCTTTTCCAATTTAATGAGAGCATGCTAATGTCTTTTCCATCACCACCATATCCATGAAGTAAAATAATTGCATTTTTTATTTCGCTTTCATTTTCAGGTCTGATAATTATAGAGTTAAGGCAAAATGTCATAGTTAATTTATTAAGTGTTTTATTTCTAAAAACAATCTACAATATAAATATGTTACCAGGAATAATAGTTAAAGTTTTATCCATTGCACTTTTAATTGCTGTGGGTATCGTCTTAATTTTAGGCATAGGTACTCTTTTCAAGGGTGGAAAAACAAGTAAAAAATATTCAAATAAATTAATGCAAATGAGAGTTATTTTACAATTTATTGCTATAATTGCTTTGGTAGGTTTTGCTTATTTTTTCAAAGATTAACTAAAATTTTTTAACCAGTTAATAAAGTTTTCATCATCAAAATTTATTGAACCAATAATTCTTGCAAACTCTTCACCTTTGGAATTTAAAAGTATAGTTGTTGGAAGTCCTCTTAAAGAAAAAGTTTTTGCTAGAGTTGAAGGATGATCAAAATAAGGTTCTAAATTTTCTATACCTAATTCAGCAAAAAAACTATTAACCTTATCTAGTCTTTCTTTGCCAATATTAATTGGGTATATTTTCAAATTCTTTAACTTTTTATTTACTTGCAGCCTATCTAGAGAAGGCATTTCCTCTCTGCAAGGTGCACACCAAGTTGCCCAAAAATTTAACATTATTAGCTGACTGTCTAAGTTTTGAATATTAATTTCTTTGTCTGCATTATCTAAAAAAATAACATTACTGTATGTTTTGGGGTTTTTATGAATTACAAGATTTTTAAGATCCGGCAATTCATTTGCAAAAGTACTAGTGATGAAAAAGGTAAATAATATTAAAATTCTCATATTAAATATGTATAATTAAATATCATGGCAAAAAATAAAAACAACCAGGCAATATGGAACACGCGCATTAAAAAAAATTCATCAAGTTTATTTCAAAAAGTTGGTAATTCCTTAGATGTCGACAAAAAACTTTATAAAGAAGATATCAAAGGATCCATTGCTCATGTTGAGATGCTTTTTAAACAAAAAATAATCTCATTCAAAATTAAAAATAAAATTATTTATGGTCTGAATAAAATAGAGAGAGAAATTTCTAGTAAAAAATTTGAATTTAATAAAAAATATGAAGATATTCATATGAATATTGAAAAAAGACTTTTTCAAATTATTGGTGAAGATGCAGGGTATGTCCATACAGCAAGATCAAGAAATGACCAAGTAATCACTGATTTTAAATTATGGTTAAAATCTGCAACTAATGAAATAAACAACAATTTAGATAAGGTCATTAAAACTTCAATAAAATTAGCTGAAAAAAATATTCAAACTATCATGCCTGGTTTTACTCATTTAAAAAATGCTCAAGCAATTTCTTTCGCACATTATCTAATGTCTTATGTTGAAATTTTTAATCGAGATAAAAAAAGATTTTCTAATAATCTAGAAAGTTTAAATGAAAATCCACTTGGTGTCGCTGCTTTATCTGGTACCTCATTCAATATAGACAGAAATTATACAACCAAAAAACTTGGTTTTAAAAAACCTACAAACAATTCTATTGATACAGTTTCAGATAGAGATTTTGTAATTGATTTTCTTTATAGCGTATCAGTATGTTCTATGCATATTTCAAGAGTAGCAGAAGAGTTAATTATATGGAATTCAGATGGATTTAATTTAATTAACTTGTCTGATAAAGTTGTAACTGGATCTTCGATAATGCCTCAAAAAAAAAATCCTGATCTTCTAGAATATTTAAGAGGCAAATCTGGAAGTACCTATGGAAATCTATTTTCTATGCTGACTATCTTAAAAGGTTTACCACTTTCTTATTTTAAAGATCTTCAAGATGACAAAGAGATTGTTTTTAATTCAAATGATACACTTGTAAATTGTCTAAAAATTTTTGATGAGGTGTTAAAAAATTGTAGTCCTAATAAAAAAAAAATGCTTGAGCTTGCAAATAAAGGATACATTACTGCAACAGACTTAGCTGACTATCTTGTAAAAAATCATTCAATGTCATTTAGAAAAGCTTATCAAAAAACCTCCGCTATAGTTAATTTAGCAGAAAAAACAAAAAAAAACTTAAACGAACTATCTTTATATCAACTTAAAAAAATTGAACCTAAACTTACTGGAGATGTTTTAAAAGTGTTTGATTTAAACAATTCTGTCAATTCAAAAAAATCTTTTGGAGGAACATCTTTTGATAATATTAAAAAGATGATAGTGAAATACAAAAAAGAAATATGATTAAAAAATTAATGATAATAGTCTTATTTTCAATCTTATTAGTATCCTGTGGAAAAAAAGGATGTCCAAAATATTCGGGTTCAGATAATGAGAAATGTGACCCAATATTTAAAAATTAATGAAATATAGTAAAAATAAACTTTTTATTGAGAAAGTGAGTGTTCTTAATATTGCTAATAAATTTCAAACTCCAGCCTATTGTTACTCATACTCTAAATTAAAAGAAAATATAAATAATTTTAAAAAAAATTTTAAATCTTTTTCTCCATTGGTCTGTTTTTCAGTAAAATCAAATACAAATGTAAATATAATTAAAGAAATTAAGAGATTTGGTTTAGGAGCTGACGTTGTCTCAAAAGGAGAACTTATGTTGGCTTTAAAAGCAGGAGTAGATCCAAACAAAATAGTATTTTCAGGAGTTGGTAAAACTAATGAAGAAATCAATTTCGCTATTGAGAAAAAAATACTACTTATTAATGCTGAGTCGAAAAGTGAAATTCGAGAGATTGATAAAATTGCAAAACGAAAAAGAAAAATAGTGCAAGTTGGGATAAGACTTAACCCAAATACTGATGCAAAAACACTTAAACAGATTTCTACTGGTAAAAGCGAAAATAAATTTGGGGTTAACAGTAAAACTTTTTACGAACTTGTAAACTACTGTAAAAACTCAAAAAATATCAGTCTACAGTGTTTAAGTGTTCATATAGGTAGTCAAATATTAGACTACAAGCCATATGAAAGAATGCTCAAAGCTGTAAGTAATATAATTATTAAAACAAAACACAAATTTAAATTTGTCGATTTAGGTGGAGGAATGGGAATTTCTTACAGTGATAAAATTAAAAAGCTTAATTATAAAAAGTACAACTTAGCAATTAAAAATTTTTTGAAAATACATGATACAAAAATTATTTTTGAGCCAGGCAGATCAATAATTGGTAATACAGGAACTTTAGTATCTAAAATAATTTATATAAAAGATGGTGGGGCCAAAAAATTTATTATTTTAGATGCAGCAATGAATGATCTTATGAGACCGGCTTTATATGGAGCAGTTCACAAAATCTTACCCGTTAATAAATCTAACAGTGTCTCAACAAATGCTTATGAATTTGTAGGTCCAATTTGTGAGAGCACAGATAAATTTGTAACTTTAAAAAAATTTCAAAAACTAAAAGAAAAAGATTTGGTAGCTATATGTGATGTTGGTGCCTACGGTATGTCTCTAAGCTCTAATTATAACCTTAGGCCAAAAGCTGTTGAATTACTTATAAATGGAAGAAAAGTTAAAAAAATAAAGAACAGACAAAAGCATACAGACTTAATTTAGCTTTTGATAAAAATGATCAGAAATTCATTATTTTCAATATTTTTTTTTGTAGGAATAATTATTATTTCAATAATATTTCTGCCTGCTTTAATTTTACCAAAAGAAATTACTTTGCTTGGAGGCAAATTAATGGGTTATTGGACAGGATTTTGTCTAAGAGTTTTTCTTTCTGTAAAAATTACAATTAAAGGAAAAGAAAATATTATAAATGACAAAAAATTTTTTATTGCTGCTTCCCATCAGTCAATGTTTGAAACATTTTATCTACAAACTATTTTTAATTCACCAGTATTTATTTTAAAAAAAGAGTTACTTCAAATTCCAATATTTGGATGGTATCTAAAAAAAATTGGATCCATCTCAATAAATAGAAACAAGGTAAGTAGAGATAATTTAGGATTTTTTGAAGATATTTTAAAAATAGTAAATAGTGGCGACAGACCACTGATAATTTTTCCACAAGGAACACGTGTTTTACCTGATGAGCGTCCAGCTTTCAAAAAAGGAGCTACAAGAATTTATGAAGAATTAAACATTGCTTGTCAACCAGTGGCCATTAATTCTGGTTATGTATGGCCGAAAAGAGGTCAAAAAAATAGCCATAAAACAATAACTGTTTCAATATTAACACCTATAAACGCTGGAATGGATAAAGAAAAATTTTTACAAAATTTAGAAAATAAAATTTATAACGAATTAAACTTCTTAAACTAACCCTTCATAGGCATAACAACATATATACTATCGAAATCGCCTGGATCTTTTATTAACGCTGGAGAGCCAGTATCATTAAAAAATATTTCTATTTTCTCTCCATCTAGCTGAGAGGCCACATCTATTAAATATCTTGAATTAAAACTAATTTCTAAATCATGATCAAATTTTGCACTTAATGTTTCTTTTCCATCGCCACTGTTAGCATTATTAACTGATAGATTTAGAGTATCTTTAGATAAACTAAATTTAACTCCATCTTTTTTATCTAATGATACAGATGCTACTCTATCAACAGAGTTAAGAAATAATTTTAAACCTATCTCTAGTTTTTTTTGATTATTTTTAGGAATTACCTGAATATAATTAGGAAATTTACCATCTATAAGTTTAGATATTAAAATACTATTGTTCAGTTCAAATTTAATTTTAGATTTAGCATTTGAAACTTTGACATCACCATCGTAGCTATCCAAGAGAGAACATAATTGAAATATTGTTTTTTTTGGTAATATTATAGGATCAAAATCAATTTTTTCAACTAATCTAATTTTGGAAATAGACATACGATGACTGTCAGTAGCTGCAGCAGTAAGAAAATTTTTGTCCTCTACCTCTGTTTGATGAAAATATATTCCACTTAAGTAATGTCTGGTCTCATCATTAGAAACTGAAAATTTACATTTATTTAATAATTTTAGAAGTTGTTTAGATTTAATAACAAATTCATTTTCACTAAAATTTTCGTCGGTAAGAGGAAATTCTGAAGGGCTTATACAATTTAAATTAAAAATAGATTTATCTGACTCCAAATGAAGTTTACTTGTATCATTCAAAGTTAAATTTATTTTTTTTCCATGTGATAGTTTTCTCACAATATCATAAATGGTTGATGATACTGTTGTAGTTTTTCCCTCCTCTATTACCTCTACATTACTTATTTTGTGTATGAAAATTAAATCTAAGTCTGTAGCGGTTATTATTAGGTTTGAATTATTTGCATCTATTAAAATATTCGATAAAATTGGAAGTGTACTTCTTTTTTCTATCACTCCTTGACAATAATTAAGTGCTTGCTGGAGGTCCTGTTGATTAACATTAAATTTCATTTTCTTTATAACTATGTAATATTTGATTTTTTAAATTATTAATATTGTCAACCATCTCTGGATTCTTTTCTTTAATTTTTTCAATAGTTTTAACTGAATGGATTATTGTAGTATGATCTCTGTTTGAAAACTCTCTACCAATTTCAGGTAGTGATTTTGAAGTAAGAATTTTAGTTAAATATATAGCTGTTTGTCTAGGTCTTACCAGATACCGTGATCTCCTTGAAGATAACATCTCATTTTTACTAATTTTGAAAAATTTACATACGACTGTTTGAATTAAATCAATAGTCACCTTATTTTCAGATAGGTTTAATAGATCCTTAAGGACTGTTTTTGTTTCGGATAAATTTGGAATTTTTTCATAAATTCTTGAAAATGAAATCACTCTATTTATTGCACCAACTAGCTCTCTTATACTACCTTTTATTTCGGTGCTGATAAAATCTTGTATATCTTTTGGAATTTTGAGTTTGTCAGAGTATAAACTATTTAATTCTTCTGTTTTTTTTTGAACAATTTTTTTTCTTAGTTCTATATCTGGTTTTTGTATATCAACTACCAATCCACCTGAAAATCTGGATTTAATTCTTTCTTGAATTCTTGATAATTTATTCGGAGATCTATCTGCAGAAACGATTATCTGTGAACCTTTATCTAACAAAGTATTAAAGGTATGAAAAAATTCTTCTTGCATAGCATCTTTACCGCTTATGAATTGAATGTCATCAATCAATAAAATATCAGTATTTCTAAAATATTCCTTAAACTTCAACATGTCGTTTGATTTAATAGATTTTACAAATTGATACATAAATCTCTCAGCAGAAATAAACATAACTTTATTATTTTCTTTTAACTCTAAACCTATTGAATTTAATAAATGTGTTTTGCCCATTCCAACCCCACCATAAATATAAAGCGGGTTGTAATGCGAAATATTTTCTGAAACCTTTAGTGATGCCTCATAAGCCAGTTTATTGCTTGAACCAGTGATAAAGTTATCGAACCGTTTATTGGGATCGATACGATTATATTGCAAATAAGAGTCTTTTATAAATGAAACATTCTCTTTTAAATTAGCTTCTTCTAGAGCATCATTAGTTTTAACAGAATGATCTGGTTCAACTATTCTAAATTCAATTCTGAATATATCTTTTTTATAAATTTTTATAATTTGTAATATTTGATCTAAATATCTTGATGTTATCCAGTCTCTAATAAATCTAGTAGGAACAGATAATAATATATAATTATTAAATTCTTCTATGAAAGAAATTTTTTTTAACCAGCTTTCATAAACTTCGGATCCTAATTTATCTTTCATGTCAGCTTGGACCAGTCTCCATTCAAAGCTATTCGACTTAAAATTTTCTATATTTTGATTATTAGTAAGTTTATTCATAAGTTAGGAAGAAACTTAGTTAGAACTGATTTAAAAAAATTTGCAACAAGTTAATAAAAAATTTAAAAGAAAAATAAAATCTAGGATTGTGGATTTAGATGACGCATAGTAAAAGTTGAAATTTATCTTGTTTCAAAAAATTAGAAATTAAAATTATAAATTGAATCAAACAATGATTGAATCAAATATAGATTGAATTTATATAGAAGAAAAATTTACTAAATCTAAATATAGTAAAACAAGATGATGTTTATACAGATAGTGTACTTACTGAGAGTTGTTTAACAAAATAAAATTTTTTTTAACGCTTAGATTGTAGAAATCTTTTTTGTAATCCTGGAAACATTTCTAGAAGCATTTTGTTTCTTGATAATTCCTGTCTTGGCAATCTTCATTAGCTCTGAATTAAGCTTAGGCAAAAATTTTAAAGCTTCGTCTTTCTTTTTTTCTTCAATTAAAAGGTTCATTTTCTTTAAAGCGTTACGAAATCTACTTTTTCTAGCCTTATTAACTATTGTTTGCTTTGAAATTCTCCGGATTCTCTTAATTGCTGATTTTGTGTTTGCCATCTGCGCAGGGGTATAACTTGAGAATTTATAGTAGTCAACATAATATTTTACTATTTTTGGCAGGAATCACAAAAAAAAGTTGATCTATTTGATACAATTTTTTTTTTAATAATATCTAAACATCCAATTGCTTTGCATGTGTTTCCCTCTTGCTGATAAACGTTAAACTCTTTTTGATAACCTCCCAATGTTCCAGATATATCTTGAAAATTTCTAATACTGGACCCTCCTTTAATTATTGCTCTATGTAAAATTTTTTTAGAATTCAAAATAATTTTTTTACATTCATTTTTATTTAATAATTTTGCCTGTTTAAATGGATCAATTTTGGATAAAAATAATATTTCACTAGCATATATATTGCCAATTCCTGAAACAAATCTTTGATCCAATAAAAAACTTTTAATTTCTTTATTTTTGTCTTTGAAAAAACTCATCACATAATTTAAATTAAATTTTTTATCAAATGGCTCTGGACCCAAATGTTTAAATCTTTCATTTAAAGCATTTTTATTTTCAATTAATTGAAAAAAACCGAAACGTCTTGGGTCATTATAAATTACTTTAAAATTGTCAAATTCAAATACAACATGATTATGTTTTTTAGGAAGTGTTGGTGAGTGATAAAAACTAGTGTTTGTAAATTTTGATATTTTAAATCTATCAACAATATGAATTGTTCCTGACATGCCTAGATGAACTAAACAATAATCCCCTTCTAAAAAATGTATTATTAAATATTTTGAAAATCGATCTACTTTAACTATCTTTTTATTTTTAATATGACTTTTAAAATTATTTGGTATTAAAAATCTTAAGTTTCTATTTCTTATTATTACTTTTTTTACCCTTTTTTGATTAATTTTTTTATTTAAAGATTGTCGAACAATTTCTACTTCTGGTAATTCTGGCATTTCACACTATATTCAATATATAATTTTTTATGCAACAATATCTTCAAAATAAAAAAGGGCTAGTAGAAGGTGTATTCGATCAAGTCTATGACCGTTATGATTTGATGAATGACTTTATGTCATTAGGCATACATAGACTTTGGAAAAAAAGTCTAATTAACATGATGGGTCCATCTGTTAACAAAAAGCTAGTAGATGTTGCTTGTGGCACCGGTGATATTGGTAAACTTTTTTTAGACAAAAATGATAAAAAATCTTACGTAACATCTGTAGATCCTAACAAAAAAATGATTAGCCAAGGTAAAAATAAATTATCTAAATATGCAAATATTGAGTGGATTACAGCTCCAGCTGAAAAATTGCCATTAACTGACAACTCATTTGACTACTATACAATCAGTTTTGGTTTGAGAAATACAAAAAATTTAGATCTGGCACTTTCTGAAGCTTATAGAGTTTTAAAGCCTGGTGGTCGGTATCTTTGCTTAGAATTCTCTAAAATCCAAAACACAAATATAAATTTAATTTACAAAAATTACTCAAAGTTAATCCCCATAATTGGTCAATTTATAGTAGGGGAAAAAGAACCCTATGAATATTTAGTTAAAAGTATTGAACAGTTCATTAATCAAGAAGAGCTAATTGATTTGATGCAAAAACATAAATTTCAAAAATGTTCTTATAGGAATTTTTCAAACGGTATTGTTTCAATTCATAGTGGGTGGAAAATTTAATGATTAGAAAGTTAATTACCTTGTTTAAATTAGGAAGAAAAATTGCAAAATCAGATATACTCTCAATTGCATCAAAGTTTAAAAAACCCCCACTGATTTTAATTGTTTTATTTAAAATATTATCTTTTTCATTTCAAAAAAAAGAAGAGTATAATTTGGATAAAGACGAAGGAGAAAAACTTTCTAGATCGCTAGAGTCAATGGGTACTACTTTTATAAAGCTGGGCCAATTTCTAGCTACCAGACCTGATATCATTGGGGAAGAATTATCAAAAAAACTTGAAAATCTTCAAGATCGTTTACCTCCATTTTCTTTAAGCGAGGCAAAACAAATCATTAAAGATGATCTTGGAGAAGAGTCTTTTAATTCTATAATTGATTTAAGTGAACCTGTTGCAGCAGCATCAATCGCTCAAGTACATAAAGCAAAAATTAATGACAACGGAACAATTAAAGATGTTGCGATAAAGATTTTAAGACCAGATATAAAAAAAATATTTAATGAAGAAATTGATGCAATGATGTTATTTGCATTCATTGTTGAGTCATTCGTAAAAAAAACAAAAAGATTAAAACTGATAGAAGTTGTTTTTTTATTAAAAGAAATAACAAATCTTGAGATGGATTTAAGGTTTGAGGCTGCAGCTGCTAATGAATATGCAGAGAATACAAAGAATGATGCTGGATTTAAAGTTCCTGAAATTTATTGGAATTTTACCAGTGAAAATGTAATGACTCTAGATTGGATCGATGGTGTTTCAATAAGAGAAACTGAAGAATTAAAAAGGAGAAATTTAGACACTCGTAAATTAGCAGAGGATATTATTCAGCATTTTTTAAGACATGCTGTAAGAGACGGTTTTTTTCATGCAGATATGCATCAAGGTAATATTTTCATTGATAATAGTGGTCAAATAGCGCCTATCGATTTTGGTATAATGGGTAGACTAGATAAAGTAAGTAAGAGATTTCTGGCAGAAATTTTATTTGGTTTTATTCAGAGGGATTACCGTAAGGTTGCTGAAGTACATTTAACGGCTGGGTTAGTTCCAAAAGATGTTCCAATAGATGACTTAGCTCAAGCTTTAAGATCAATAGGAGAACCAATTTTTGGTCAAGAAGTAAAAGATATCTCAGGTGGAAGATTATTAAAACAACTCTTTGACGTTACAGAAAAATTCAATATGCAAACCCAACCACAGTTATTAATGTTACAAAAAACAATGGTGGTTGTTGAGGGAGTTGCAAGAAAATTAAATCCAAATACAAATATATGGACCACATCTAAGCCAGTGCTAGAAGGTTGGTTAAGAGAAACAAAAGATCCAATAACCAATTTAAATGAAACTTTAAAAAGTACTTCTGAAGTAATTAAAAGACTGCCAGAATTTCCTGAAATTATGGACAAAGCAAATCAAGCTTTAACGTTTTTAGCTAGTGGACAAATTCCTCAGAATTCTAACTCCTATACAGCTTTAAATGATAAAAAAGCAGAAATGAACACTTTTAAAAACCAATCTATTATTGGTTTATTACTACTTGTAATTTTTGGACTAATAGTATTTTAATTCTGCAAATGGAAAATCTGTTAAACAAAAAAATTTTATTTATCATATGTGGTGGAATTTCTGCCTACAAAAGTCTTGAGACAATTAGACTTTTCAAAAAAAGTGGTGCAGAAATCAAAACTGTACTTACTACAAGTGCTAAAGAATTTGTAACACCTCTTTCAGTTACTGCGCTATCTCAAGGCAAAGTTTACAGTGAATTATTCAGTGTCGAAAACGAAAGCGAAATAGACCATATTTCGCTTTCCAGATGGGCTGATGTAATTGTTATTGCTCCTGCAACAGCAAATACTATTTCAAAGCTGGCTCAGGGCACTACTGACGATCTTGCTTCAACTGTTGTTCTCGCTTCAGATAAAAGTATTTATTTAGTTCCAGCAATGAACGTTAGGATGTGGGAACATTTAACTACCAAAGCAAATTTAAAAATATTAAAAAATTGTGGTTACAAATTCATTGGACCTGAAATTGGGGACATGGCTTGTGGAGAATATGGTGAGGGCAAAATGTCTGATCCAAGAAAAATTGCAGAAGAAATCGATCAATTTTTTTTAAAGAGGAAAAAAAATAAAAAATTAAAAGCCTTAGTTACAGCAGGACCTACTAATGAATATATTGATCCTGTAAGGTTTATAACTAATAAGTCTAGTGGCAAACAAGGTTATGAGATTGCAAAATCTCTCTCTAAAAAAGGTTTTGATACAACGCTCATTTCTGGTCCCACCAACTTAGAAATTGACGATGATATTAATCTAGTTAAGGTTGAAACTGCAGAAGAAATGTTTCTTGCAACTCAAAAAAGTTTACCAACTGATGTAGCAATTTTTGCAGCAGCTGTAGCTGATTTTAAATTAGAAAAAAAGTACACAAATAAAATTAAAAAAAAAGAGACATTAAATTTACATCTTGAAAAAAATGTTGATATTTTAAATTACGTTTCTAACCATAATTCAATGAGGCCAAGTCTTGTTGTTGGTTTTGCAGCTGAAACTAATAACCACGAAAATAATGCAGAAGAAAAGTTAAATAAAAAAAATTGTGACTGGATAATTTCAAATGATGTTGCAAATAAAAATATAGGATTTAATTCTGATTTTAATGAAGTAACTATTCACTACAAAAATAAAAAAAAAAATAACGAAAAACTCTTTTATAAAAAAAAGTCTGAAATATCTGATGAAATAGTTGATAGAATTATTGATCAATTAAATTAATGACAAAAGTTCTAATCAAAAAATTAGCTTCATCTGTTCAATTACCTGCTTATAAAACTAATGGAGCTTCAGGGATGGATTTGATGGCTTTTATTACTGAGTCAATAATTCTCAAACCACAATCTTCTTGTTTAGTACCAACTGGAATTTCTATTGCATTTTCAGAGGAATTCGAAATACAAATAAGACCAAGATCTGGTTTAGCAGCTAAAAATAATATTAGTGTATTAAATACTCCTGGCACAATTGATAGTGATTATAGGGGTGAAATAAAAGTTATTCTCTTTAACCATGGGAATGATGAATTTATAATTAATAACAATGATAGAATAGCACAAATGATTTTGACACCAGTTGTTAAAATGGAACTAGAAGAAACAGAAACTTTGCCAGAAACAATTCGAGGAGAGGGTGGATTTGGCTCAACAGGAAAATGAGCACAAAATTAAGTAAAATAGAAATAGAAAAGTTTTCTCGTCAAATTATTTTAAAAAATATCGGTGCACTAGGTCAAAGAAAGATACAAGATGCAAAAGTTTTAATTATTGGAATGGGTGGTTTGGGGTGTCCTGCTGCTGAATTTTTAACACGCTCAGGAATTGGAACACTAGGTATTGTAGACCACGATAGGGTTAGTTTGTCAAATATCCATAGACAAACTTTATATACTGAGAAAGATGTTAATAAATCAAAAGTTAAAATTGCAAAAAAAAAATTGAATGAAATTAATTCAAAAACCAAAATAAATATTTTTAATTATAAATTAAATAAAATCAAATTTAATAAAATTATTAAAAATTATGATTACATTGTTGATGGCACAGACAACTTTGAAAGTAAATTTTTAATTAATGATATAAGCTTAGATTATAAAAAATTTCTTGTAGTTGGTGCTATAAGTAAGTTGGATGGTCACATTTTTAGCTTTAATTTTAAAAATAAAAATAATCCTAGTTTAAGAGATTTTTATCAAGAAGAAGTTGTCACAGATGATATTTTAAATTGTGAGTATGACGGTATTTTGGGAACTGTAGCAGGAATTGTTGGTACAATGCAAGCAAACGAAATTTTAAAAAAAATTCTTAATATTGGTCAAAATTTAAATGGATATGTTTTGATTCTAGATTTATTAAATTTAAGTATGAGAAGAGTAAAATTAAAAATAAGAAAATAGTGACCTTCAAAGTAAAAATTAAAGAAATTTCTATATTGTTTTGTTTATTTTTTTTCTGCTCAATGAGCTCAGCAAATGAAATATTTTTATCCCTAAAGAAAAGCAAAGTTAATGTTCGTTATGGTCCAAGCTTTGGCTCTGATATTAAGTATGTCTATAAAAAAATAAATCTTCCCATAAAACAAATAGATAAAAAAGAAAACTTTAGAAGAATAATTGACTTAAAAAATAATAGCGGTTGGATACACGTTTCACAATTAAAAAGAAGTAATTCAGTTATTGTTACTAAAGATAAAGTTTTATTCAAAAAACCAACATCATTTGCAAGGCCGATTGCATTAATTAAAAAAGGAAGATTACTAATTGTTCAAAAATGTCAAAAAAAATGGTGCGAAATTGAAACTGATAATTTTAATGGATGGATTAAAACAGATGATCTTTGGGGTTTAACTAACTAAAATCCGCAGACAAAGAAGCTATATTTTCTTTGCTTAATTTAGTAGTGTGAGAGTATTCACTATGATCCACTCCAAGTTCAATATTAACATCACTCGATTTGAATTTTTGGATTTGTTCATCTGTAAAATTAAAATGTATAAATTGAACTGAAGAAGCCTTACCCTCAGTAGAAGTTCTGTCAACGTCCTCTTCAGGAATAGCTTTAACAGTCTCACCGTTTATCTTCATAAACACCATTTCTTCAATTCCACCAACCTTACCTAAAAAAGCCGCTCTAGATATAGGGTTATCTATTTCAAACATAAGAGTAGCTGTTAACTCTTTTCCATTTGGAATTAATGGATTGTATGCAATTAACTCGTCATGCAGCTGTTCATCTCCACCTTTTTCAATATAAAGCATTTCTTGAACTTGAGCTAACATAGTCTCATAGCTTTCAAAATAAAATGTAGCGTAAGGTCCTAGTGGAACTCTTCGATTTTTTTTAAAGTTAACAATATTTTTTCTTAATTCTTTTCTATTTTTTATATATGCATCAAGTGGCATTATATCAGATTTTTGTATCTTTCTTTTTTCTTTTGGCACAATTACAATTTATAACTTTTTGCCATAAGTTCTATAGGGTGTAGTGCCTCATCATTAGAAATGTTTGTGTCTGCTTCTAATTGTTTTAAGTGCTTACCAGCTAAAGGACAATCAGATGCCATATACTTATTATTTTTGTTTTTTATTTGTCTTGCCGTTGGCCTTCCAACTTTATTGGCTAAATCATGTGTTTCCTTCATCACTCCAAAAGTTCCGCCGTGGCCAGCACATCTTTCAACAACATCGATTTTCACATTAGGAATATTTTTTAACATATCTCTAGCCTTGATACCCATGTTCTGAGCTCTTGCATGACACGCATGATGAACTGTAACACCACCGTCAATTTCCTCTAAACCTTCAGCTAAACCCTCATTATTAGCTATATCAACAACATACTCATCAATATCCATAACGTTTGAAGATAATTTTTTTATATTTTCATCTGCGGGTAATAATAGTGGCCATTCAAATTTTAACATTAGCCCACAGCTAGCTGTTAAAGTTATCACTTTGTAACCTTTATCAATCCAATTAATCAAATCGCCTGATACTTTTTTAGCTTGTTCAACTACTTTTGGAAGATCTGCCTGTTCTAAAAATGGCATACCACAACAACCTGGATAAGCCTCCTGAACTTCAACACCATTTTTTTTTAAAACTTTTAAGGCTGCTACACCTGTATTTTTTTTATTAAAGTTCACAAAGCATGTAGAATAAATAACCACTTTTCTATCTTTAGTGATCGTATCATATTTAATTTTTTCATTATTCTTTTTAAAAAAATTAGAAAATGTCTCTGAATTATATTTTGGTAGCTGAACTCTTTTATCTATTCCAGATATAATTTCTAAAATCTTTCTTATAAATTTATTTTTTATATTAGATGCCCAATTCACAAATTTAGAAAACATCACACCGAATTTAGCATTTCTGTCAATCTTTGCTAATTGTGTTGGCACACTCGGTAATTTTCCTAATTTTTTCTGTGCAGTTCTATATCTTAACATCAAGTGAGGAAAATCTAGGTCAAAATCATGAGGCGGTACATACGGACATTTGGTCATAAAACACATATCACATAAAGTACAAGCATCTACCACAGGAGCAAATTGATCACTGGATAAACTTTCAACATCCTCATTTTTAGACTCATCAATCATATCGAATAATTTTGGAAATGAGTCACAAAGATTAAAACATCTTCTACAACCATGACAAATATCGAATACTCTTCTCATTTCTGAGTCCAATTTTTCAGGATTTAAAAAATCAGGGTGCTCAAAATCAATTGGGTGCCTTGTTGGGGCGTCTAGACTGCCTTCTTTACTCATATAAATTTGAAATTTTATTGGATGTTTTAGTGGGCAATTTAATGCCCACTAAAAAAAATGTATTAACTAATCGATTCTAAAGTTTTTTGAAATTTACCAGCATGAGATTTTTCAGCTTTCGCTAAAGTTTCAAACCAGTCAGCAATTTCTTCAAAACCTTCTTCTCTAGCTGTTTTGGCCATACCTGGGTACATATCAGTGTACTCATGTGTTTCGCCTTGAACAGCTGATGCTAAATTTGCTTTAGTTTCACCAATCGGCATACCAGTTCCAGGATCTCCAACTTCCTCTAAATACTCTAGATGACCATGTGCGTGACCTGTCTCACCTTCAGCAGTTGATCTAAAAACTGTAGCTACATCGTTGTATCCTTCGATGTCAGCCTTTTGTGCGAAGTAAAGATATCTTCTGTTTGCTTGACTTTCGCCAGCAAATGCTTCTTTTAAGTTCTCTTCTGTTTTACTTCCTTTTAATGACATTATGTACTCCTTAATTTAATAATTACTTACGATATAATGCATTTAAATTTATTGTCAACAGTTTAGAATAATTATAATATATAATTTAAGTTATTGATAATATTCAATTAATTTTGATTATGATTATTACTCGCAACTCTAACCAGAACTTCTACTGAATTAATTTTTTTTCCAGTTATATTTTTTTTTACATTGACTGTTTCTATCTCGTTTTCATCACAGTCGATTAGTTGCTGAGTATCTTCATCGTAAAAATGGTGATGAACAGAAGTATTTGTGTCAAAATAACTTTTATCAGAGTTAATTGATATTTCTTTCAAATATCCTTTATTTTTTAATGCGTGAACAGTGTTATAAATTGTCGCGAGAGATATTTTTTCGTTTAGCTCTTCAGATATTTTTTTCGCAAGATCATTAATTGTAAAATGAAATGTTTTGTCTCTATTAAACAAAATCTCACAGATTTTTACCCGTTGCTTTGTAGGTCTAAGCCCAGTTTCTCTTAATTTTTCAATAAAATTCATGTTTTTTAACATAGTTATTTATAACAATTCTAAACTAAGAACAATATATACTGTTTTATTATATTATATTATCATTAAATCAAGTAATAAGGGAATTCAATTTTTTATGAAAAAAAACTCCTATAGCTACGATGACCTAATTAATTGTGGAAATGGTCAGCTTTTTGGACCAGGTAATGCTAAATTACCCCTTCCTCCAATGCTCATGTTTGATAGAATAACGGAGATTAACGACGAAAATGGAACTTATAATAAGGGATCTTTAAAGGCTGAACTGGATATTAAAGAAGATCTTTGGTTTTTTGATTGTCATTTTAAATCTGACCCTGTTATGCCTGGTTGCTTAGGGTTAGACGCTATGTGGCAGCTGGTAGGTTTTTACCTTGGTTGGTTAGGAAATCCTGGAAAGGGAAGGGCACTAGGTGTTGGAACAGTAAAATTTACTGGTGAAGTTTTACAAAGTGTAAAAAATGTAAGGTACGAGATAGATATGAAAAAAATTATGTCGCCTGGAGGTGCAACTGTAGGACTTGCTAATGGGGTAGTTTTCGCAGATGATAAAAAAATATATTCAGCAGATAGCTTAAAAGTAGGATTATTTAAATAATGAGAAGAGTAGTTATTACAGGTTTAGGAGTTGTTTCGTGTTTAGGTAATAATCAAGAAGAAGTACATCAATCTTTAGTAAATTCTAAATCAGGAATTTCTTATGCAAAAGAATATAAAGAACATAATCTTAAATGCCATGTTCACGGAAAACCAAATATAAAACTTGAAGATCATATTGATCGAAAAACAATTAGGTTTATGGGTTCAGGCTCAGCTTATAACTATATAGCAATGAAAGAGGCAATAAAAGACTCTGGATTGGAAGAAAGTGAAGTAAGTAATTTTAAAACTGGGATAGTGATGGGTTCTGGTGGACCCTCAATTGAAAACGTTATCTTAGCAGCTGATAAAACTAGAGCCAAAACTCCAAAATTAATGGGACCGTTTATTGTTCCAAGAACAATGGCCAGTACAGCTTCAGCTACTCTTGCCGTTCCGTTTAAAATTAAAGGTACTAATTACACAATGAGTTCGGCTTGTTCAACAAGTGGACACTGTATTGGAAACTCGATGGAACTAATTCAAATGGGTAAGCAAGATATTGTTTTTGCAGGTGGTAGTGAAGAGGTTCACTGGGCAATGACTGCAATGTTTGATGCCATGACTGCTTTAACATCGAAATATAATGATACACCAGAGACCGCATCAAGAGCTTATGACAAAACTAGAGATGGTTTTGTAATTGCAGGTGGTGGTGGGGTGTTAGTGCTTGAAGAATACGAACATGCTAAAGCAAGAGGGGCTAAAATATACGCGGAATTAAGTGGTTATGGAGCAACTTCAGATGGATACGATATGGTAGCTCCATCAGGAGAAGGGGCGGTCAGATGTATGAAGATGGCTATGGCAACTTCTAAAAATAAAATTGATTATATTAATACTCATGGAACTTCTACTCCAGTTGGAGATATCACAGAGCTAAATGCAATTAAAAATACTTTTGGAGATGATATTCCAAAAATTAGTTCAACCAAATCACTATCAGGACATCCTTTAGGAGCTGCATCAGTTCATGAAGCGATCTATTGTTTGATTATGATGAAAAATAATTTCATAGCAGGTTCTGCTAACATTAGTGAAATGGATGAAGAGGCTAAAAAGTTTCCTATAGTTGCTAAAAATGAGACAGGAGCAACTTTAAACACAGTGATGTCTAATAGTTTTGGTTTCGGTGGAACTAATGCTGCTCTAATTTTTGAGAAAGTATAATCATGAGTTTAATGAAAGGAAAAAAAGGATTGGTGATGGGAGTTGCCAATGAAAGATCTATTGCTTGGGGTATTTCACAAAAACTTGCAGAAGCTGGTGCAGAGCTTGCATTTACTTATTTAGGTGATGCTCTAAAAAAAAGAGTAATTCCACTAGCTGAAAAATTAAATTCAAAAGTTACATTTAGCTGTGATGTAGAAAAAAAAGAAGATGTAACAAAGTTATTTGAAGATATTAAATCGCAATGGGGGGAAATTGATTTTGTAGTTCATGCAATTGCATTTTCTGATAAATCAGAATTGTCTGGTGAATATTTAAATACGACTAGAGAAAACTTTTTAAGAAGTATGTTAATTTCATGTTTTTCATTTACGGAAGTTGCAAAAGAGGCAACTAAAGTAATGAAGGAGGGTGGAAGCTTAATCACATTAAGTTATGAGGCGAATAAAGCTATTCCAAATTATAATGTAATGGGTGTTTGCAAAGCTGCACTAGAATCTAGTGTTAAGTATTTAGCAAGAGATTTAGGTGCTAAAGGCATGAGAGTTAATGCAATAAGTGCAGGACCTATTAAAACTTTAGCAGCTTCAGCCATTGGTGATGCAAAATTCTTATATAAATGGAATGAAGACCATTCTTTGCTTAAAAGAAATGTAGATATTCATGATGTTGGAAATTCAGCACTATATCTACTAAGTGATCTTGCAAACGGTGTCACTGGTGAAATTCACTATGTAGATGCTGGATATAATAAGGTTGGGATGCCAGATCCAAAGAATATTAGCTAAAATATAGTTAAATTTAGTTAAAAATATTAGGGGCGTTCTGTTGCCAGGTGCCCCTTAATTCTTTTTTATTAACTTTTAATTAACTCTAAAGCTTTATTCAATAATTCTTCAGATTTTGCATGATCTCCAGCTTCATGAGCCTTCATTCCCGCATCTCGCATTTTTTGAATTTCTTCGATTTTGCTATCCAAATTTTTGACCATCATTGGACATGAACCGGCGTATGCTGAGTTAGAAAAAAGTATTAACATTGATAAAATTAAAAATTTTTTCATATTTTTCCTTTTGTTGTAATTGTAATTAGCACTCGTTGAAAAATTTAACTTATAAATGATTGTCACAGAGGCGTTCTGTTACCGAGTGCCCCACAAAAAACCCCCGGAACTTTCATTCCAGGGGTAAGAATTTTAATTTAAATTATTAATTATTCAGCAGCTTGTTTCATAGAAAGCTTAACTTTACCTCTATCGAAACCAATTACTTTAACTTTTACTTCGTCGCCTTCTTTGACAACGTCAGTAACTTTAGCAACTCTTTTATCTGCTAGTTCTGAAATATGAACTAGTCCATCTTGCTTTCCTAAGAAATTTACAAATGCACCAAACTCCATAATTTTCATAACTTTTCCTGAATAGATTTTATTCATTTCAGCCTTTGCAGTGATGTCTTTAATCATTTGCATGGCAGTATTTCTTGACTCTTCATCTGGAGCAGCGACCGTTACAACTCCTTCATCATTTACATCAACCTTAGAACCTGATTTTTCAACAATCTCTCTGATCGTTGCACCACCTTTTCCGATTACAGCAGCAATATCTTTTTTATCAACAGTCACTTGTTCCATCTTTGGAGTATGTTTTCCAACATCAGATCTTGACTTACCTAAAGCTTTATTCATTTCAGCTAAGATATGAATTCTCCCGTCTTTAGCCTGCTTTAAAGCCTGCTCCATGATTTCAAATGTAATACCAGTAATTTTGATATCCATTTGAAGTGAAGTAATTCCATCTTTAGTTCCAGCAACTTTAAAGTCCATGTCTCCTAAGTGATCTTCATCACCTAAAATATCTGATAGGACACTAAAATCATCACCTTCTTTAATTAATCCCATTGCAATACCTGCAACTGGCTCTTTTATCGGAACACCTGCATCCATTAATGCTAAAGATGCTCCACAAACAGTAGCCATTGAAGAAGAACCATTAGACTCAGTAATCTCTGATACTATTCTAAAAGTGTATGGAAATGCCTCTTTTGAAGGTAGTGAAGAGTTAATTGCTCTCCATGCTAGTTTACCATGGCCAATTTCACGTCTACCAGTTCCAATTCTTCCAGTTTCTCCAACTGAAAAAGGAGGAAAATTGTAATGAAGCATAAATCGTTCTCTCTGAAGCCCATCTAAACTTTCAATTCTTTGTTCATCATCTGAAGTTCCTAGAGTTGTAACAACAATTGCTTGAGTTTCACCTCTTGTAAACAACGCAGAACCATGTGCTCTTGGTAAAACACTCACTTCACATTCGATAGGTCTTACATCAGATAAACCTCTGCCATCAATTCTATTTTTGTTTTTTAGAATATCAGTTCTTACAATTGATTTTTCTAGATTTTTTAGCTGACTATTAACATCAAGATCTGTGTAGTTTTCATCTTCCTCATAAAGTTTTTTAGCTTTATCTGTTATTACAGAAATTTGATTTGATCTATCTTGTTTATCTCTAGTTGCAAAAGCTTTTTTAAGATCATCTGTAAAAGTTTCTTCTAGTTTTTTCTTAACTTCAGATAGGTCTTTTTTCTCCATAATCCACTCTGGTTTTCTGCATTCCTTTGCGAGTTCCTCAATCATTTCAATCACTGGAACAAAACCCTCATGACCAAATTTAACTGCATTTAACATTTCTTCTTCTGTTAAACCATTAGCCTCTGACTCAACCATAAGAACTGCGTCTTTCGTACCTGCCACAACCAAATCTAAGCTTGAATTTTCCAATTCAGCTTTTGATGGGTTAAGAATATATTTACCATCAACAAATCCAACTCTTGAAGCTCCTACTGGTCCCATAAAAGGCATTCCTGAAATTGCTAATACAGCTGAAGAAGCTGTAATTGATAAAATATCAGCCTCATTTTCTTTATCATATGAAATTACTGTTGGTAATAATTGAACTTCATTTTTAAATTCATCAGGAAACAAAGGTCTGATAGGTCTATCAATTAATCTAGAGATTAATGTTTCACTTTCAGTTGGTCTTGCTTCTCTTTTAAAATACCCACCTGGAATTTTTCCAGCTGCATAATACTTTTCTTGGTAATTTACAGATAATGGAAAGTAATCCATATCTGGATTTACTTTTTTTGAACCCACTACTGTTGCTAGTACGACTGTCTCTCCACATGTTGCGATTATTGCACCATCTGCCTGTCTTGCTACTTTACCTGTTTCTAAACTTATCTTCTTTCCTGCTACTTCAATTTCCTTCTTATATACTTTAAACATTTCATTTCCATTTCGTTTCGTTCGTTTCGTTCCATTTTGTTCTATCTATCTTGACTTCTATTTTCTTAAATTCAATTTCGACAGTACATTTTTGTAAGAATCCATTTTTGTTTTCTTTAGGTATTCCAACAATTTTTTTCTTCTATTTACTGCTCTCAACAATCCAACTGACGAATGTTTATCTTTTTTGAATTGCTTAATATGTTTAGAGAGATTTTCAATTTTCTCTGTTAACAAAGCAATCTGTATCTCAGAAGATCCAGTATCTTTATCATGCATTGCTAATTCTTGTGCTTTTTTGTTCATGCCTCGATTTTCCTATTTATTTGTTTGTTTTATTAAGTTTTCTATTTTTTCCGCATACTCAAAAGACTCGTCTTTTCTAAAAAGTAATTTCGGTAAAAATTTCATGACCACTTTCTGTGATAAAATTTTTCTTATTAAAAATGAGTATTCTTTTAACGTATTTATTGTCTCCTCAGCATTTTTTCCCCCTAATGGAAGTACGTATGCTTTAGCGATTTTTAAATCTGGACTCATCCTAACCTCAGTAACTGTTATTGTGTTTGTTTCTAAATTTGGAACCTTAGCCTCATTTCTTATGAAAATCATGCTTAAAGACTGTTTGATCATTTCACCTACTCTAAGCTGTCTTTGTGATATTGGTTTTCCTATTCTATCTGCCATTAAATTGACCTTTCGGTAGATGTAACACTAAAAGCTTCTATGATGTCATTTTTTTGGAAATCCATGTAATCTTTAACTGTTATTCCACACTCTTGTCCGTCACTGACCTGTTTTACTTGGTTTTTTTCTCTGAAAATAGTTCCAACTTTTCCAGTATAAATGATTGCTCCATCTCTTATTATTCGAACATCTGAGGCGCTTGTAATTTCACCTTCAGTAATTTTTGAACCTGCGACTTTACCAGCTCCAGAGACTTTAAAAATTTCTAAAATTTGGGCTGATCCAGTTATTGTTTCTTGAACATCGGGCGTTAGGAGTCCTGACATTTTTTGTTTAATATAATCTAATACTTCATAAATTATATTGTAAGAGGAAATCTTTATTTTTTCATTTTCTGCAAGTTTTTTTGCTTCTTTGCTTGGTTTAACATTGAAAGCTATTAATACAGCATTGGATGCTTTTGCTAAGGTAACATCAGTCTCTGTAACCATTCCAATGTCTGCTAAAATAATTTTAGGTTTAACTTCATCATGTTTAATTTGACCAATTGCATTTTTAATTGCTTCTGATGATCCATGAACATCAGATTTAATAATTAAATTTAACTCCTCTGAGGATTTATCTGAAAACGCTGACTCTTGGGTAGCAAATGTTAAAGGATTTTTTCCATCCTTGGTTTCTTGTGCTCTGTTTTGACTTAGCGTTTTAGCTTCTTTTTCACTATCTAAAACAATAAAGTCATCTCCTGCTTTTGCAGCTCCATTGATGCCTAAAATTTCAACTGGAGTAGAAGGAAAGGCTTCATCTATATTTTTACCTTTATCATTTATTATTGCTCTTATCTTTCCCCACTTCAATCCACTAACAAAAAAATCTCCCTTTTTTAAAGTTCCTGTGGTCACAATAATTGTTGCAACTGGCCCTCGACCTACATCAATTTTAGACTCTAAAACAATTCCTGTAGCTTTTGACTCATAATCAGTTTTTAAATCTAAAATTTCAGCTTGAAGGATTATAGACTCAACTAGTTTATCTAAATTTAGTTTTGTCTTTGCTGAAATCTCTACCATTAAAGTATCCCCTGATAAATCTTCAGCCACTAATTCATATTCTAACAGTTGATTTTTAATTTTTTGTGGATCTGCGTCTGGAAGGTCACATTTATTGATTGCTACTACTATTGGAACATCGGCTGCTTTTGCGTGTTTAATTGACTCAATTGTTTGAGGTTTAACTCCATCATCTGCAGCAACCACTAATACAACCACATCAGTTAACTTTGATCCTCTTGCTCGCATTTCAGTAAACGCAGCATGACCCGGTGTATCGATAAATGTAATTTTGTTATCGTGGCTTTCAATTTGATAAGCACCTATGTGTTGTGTTATTCCTCCAAACTCACCTGAAACTACATTTGCACTTCTTAGTACGTCTAGAACTGAAGTTTTACCGTGATCTACGTGACCCATTACTGTAACTATTGGTGGTCTATTTTTTAAATTTTCTACTCTTGTTGCTTTTATTTTCTGAATTATTTCCTCTGCTTTTTCTTCCCTAATAGGGTTGTGCCCAAATTCCTTAACTAAAAATTCGGCAGTATCTGCAGCAAGTGTCTGATTAATAGTAACTGTTACACCCATGCCGAATAGATATTTTATTACATTACTTGATTGCTCAGCCATTCTATTTGCTAATTCTCTAACAGTAATTGCTTCTGGAATATTAATATCTCTTTTAACTGGTTTTAGATTTTCATGATTTTGATTTTTGGATAGATTTTTATTCTCTTTTTGTCTTGCTCGTTTTACAGAAGCTAAACTTCTCTCTCTTGCTTCTATTTCATCACTAAGAGCTCTGGAGACTGTTAACTTTAATTCCCTTTTTTTTGTTCCTAGCTTTAAAGTTTTTTTATCCTTTCCATCGTTCTCTCCCTTTAGTCTTTTTGTTGCTCTTTGCTCAGCCAGCTTACGTCTCTCGAAATCATTAGTTATAGGGGATGATTTAGGGACAAAGGATGGTTTAATGGTAGTTCCTTTATTAAATGATGATATTGGTTTTGATTTGTCAGTATTGGGTCTAAAAGATGCTCCTCTATTCGTAAACTTTCCAGTTTGCTTTTCTATGACAACTGCATTTTTACCTTGAGTTTTAGCAAGCTCAATATTTTTAATCGATTTTTTGGCTGAGCCAGATATTGATAATTTTGTTTTTTTCTCCATAGCTCATCACTCAATCTTTATAAACAATGTTTCGGGCAGACATAATTAATTCATCTGCCTCTTCTTTTGATAAAGCAAAATCTTCAAGGTAACCCTGAATTTTTACTCTCTCTCCTTTTACTACATCAAAACTACCAGTTAATTCATCAGATGCCAGATCTGCAAAATCTTCTAATGTTAAAATTTTTTGTTCTCCTAATGTAACCAACATTCCTGGCGTTAGACCTTTCAAATTAATTAATAGGTCTTCAAGACCCAATTCTTTAATTCTTGTGGAAATGTCCTCTTGGTCTTTTTGATGAAATTCTTGAGCTCTCTCTATAAGTGCTTTTGCAGTATCCTCCTCAATGCCTTCAATTTTTGCAAGATTTTCTGCAGAACTGTCTTTAATATCATCGATTGTTGAGAAACCTTCTGCTACTAAAAGCTGACCGAGGGTTTCATCTAATTCTAAATTTTTTACAAAGTTTTCCGTTTTTTCTTTAAATTCTAACTGTCTTCTTTCAGAGTCCTCTGCATCTGTCATTATATTTATCTCATAATTTAATAGCTTTGTTGCTAGTCTTACGTTTTGACCTCTTCTTCCAATTGCTTTACTTAAATTTTCCTCTGTTAATATTACATCAAGTTTTTTTCTTTCAGTATCAACATTAACTCTTTGAACTTCAGCCGGAGACAGTGCATTTGATACTAAAATTGCTGGATCTTCCGACCAGTTTACAATATCAATTTTTTCACCTTGCAATTCGTTTACTACCGCCTGAACTCTGGAACCTCTCATTCCAACACAAGCTCCAACGGGATCTAATGAAGTATCAACAGCCTTAACACATATTTTAGCTCTGCTTCCTGGGTCTCTTGAAGAAGATTTAATTTCAATTAATCCATCATAAATTTCAGGTACTTCTTGAACAAAAAGTTTTTCCATAAATTTAGGATGAGCTCTTGATAAAAAGATTTGTTGACCTCTTGGTTCTCGTCTTACGTCATAGCAATATGCTTTTATTCGATCACCCGCCTTAATATTTTCTCTTGGAATTAACTCATTTTTTTGTATAATTGCTTCAGTTCTTCCTAAATCTGCAATAACGTTTCCAAATTCTAATCTTTTAACAATACCGCTTAGGATTGTATCCTTCTTGTCTATAAAATCATTGAATTGTCTTTCTCTTTCAGCTTCTCTAACATTGAAACTAATGACTTGTTTTGCAGTCTGTGCAGCTATTCTTCCAAAATCAAAAGATGGTAAGGGTTGTAGAACTTCATCCCCAACAGACTTATCCTTATTAATTTCGTTTAAATTAATTGCATCCTCTAATTTAATTTCTGTATTTGCATTTTCTGGATTTTCAGTGATTATTAATTTCCTAAAAAGTTCTATGTCTCCATTATCTCTATTTATTAAAACTTTAATTTCATTTTCTTGACCAAACTTAGATTTTGCCGCTTTGGCAATACCTGTCTCCATTGAACTAATAATTAACTCTTTATCGATTGATTTTTCTAAGGCTACAGCTTCTGCAATTCTTAATAATTCTAATTTATCTGCTCTTTTATTTAACATTTTTATCCAATCCAAAAAAAAAATGGGCATAAGCCCATTCTGATGCTACAGTGATTTATTTGGAATATAGTAAAGTTTTTCTTTAATTCAACACAAACTATTTAAAAAAAGTTTTTATTTTATCTGTTTTTTCCCAAGAAAAAGAGCCATTTTCCTCTGGACTTCTCCCAAAATGTCCATAAGCAGCTGTTTTTTCATATATAGGTTTGTTTAAATTTAACATTTCTCTTATTCCTCTAGGACTTAAATCAAAATTTTCATTTATTTTTTCTACTACAAATTTATTTTTTTCAACATCACCATCAAATAAATCAACATAGATTGATAGAGGTTTTGATACACCTATCGCATAAGCTAATTGGATCAGACATTTATCTGAAATTTTCGACGCAACTACGTTTTTTGCAATATATCTTGCTGCGTAAGCTGCTGATCTGTCAACTTTGGTGGGATCTTTGCCTGAGAAAGCTCCACCACCATGAGGCGCTGCTCCTCCATAAGTATCAACAATAATTTTTCTTCCAGTTAATCCTGTGTCGCCATCAGGTCCACCTATTACAAAATTACCGGTTGGATTAACATAAAGTTCACTTTCATCAAAACCCTCAAGAAATTTTTTTGGGATAGATTTAATCATATAAGGTTTCAACAACTCTCTTACTTCCAATTGATTAATATCAGGTGAGTGTTGTGAAGAAATTACAACAGATTTAACTTTAGTAGGTTTTCCATTAACATATTTGAAAGTGATTTGGCTTTTATTATCAGGTTCTATATTTTTTAATTTTCCAGATTTTCTATCCTCTGCCATCAATCTTAGGATTTTGTGAGAATAATGAATAGGTGCCGGCATAAATTCATCTGTTTCATTACAAGCATAGCCAAACATAAGACCTTGATCACCAGCTCCTTCATCTTTATTGCCTGATGAATCAACTCCCATAGCAATATCAGAGGACTGAGAATGAAGATAACTTTCTATCTTTGTGGCTTCTTTCCAGGTAAACCCTTCTTGGTCATAACCAATATCTTTTATACATCCTCTAACTTTTTCAATTAACTCATCTTGTTTTATTTCAGGTCCCCTTATTTCACCTGCTAATACAACTCTATTGGTAGTTGTCAATGTTTCGCATGCAACCCTTGAAAATGGATCTTGTGAAAGATAGCTATCTAAGACCATATCTGAAATTCTATCAGAGACCTTATCTGGATGTCCTTCGGACACTGACTCACTTGTAAAAAGAAAATTTTTTTGGTTACTCATATCTAGTTTTATTAAATGAAAAGAATAAAAAAATATACAATAAAATTATTAATCCAAAAATTTTATTCCCATGTTTAGAAAATATTGTCGGGCTAATTTTCTTTAATTGAGTTAAATCTATATAACCAATATCATCAAAGCTAACTTCTTGTTCAACAACACCCACTGGATTTACTATAGCTGATATCCCATTATTTGCAGACCGCAATACATATTTACCGCTTTCAATAGCTCTATATTTACTATGGATAAAATGTTGTTTGGGTCCAACAGATTGGCCAAACCATCCATCTTCTGAAATATTTATGATAAAATCAAAATCTGAATCTTCAAAAATTTTTCCAGAATAAATTATTTCGTAGCAGATAAGGGGTAAAAATTTTAATGACGAATTGTTGTTATTTATTTTCATAATTTTCCTCTCTTTACCCTTTGAATAAGATTGATAATTATTAGCTAGAGTTTTTAAACCAATATTTTTAAGTATATTTTCTAGTGGTAAAAACTCTCCAAATGGCACAAGGTTAATTTTATTGTACGAATTTAATAAATTTAAACTGTGATCGTATACTGAAAGTGAATTAAAATATTTTACAACACCTTTATCAACAGATTTGCTATTTATACCAAGGACTAACAAGTGATTTTCATTAAAATGGTTTTCAAATAACCATTTGTAATTAACTATTTTTTCTTGAGATATTCCTGGTATTATTCCTTCTGGCCATACAAAAATAGTTTTTTCTTTCTTATCAGGTTCACTGAGCTCAATTAAATCTTTAATAGCAGTTATTGGATCAATATTGGAATAAAATCTGTCTAATTTAATTTTAGAACCAATAACTCTAACCTTGTAGTCAATAGAATTTATTTTAGTCTCTGTAAAATTCTTTTTAGACTGAGATCCATAAAGATAAAAAATAATTGTGAGTAAAAAAAAAAATACACATACCCATATATCGGCTCTTGAGTCTCTTAAAATGAATACTGCTGGACTTATAAATAATGAAATGCAAAATAAATTAAATCCATAGGTACCAATAATTGAAGTAATATTTAGAATTTCTAAATGATTTGAGAAACTGTAAGCAATTAAATTCCAAGGAAATCCCGTTAAGATAGAACCTCTAATATATTCTGTTAAACCAAAAATTAGAGAAAAAAGGAAGAAAGATGAAATTATTTTTTTACTTTTAAAAATAAAAAATAAAAAAGAAATAAGTCCATAAAATAAAGCTAAAAAAGCAGGAATAAGAATAAATGTTAATGGTATTAAAAACTTAAAGCTTTCATCGAAACTTAGTGAGATTGATATCCAGTAAAGATTTGTAATGAAATAACCGAAACCAAAAAGCCATCCATAAAAGAAGAATATTTTTTTATTTTTGATTTTTTCTGACCTCTTTATTAAAAAAGCAAACAATAAACTTAAAGTAACAAAATTAATAATTATATAGTCAAAAGGTGGTAGGCTCAGCGATGTCGCGGCTCCTAGAAATATTAAGAATATAAATTCAATGTATAATTTTTTAGTCAATTTATTTTGTTTTAGAAATTACGGACTTATATATTTGCTCCTCTTCTTTTAACATTTTTATATAATCTTTATTTTTCTTGTGATCAAAACCTAACAGATGGAGGAACCCATGGATAAATATTTTTATCACTTTTTTCTTAAAAAGCTTAGCGTTTAATGATTTAGGATTGTTTATAAAATTATAACTAATTATTATATCTCCTAAATAAGCTTGTTTAGAAATTCTTACTTTTTTAGTTGATGGAAATGATAAAATATCTGTAGGCTTATTTTTTTTTCTAAAAAGTTTATTTAGTTTTTGAATATTTTTATTGTTAGAAAGAAGTAAAGTAAAACTTACTTTTTTACATAAAAATTTATATTTTTTTGGGAATGCATTACAGATTTTTTGGAAAAAAAGATCTTTATTTCTTATCCTTTTTGACCAGGCCTTCTCTTCTGAGAAGACATTTATACTAATCATTCTTTGAGTAAGCTTTTACAATTTTAGAAACAAGTGGATGCCTTACGACGTCTGAGTGATCAAAATCAATAACGGATATTTCATTCAAATGTCCTAATAATTGTTTTGAACGCACTAATCCTGAAATACTTTTATTTGGTAAATCTATCTGAGTAGGATCCCCATTAACCACTATTTTTGAATTTTCTCCAATTCTGGTCAAAAACATTTTGATTTGTGTATCTGTAGCATTTTGGGCTTCATCCAAGATTGCAAAAGAATTTTTAAGTGTTCGTCCTCTCATAAAAGCTAATGGTGCAATTTCAATGTCGCCTATTTCAATCATTCTTTGAATTTTCTCAAAATCAAAAAGATCATAAAGTGAGTCGTACAAAGGCCTTAGGTATGGGTCAACTTTCTCTTTCATGTCTCCGGGTAAAAATCCTAAACGCTCACCAGCCTCGACTGCTGGTCTCGATAATATTATTCTTTCAATTTTTTTCTCTAATAACATAGTCAATCCTACAGCTACCGCCAAAAAAGTTTTCCCTGTTCCTGCGGGACCAGCAGAAATTACAATATCACTTTGTCTAAGTGCTCTTACATAATTTTTTTGTTTTTCTGATCTTGGAATTATAGATTTTTTTGGAGTTTTAATTATATCGGTAATATTATTATTTTTTACTTTTTCATTAATCATAAATTTATCTATTGAGGAAACTATATCTTTAATTTCAATGCTTCCATTGTTAATATACTGGCTTGCTAAAAATTGAATTGCATTTTTTAATACTTCATTCTTTTCTGGATTTGATTTAATTAATATTGAGTTTCCTCTAGAATACAAACTACAATTTGTAATTTTCTCTAATTCTTGTAAATTTTTATTAAATTCACCTACAACACCCATTAATAAATCATTATCGTGAAATATAACGCTTAAGGAATCATTGTCTGAATAAACAAACTTAAGAGATGTATCAATATTTTTGTTAGTTATGCCCCTCAAATATTATGCAACCTTTTTATTTGTATATTTAACAAGCTCACCAAATAAAGTAGTTCTATTAAATTCTTTTATCTTTACTAGAACAACTTTTCCAATATGATCTTTATTACCATTAAATATTACTGATGTCATGTGCTCAGATCTACCAAATGTTTTGGTTTTGTCATCAGTAAAATTTTCAACTAAAACTTCAATTGTTTGATTTTTAAATAATTTATTTCTATTTATCTGATTTTCATACAATCTGTCCTGAATTTTTTCCAACCTTTGCGTAGTAATATTTTTATCAATTAATTTTAAATCATAAGCAACTGTTCCTGGTCTAGGACTAAATATAAACGAATATGAATTGATAAAATTAATTTTTTCGATCAAACTTAATGTATTTTGGAAATCATTTTCTGTCTCTCCTGGATAGCCAATAATAAAATCGCTTGAAAATTCTATTTTACTATTAATCTTTTTTAATTTTTCGAATATATACAAATAATCTTTAACAGTGTGTTTCCTGTTCATCAATTTTAAAATATTGTCAGATCCACTTTGTATAGGAAGGTGCACAAGCGGCATCAATTTTTTAGAGTTTTTGTAAACGTCTATTAAATCTTCTGTCATATCTTTGGGATGGGATGTAGTATATCTAATTCTTTCAATAGCAGAAATCTTCTCTATTTCTAAAATTAGATCAGACAATCTTTTTTTACCATCAGTGTAGGCATTAACATTTTGACCAAGTAAAATTATCTCCTTTGTGCCCTTCTCCGACAAGTACTTCGACTCATCTATAATTTGTTTAGACGGTCTTGAATATTCAGGTCCTCTTGTATATGGCACTACACAAAAATGACAAAACTTGTCACAACCCTCTTGAATAGTTAAGAATGAGGATACTTTGCCAGTTTCATTTTTAATTTTACTAAAATATTTAAACTTAGACATGGCTTCAAACTCAGTTGCTTCTATTTTCTTTTTTTTTTCAAAGTGACTCAAAATTAAGTCGTTTATCTTATGATAAGATTGCGGACCAATTACCAAATCAATATAGGGCTCACGCCTTAACATTTCCTGATTTTCAGCTTGCGCAACACAACCTGTGATAATTATTAATGGTTTTTTTTTTGATCTAAAAATTTTTTTAACTCTGCCTATTTCTGAGTAAACTTTTTCTTTAGCTTTGTCTCTTATATGACAAGTGTTAAGAAGATAACAATTTGCATCCTCATAATTTTCAGTTTTTTCGTAACCTATTTTTTTTACTGACTCATATATTCTATTTGAATCATACTCATTCATTTGACAACCAAAAGTTTTAATAAATATCTTTTGTGACATTTTGCTAAGATTTTTTCTTAACCCCATAAAGTTCTAATTTATGGTCTACTAAAGTATATCCATATTTGTCTGCAACTTTCTTTTGAAGTTTCTCAATTTCTTCATCAACAAATTCTATAATCTCTCCAGATTTTATATCGATTAAATGATCATGATGCCCTTCATTTAACTCTTCATATCTAGCTTTCCCACCCTTGAATTCGTGCTTTGTTAAAATTCCAGACTCCTCAAATAATTTTACTGTTCTATAAACTGTGGCGATACTAATTTTTGAATCAATTTTTGAAACTCTGTTGTATAATTCATCCACATCTGGATGATCAGACGACTCAGACATAACTTGAGCGATTATTCTTCTTTGGTCAGTTAATTTGACCCCTTTAGACAAACATTTTTGCTCAATTGTTTCTGACATAGTTAATTTTAACTTAAATAAATAGGTTTAATCAAATTTTTTTTAGTTTTAAATTTGTCACATAAATTGGGTATATCTTCGTATTTTACATCTTTTTGATCTTGGAAATCATCAAAACTATAACAATAATAATCAATTTTTCTTGTAACATATAATGCTTTTACAAATGACAAAGAATTTCTTATGGCTGCAAAACTGCCGGGCCCTCTATTAACATAAATTGTATTAATATCCTCTAATTTCAAACTATTATAATTTAAAAACTCCTTAATAATTATAGTTAATTTCTCATAATTAATTTTAGTATTCTCTTTAGTAATATTATAAATATCATCTTTAGTGATGACCATTAAAAATATTTTTTTGCTTACGAGATCTATTAGTAGCTTATTCATAATTCTTTTTTTTTTTAATAATGGTTCTAAAGCAGATGAAAATAATATCAAATACTATTCTAAAGATGAAGGAATTCTATCAATCATGTATCATCGTTTCAATGAATCTAAATATCCTTCAACAAATATTCAAATGGAAATTTTTAAAAAACATATTGAGATGATTAGAAGCTCAAGATTTCAATTTCAAAATCCAAATAAATTTAGAGAACAATTCAGCGCTATAAAATTAAAAAAAAAGATACTCATTACTATAGATGATGCATTTGAGTCTTTTTATGTTGAAGCTTGGCCGTACTTAAAAAAAAATGAAGTTCCTTTTATCTTGTTTGTTTCAACTGAGCCTGTTGGAAAAAAAGGTTATATGACTTGGGATCAAATTAGAGAAATTAAAAAAGAGCCTTTTGCTTTAATTGGACATCACTCACATAGCCATGATTATCTTATTGATAAGACTTACGATGAATTTATTTCAGATATTGAGAAAGCGAATAAAATTTTTTTAAAAGAACTGGGATCTAATCCCCGTTTATTTTCTTATCCATTTGGTGAATATTCTAAATCTATGAGAGATTATATTTCTAAAAATTTTGAGTTTGCTTTTGGTCAACATTCTGGGGTAATTGATGTAAATAAAGATAAATTTGAATTACCGAGATTCCCAATTAATGAAAAGTACGGTGAATTAAAAAGATTTAGTTCAATCATAAATTATTTTCCATTAGAATATAAAAAATTATTACCGGTTGAAAAACAATTAACAAAATCAACAAATCCACCTAAATTTATAGTGGAATTTTTCGACGAACAGAGAAATTTAAAAAATATCAATTGCTATTCAAATGAAGCCAACAATTGGAAAAAATCAAATACTGCGATTTCAGGTTCTAAACTATCAATTAAATTTAGAGCACCATTTGAGCCAAGGAGAGGAAGGGTAAATTGTTCTCTTAATGATAATGGTAAGTGGAGATGGTTTGGAATTCAATTTCCAATTAAACCAAATTAAATTAAACTTAGTAAATCTTTGCTTGATGGGAGCAATCGCGCTTCGTCAAAATCTTTTAAGTTATTTTGCTTTATTATTTTTTGGAGTACTTTTATATATTCAGTTCCTGTTTCTGCATACTTATCAAGGTGATTAGATAACACTATACTATCTAATGGTTTATTTTTGTTTCTAAGCTCTATTCTTGCTTTTCTTAAATCTCTATAAGATGAGTGTGTGTTAAGATTTCTTAAATAAGCTCTTACAGATAACTGCAAGCTATGAAATTTCATAACTTTATGTTCCTCACCTTTCTCGGCATTTTTAGGCCTCAATCCTTCACCAGACCACGTCCACTGTCCAAATAAAGCATTACCTTTTAGTGCAAATCTTGATGTTCCCCATCCTGTTTCTTTAGCCGCCTGCGCTATTGCTAGTGAAACTGGGATCTCATCCATTCTAATTTTTAAAGTTGAAAGATCGTTTAGTCTTACACCATATTGTTTATATTTTTTTTCTAACCACTTCTTTTCTATATCTGTATTACTATTTTTAGCTAAAATTGTGAAAAGTCTTTTTCTATCAATTCTAATTTTATTATTTTCTTTAACAATTAAAGGTAAAACAATTTTAATAAATAGTTCTTTTCTTTTTTTTGCGTTATCTATATTCTTTATTTCATTGGGAAGTAAACCAATGTCAATTGGCTTAACTAATTTCGTATCTCTTACTTCTTCCAAATTATATTTTACTTCTTTAAATAAAGCTTTGATCTCTGAGGTGGTGTACCTTACTAGATTTATTTCAGAGTTATTTTCCTCTAAAATATCATACAAAAGATCCATTTCATCGCTTTCTACCTTTAGATTGTCATTTCTAGGTTTTTTGGCTCTTTTTAAGGTATTTTCTAAAATATTTTTAGAGTTATTTGTAAATTCTTTATTGTTAAAATTTTTGTCTGCAAAATTTATAAAAATTGGTGCAGCATAGAAAAAAAATATCATAGCAAAAGCGCTTATCGAAAATTTTATCAATATATTATTGATTTTACTTTTTATACTATTTTGTTTTAGTTTTATTTTTGATCTCATGATTTAAATAGCAATTACCTCTTTAACCTCAGGTAAATAATGACGTAGTAAGTTTTGTACACCCTGTTTTAAAGTCATAGTGGAGCTTGGGCATCCAGAGCAACTACCCTGAAGTTGTACTTTTACAACACCATCTTTATATTCTTTAAACTTAATATCTCCACCGTCTTTTGCAACAGCAGGCCTTATTTTTTGATTTAAGATTTTTACTATTTTTTGTTCTATTTCATCTAGGTCAATTTGTTCTGGTTTTATATTTTCGTCAATTACAAACTCTTTCCCATCAATATAAAAATCATTTATGAAAGAAATCACAATATGTTTTATTTCATCCCATTTAGTTTGGTCGCTCTTATTTACTGATATAAAATCTTTTCCTAAAAAAACACCTTGAACACCTTTTAATGATAAAATATTTCTAACTAATTCATTATTAATTTGATCCTTACTGGTAATTTCATAAGGTCCACTGTTTGAAACTTTCTTCCCGGGAAGAAATTTTAATGAATTTGGATTTGGGGTTATTTCAGTCTGTACAAACATAAAATATATATAGTTTATATTTTGGAAATTAAAACTTGATATTAATTTTTTATTAAAAACCTACGATTTCTTTTATATTTTTCACCTTTTTTGATGCAATTTCTTCAGCTTTTTCAACTCCATCTAGAAGGACAGAATCAAGATAGGATTGTTCATTTAATAACTTTTTTATCTCATCAGATATTGGAATAATTTTATCAACTAACAGTTCGGATAGCGCTTTTTTAAATTCTGAAAAATTCTTAGCTGCAAATTTTTTTAAAGAATTATCTAAGGTTGAATTACTTAGGTTTGAATATATTCTTAACAAATTTTGTGTCTCTGGCCTTCCCTCAAGCTCTTTAATATCATTTGGCATTGGTAAGAGATCAGTTTTTGCCTTTTTAATTTTATTGATAATTTGATCTTTATTATCTGATAAATTTATTCTGCTTAAATCCGATAAATCTGATTTACTCATTTTTTTTGATCCATCCTTTAAACTCATTATCCTAGAAAACTCTTTTTGAATTAAAGGTTCAGGAACTTTTAAAAAATCGTCAATGCCAAAGTCATTATTAAATTTTTGAGCTATGTCCCTGCATAACTCGAGATGTTGTTTTTGGTCATCTCCTACAGGAACATGTGAAGCGTCATATAATAAGATATCGGCTGCCATAAGAATTGGATAAGAATATAATCCAACACTGGCTTTTTCCTTATCTTTTCCAGCTTTTTCTTTAAATTGTGTCATTCTATTTAACCATCCCATACGAGCTACACAACTTAAAATCCAAGCACCTTCAGAATGAGCTGCTACACCTGATTGATTAAAAATTATACTTTTCTTCGGATCTATCCCGCTAGCTATAAATGTTGCTACTGTTTCGTTAATGTTTTTTTTTAATTCTTTAGGGTCTTGCTTGACTGTAATTGCGTGCAAATCCACTACACAAAAAATACAGTCATTTGTATTGTCATTATTCAATTTAACAAAATTTTTAATTGCTCCTAAATAGTTACCAAGATGAAGGTTACCAGTAGGCTGGACACCAGAAAATATTTTTTTTCCCATAGAATTAATACTTTAGTTGAATATCACTTATTTTAAAAGCTTTGATGAAGTAAGAAATAACAAGATAAGACACTAGGCCTAATAGTGCTGATAATATTAAATAAAGAGATTTATATTGTTGTTCAAATGCAAGTTCATTTTGAAATAAATTAAGGAAGAATTGAAACACAAAACCCATTAAAATAGAAGCAACAACTATTTTAACAAACTTAATGAGAAATATTTGATTGAAAGAAAAAAGGTTTCTATTTTTTAAAAATAAAAACAATAGTATACCGTTAAACCAGGATGAAATTGTTGTTGCAATAGGAATTATTATAAATCCAATTTCATTAAAATAATATACACTTATCAAAATGTTTAAAATGACAGAAATTAAAGAAATATAAAAAGGAGTTTTAGTATTGTGACTGGCAAAAAAGAAACTAGAAAAAACTTTTATTAAAGCAAATGCAGGTAAACCTAATGCAAAATAATACAAGGCTAAACTTGAATTTAAAACAGAAGCCTCATTAAAAGATCCATAACCAAATAATGCTGAAATTATTTGTTCTGAACCAAGAATTAGCGCAATAGATGCTGGTAAACTTAGAAATAGACTTAGCTCAAGCGCTTTGTTTTGAATCTGTGAAATTTTATCTTTTTTCTTAGATTGAATATGTTTTGATAATTGTGGAAGAACTACTACTCCGATTGCAATTCCAGCTATTGCTAAATTAATTTGATATATTCTATCTGCATAATAAAGATATGACACTGCACTTGTCTGAAATGAAGCAATAATAGTTCCAACCAATATGTTTATTTGAGTAACTCCTGAAGAAAAAATACTTGGTACTAATTTTTTAAAAAAAATCTTAACTTTTTTGGTAGTTTTAACTTTAAAATGAAATTTAAGTGAAAAATATTTTTTTACAAATTGGTGCAAAAAAATCAATTGTAATAATCCTGCTAAAGAAACACCATAGGCCAAATAATATACTAAATTATCCCCTAAAGAACTCGAAAATAACAAAATAAAAACTAATACAATATTTAATATTATTGGAGCACCTGATGCAGCTGCAAATTTATTATGGGAGTTCAAAATTGCAGCAAAAAAAGATGCTAAACAAATAAATAATAAAAATGGAAAAGTGATACGGGTTAATGTAATAGCTACTTCCATTTTATTAATATCTCCTACAAACCCGGGAGCGATAAGTGATACAAATGCAGGCATAAATAATTGAACAAGCAATGTTAATGATAACAAACTTAAAAATAACAAATTAAAGATATCGTTAGCAAAATTGTTGGACCGCTTTTTACCCTTAATTACTTCTGATGCATAGCTTGGAACGAAAGCAGAATTAAAAGTTCCCTCTGAAAATAATCTTCTAAATGTATTTGGAATTCTAAATGCAACAAAAAAAGCATCTGCTAATATTCCTGTACCAAGAAATATTGCAATCAATATATCTCTCAAATATCCGATTAATCTACTTATGATCGTATAAAAACCAAATGTGCCTGTTGACTTAAGTAAGTTCATAAATCATATTAGTCTGAAATTTACCTAATTGTACACATATTATAACAAATGAAAAAAACAAAGATTGATCATTACACCGATAAAGAAGCATTAGACTTTCATAAAGAAAAAAAACCTGGCAAGATTGAGATCATATCTTCAAAAAATATGATTACTAAAAGAGATCTTGCACTTGCATATTCTCCTGGGGTAGCGGCTCCAGTTAAAGAAATCAGCGGAAATCCAGAAGCAGCTTATGATTATACAAGTAAAGGAAATTTAGTAGCAGTTATCAGTAATGGTTCAGCAATTCTGGGGATGGGAAATTTAGGGGCACTGGCTTCTAAACCCGTAATGGAAGGAAAAGCCGTATTATTTAAAAGATTTGCTGATATAGACTCTATTGATCTAGAAATAGATTCTAAAGACGCTAAAGAAATAATTAATTCAATTAAAAATTTTGCTCCCAGCTTTGGTGGAATTAATTTGGAAGATATAGCGGCTCCAGATTGTTTTATAATTGAACAAAAATTGAGAGAAATTTTAGACATCCCAGTATTTCATGATGATCAGCATGGGACCGCAATAATTACAACCGCTGCACTAATCAACGCTCTAGATATAAGCGGTAAATCAATAAAAAAAATAAAAGTTGTCGTTAATGGTGCTGGAGCATCTGCCCAAGCCTGCACAGAATTATTTAAAAACTCAGGAGTATTATCTGAAAATGTAATCATGCTTGATAGAAAAGGAGTAATTTATAAAGGACGAACAGAGGGTATTGATCAGTGGAAATCAAAATATGCAATTGAAACTAAACTAAGAAATCTTGAGGAGGCAATAAAAGGGGCTGATGTGTTTTTGGGTTTATCAGCAAAGGGAGTCCTCAAAAAAGAAATGGTCAAGAGTATGGCAAAAAATCCGATTATATTTGCATGTGCTAACCCAGACCCTGAAATTTTACCTGAAGAAATAAATGAAGTAAGAGATGACGCAATTATTGCAACTGGAAGATCAGATTATCCCAACCAAGTTAACAACTTAATAGGATTTCCTTATATTTTTAGAGGTGCATTAGATGTTAGATCCAAAACTATCAATGAAGAGATGAAAGTTGCAGCCTCAAAAGCTATAGCAAAACTTGCAAGAGAAGATGTCCCTGATGAAGTGGTGGCCGCTATGGGAGGTGCAAGACCACATTACGGAAAAGATTATATTATTCCATCTACATTTGATCCAAGATTAATCAGTGTTATTCCAGCCGCTGTTGCAAAAGCTGCTATGGAAAGTGGAGTGGCTAGAAAAAATATTGAAGATTTTGAGATTTATAAAGAACAACTTAAACAAAGATTAGATCCTACTGTTACTATAATGCAGGGGATAAATACTTTTATCAAAAATAATCAAAAAAAAATTGTGTTTGCTGATGGTGAAGATGAAAATACTTTAAAAGCAGCGATTGCATTTAAGAATTCTAAGTTAGGAATTCCTATTTTAATTGGTAAAGAAAGTAAAATTAAAGAACAAATAAAAAATATTGGATATAATGAAAACTTTGATATCCAAATAGTAAATTCAAGAGATGAAGAAAAAAGAAATAAATATGTTAAACACCTTTTTAAAAAATTACAAAGAGAACAAGGTTTACTCGAACGAGATTGTGACAGATTAGTAAGAAATGATAGAGTGATATGGGCCACAAGTATGGTTGCTTGTGGAGATGCAGACGGCGCAGTAACCGGTAACACAAGACGTTTTGGTGCCTCTCTTGAAAAAATAAAACAAGTTGTGAATGTACGTAGAGGTGAAATTATGTTTGGTTTAAATATGATTGTTCATAAAGGAAAAACCATATTTATTGGGGACACTAGTGTCCACGAGTATCCAACATCAGAACAAATGGCAGAAATTGCAATGTCCACGGCAAGGGTAGTAAGACTATTTGGATTTGACCCTAAAGTTGCATTTGTTTCTCATTCAACTTTTGGTCAGCCTTTAACAAGTAGAACTAAACATATAAGAGATGCTGTTGAAATTTTAAAAGAGAAAAAAGTAGACTTTGAATTTGATGGGGATATGCAACCAGATGTTGCCTTAAGCTCTGAATACGAAGAGCTATATCCTTTCGCAAAAATTGTTGGAAAGGCCAACATTTTAATAATGCCTGGTCAACATAGTGCAGCAATATCATATAAGCTAATGAAAACAATTGGAGATACAAAAGTTATTGGACCTTTACTTATTGGACTTGGCCTTCCAATTGAGATTGCACCTCTAAGATCTTCAACTTCAGAAATAATTAATCTAGCCTCAATAGCTGCTTACTCTTCTGAGGTTATAGATTATAAAAAATAATTAATCTTTTTGAATTCTTAAATCTTCAACAAGTATTATGCTTGCTATTACATTCTCCACATCAAGAATTTCTTTAGCCTCACTAATCACTAAATCTTTTTCCTCAGAGGTTTGGGCAATTCCATAAACGTATATTTTTTTTTTATAGGTATCTATTTGATAATTTGTAGCTTTAATATTTTTATTTACAATCAAAGCTGTTCTAAGTTGTGTTGTAATTAAAATATCTTTGGCTGATTGTTTAAAATTAAATTCTTCTTTTATTTTAATATCATTACGCACTGATCGAGTGCCTTTAGTCTCCCAGGCGATTTTTGTTATATGTAATTTCTCCTCAGGGCCATCAACTTTTCCTGTTAAAAAAATTCTTCCATCGATTACTTTAGATTTTACTGACAAAAAATACTTTTTATCTTTGGCTAAAATTCTTGCTGTCAAACTTTTTTGCATAATGGAGTCGTCTATCTGAGTTCCTAAAGTTCTAGGATCTAGCGCAATGGAAACCCCTGTACCAAATAATCCTTTGGAGCCAACACCGACACATCCTGACAAAATAAATCCAACTAAGAGTATTAATAGAAATTTAATTTTCATTTTTTAGCTTTAAACAATAATTGTAAACTAGTTTTTTTGAAACCTCGCTATTTTGGCAAATTAGATCAGTAATTTCTTTTATTGTAAATTTATTAATCATTTTATTGATAATATTGATATCAGATTCACTCAAATTTTTAGAATTACTTTCTACAATTTTTTTTTCTGAAATAACAACTGTTATCTCACCTTTTGGTTCCTTTTGAAATTCTTTTAATTCATTTACGTTTACTCTTAAAAATTCTTCGTAAAACTTAGTAATTTCTCTACAAATGACAATTTTTCTCTCGCTAAAATATTTTTTAATTTCAGGTATAATTTTGTTGATTTTTTTAGGTGATACAAAAAAAACAACTGTTGAACCAAATACTGATAATCTTTTTAACTCATTTATTATTTGTTGCTTTTTATCTGGTAAAAATCCATAAAAAAAAAACTGGTCAGAAAATCCACTTATGGATACAGCAGTTGCGACTGCTGACGGTCCAGGTATTGGAACAATCTTAATATTATTTTTAACACACTCATTGACTAAAACTGAGCCTGGATCAGAGATAGCAGGCGTTCCAGCATCAGAAATTAGGGATATTATTTTTCCAGATTTTAAATACTCAATTATCTTTAAAGTATTTTTTTTTTCATTAAATTTATGATTTGCAATCAAATTTGATGTTATTTCATGTTTGCTTAATAAGTTTTTTGAAATACGGGTATCTTCGCACAAAATAAAATCAGATTGTTTTAATATTTCTAATGCTCTTATAGTGATGTCTTTCAAATTACCAATTGGCGTTGAAACTATATAAAGACCATTTTCATTATCTTTTATTTTAGATTGTGTTTTAATGATCATAATTTAGCTAAAAAAATATTATACTAGCATCAAAATGATTAAATTAATTAAAATTCTTTTTACTATTAAATTCGGATTATTTTTACTATTTTTTCAAACAGTAAGTGCAAACGAAAAAATTAAAATTGGTTTGTTGGTACCAATGACTGGTTCAAATAAACAAATTGGTCAGTCAATTATAAAAGCTGTAAGTTTAGCTGTAAAAAATATAGATAATAATTCAATTGAAATTTACCCTAAAGATACAGCATCTAAACCTAATCAAACTCTTAAATCAGCGTTTGAATTAAAACAGATGGGTATAAAGGTAGTCATAGGCCCAGTCTTCTATGAAAGTTTAACATATTTAGATGAAATGAAAGATTTGACATTTTTATCTTTAACAAACAAAACTTTAGATCTTCCTAAAAATGTTATTTCAGCAGGTATAAATTCTACCTCCCAGTACAATACCATTAAAAAATTTTTAGAAAAAAACAATATCAAAAAAACTATTTTTTTGACGCCTATTCGAGAATATGAATTTGAAATTAAAAAAGGAATTAAAGATTCAAAAATAAAAATCTTTAAAAAATATGATTATAATACTGATCCAACAAAACTTACAAAACAGATTGAAGAAATTACAAAATATAAAATTAGAAGACAAAATTTAGAAGATGAAATTACAAGAATCAGAAGGTCAAATGAGGCTAACAAAGAAAAAAAAATAAAAAACTTAGAAAAAAGATATACTATTGGAAATTTAAATTTTGATGCAGTTGTTATTGCTGATTTTGATGAAAGTTTAAAAAGTGTAACTACATCACTTTTATACACTGATGTGCAACCTAAAAAAAAATATTTTATAACACTTAATCAATGGTTTGATGAAAGTTTATTAAATCAAACAGATATTCAACCGATATATTATCCCTCAATAAATAAAGAAAATTTTGATGATTATAAAATAAAATATTTTAATGCCTTCAAAGAAGATCCGTCATATTTATCATTGTTGAGTTACGATTTAGTGGGTTTAGTTTATTATCTATCTTTCAAGTCAGACCTTTCAAATTTAAGTAAACTATTTAAAAAGCAAAACTCTTTTAAAGGCAAAATAGGAATATTTGACGTAAAAAATAATAAAATTAATCACAGATTAAATTTTTATAAAATTGAGAACAAGGAACTCATAAAAATTTTCTAAGTTTTTTAAAAGCAAAATATCTATGGTCTGTTTTATATTTTATTGCAGGTCTCATTTGTCCAAATGTTTTTATTTTATTTTTGGGAATAAAAATAGGGTCATAGCCAAAGCCATTTGTTCCTTTGGGTTTATTTGAGATATACCCCTCAACTTTAGCTTGAACACAAGCAATTTTTTTTTCTAAGTATGAAATAGATAAAGCACACACAAACCGAGCTCTAATTTTTTTATGTTTCCAGTATTTATTTTTTTTATTAAGCTCTCTATAAACTTTTTCAATAGCCTTATTAAAGTCTCCCTTCTTTCCACCCCATCTAGCAGAATAAATACCAGGATTCTTGTTTAACAAATCTATTTCTAAACCAGAGTCGTCAGCCAAACATAACAGTCCTGTTTTTTTTGAAAAATGTTTAGATTTTATCATAGAGTTTTCTTTAAATGTTTTCCCATTTTCTATAGGACTTTTAAGATTAAATTCAGATGTCGAGTGAATTTCTATGTATTTTGGCAATAAATTCTTGATTTCTTGTAGTTTACCCTTGTTGTTTGTTCCAATAAGTAATTTTTTTATTTTTTGTTTTGGCATCTAGAAATTATCAAAATGCTTACCATATAAGGCATAATGGAAAAAGAAGAAAACCAAAACACAACTACAAAAGACTATCAGGAGCCAAACCAAGAAACAGCTAAACCTGGAGAAAATATAGATAGTGAGAAAACACTAGATACAAATCAGGAAGCTAAAGAAGAAGTTAAGGAGCCAACTCCAGAAGAAAAAATTGCTGAACTCGAAGACAAGGTTGCAAGAACTTTTGCTGAGATGGAAAATCAAAGAAGAAGATTTGAAAAAGAAAAAGAGGAAGCATTTGAATATGGTGGTTACAGTTTTGCTAAAGAGGCTTTAAATTTAATTGATAATTTAGAACGTTCGAGACAAATTTTAGAAACAGACGAACAATTAAAGAATACCGAGGCTCTCAAAAAATCCTTGGAACATTTAGACATTATTAAAAAAGACTCAATTTCGATTTTTGAAAAAAATAATATTAAACCAATAGAGAGTTTGAATAAAAAATTAGATCCTAACTTGCATCAAGCAATGATGGAAATAGAGGATGATACTAAAGAACCTGGAACTATTATTCAGGAAATTCAAAAAGGATTCACAATCAAAGATCGGCTGCTTAGACCTTCTTTAGTTGGAGTTTCTAAGAAAGTTTCTAAAAAAGAGGAAAAAACCGAAGAAAACAAAGAAAATACGGGAGATAAATAATTCTACAATTAACTTGTAGATCAAAATTTAGATCTTATATGACGAAAAGGATATTAAATTATGAGTAAAATTATTGGAATAGATTTAGGTACAACTAACTCATGCGTTGCGATAATGGAAGGGACGGTAGCGAAGGTATTAGAAAATGCAGAAGGTGCGAGAACAACTCCTTCAGTTGTAGCCTTTACAGATGAAAATGAAAAATTAATTGGTCAACCAGCCAAAAGACAGGCGGTAACAAACCCAGAAAATACAATCTTTGCAGTTAAAAGATTAATTGGACGAAACTTTGATGACCCTACAGTTAAAAAAGATGTCGATGCTGCACCTTTTAAAATAGTAAATTCTGAAAAAGGTGATGCTTGGATTGAAGCTAAGAGCGAAAAATATTCACCATCTCAAATATCAGCATTTATTTTACAAAAAATGAAAGAAACTGCTGAAAAATATTTAGGTCAAGCAGTAACTAAGGCAGTAATTACTGTGCCAGCATATTTTAATGATGCCCAAAGACAAGCAACCAAAGATGCAGGAAAAATTGCTGGATTAGATGTTTTAAGAATTATAAATGAACCTACTGCTGCATCGCTTGCATATGGATTAGATAAAAAACAAAATAAAAAAATAGCAGTTTATGATTTGGGCGGAGGAACATTTGATGTTTCTATTTTAGAATTAGGTGACGGTGTTTTTGAAGTAAAATCAACTAATGGAGACACTTTTTTAGGTGGTGAAGATTTTGATAATGCGATTGTTGATTATTTAGTTTCTGAATTTAAAAAAGATAACGGTATCGATCTTAAATCTGACAAGCTTGCTTTACAGAGATTAAAAGAAGCTGCAGAAAAAGCAAAAATCGAATTATCATCTGCAGAACAAACTGATATCAATTTACCTTTTATTACTGCAGACAAGACAGGTCCTAAACATATCAACTTAAAAATGACTAGAGCAAAACTTGAAGCCCTAGTTGAAGACTTTATTGCCAGAACTATTCCTCCTTGCAAAACTGCTTTAAAAGATGCAGGAATTAATGCTAGTGAAATTGATGAAGTAGTCATGGTAGGTGGTATGACTAGAATGCCAAAAGTCATAGATGAAGTAAAGAATTTCTTCGGCAAAGATCCAAACAAGAGTGTTAATCCAGATGAAGTAGTAGCAATGGGTGCTGCGATTCAAGCTGGTGTGTTGCAAGGTGATGTTAAAGATGTTCTATTATTAGACGTAACACCTTTATCTCTTGGTATTGAGACACTTGGAGGAGTTTCAACTAAATTAATCGATAAAAACACAACCATACCAACTAAAAAGAGCCAAGTATTTTCAACGGCTGAAGATAATCAGCCAGCTGTATCCATAAGAGTTTTACAAGGTGAAAGAGAAATGGCTACTGACAATAAAGCACTAGGTAATTTTGAGCTTGTTGGTATCGCACCTGCACCAAGAGGTGTTCCTCAGATTGAAGTAACTTTCGATATTGATGCGAATGGTATTGTAAATGTTTCTGCTAAAGACAAAGGAACTGGAAAAGAACAAAAAATTCAAATTCAAGCTTCTGGTGGACTGAGCGATGAAGAGATTGAAAAAATGGTTAAAGATGCAGAAGCTAATAAAGAAGCAGACAAGAAAAAAAGGGAGTCTGTTGATGTTAGAAATCAAGCTGATACTTTAATTCACTCTACAGAAAAAAACTTAAAGGAACATGGAACAAAAATTTCTGATGCAGAAAAAAAAGCAATTGAGGATGCTTCATCGGCTGTAAAAGAAGCTTTAAAAGGTGAAGATATTGAAGATATCAAGAAAAAAACAGAGGCTTTAGTTCAAGCTTCAATGAAACTTGGAGAAGCAATCTACAAATCACAACAAAGTGCAAAACCTGAGTCTGGAAAAGATGAAGGTGGAGATGATGCAGGTAAAAAAGACGAAAATGTTGTTGATGCTGATTTCGAAGAAGTAAAAGACGAAAATAAAGAAAAAAGCGCATAAACTGACATTTAATGTCTGGGGTAATTAAATGGCTAAAAGAGACTATTATGATGTCCTAGGCGTTAGTAAAAATGCTAGTCCAGATGATTTAAAATCAGCTTACCGAAAATTAGCAGTAAAATATCATCCAGACAAAAATCCTGGTGATACTAAAGCAGAAGATAAATTTAAGGAAGCAAGCGAAGCCTACGGTATTCTATCCGATAAAGAAAAAAAACAAAACTACGATAACTTTGGTCATGCTGCATTTGAAAATGGGGGTGGGCGATCTGGTGGTGGTTTTGGTGGATTTAGTGGTGCTGATTTTTCTGATATTTTTGAGGATTTTTTTGGTGATTTTAGTGGAGGTGGAAGATCAAGAAGTAGACGAACTAATAATAGAGGATCAGATTTAAGATATGATTTATCTATTTCACTTGAAGAGGCTTATCACGGAAAAAAACAAGATATTAAATTTTCAACAACCGAAAAATGCGGCACTTGCAAAGGGAATGGTTCAAAACCTGGTACTTCTCCAGATACTTGCTCATATTGTGGTGGAAATGGTCGAGTAAGATCTAATCAAGGTTTTTTTACGGTTCAACAAACCTGTCCACAATGTAATGGGAATGGTGAAGAAATAACAAACCCTTGCAGTGATTGTAATGGTCAAGGAAAAACACAGGCGTCCAAGAAAATAGCCGTTACTATTCCAAAAGGTGTTGATGATGGCACAAGAATTAGATTAGCTGGTAAGGGTGAAGCTGGAAGTAGAGGTGGTTCCACCGGAGACTTATATTTATTTATAAATGTAAATTCTCATAACCTATTTAAGCGATCAGATGAAAATTTGTTTTTTGAATTTCCTATTTCTCTTGCTGATGCAGCTCTTGGTACAACGATAGAAATCCCAACTATTGACGGAGGTAGAGCTAAAATAAAGATACCAGATGGTACTCAAAACGGTAAGCAATTCAGATTAAAGGGTAAAGGGATGCCTTTTATGCGCAGAGGTGATTATGGAGATCTATATGTTCAAGTTAAAACTGAAGTACCAGTATACTTAAATAAAAAGCAAAAAGAATTACTTGAGCAATTTAGAGAAATTGAAAACGAAAAGTCTAATCCAAGTATTAAAAAATTCTTTCAAAAAGCTAAAGATTTTTGGAAAAACTAACCTTTAATTAAATACAATAACATTTATAGTATCCCTAAAAGAATGGTGGTTATCTTTGGATTCATGGTTTTCAGGTTTCAAAAAAGAAAAAATTAGTTTATCAAATAATGGTTTTGGTGAAGTAAATATAACCTGTAGACACGGAGGAGAAGGTGAACCTTTACTGCTATTACATGGTAACCCCATGTCTCATGTAACATGGCATAAAATCATAGACGACTTAAAAAATCAATTTTATATAGTTGCATCTGACCTTAGAGGTTATGGTGAAAGCGTCGGGCCAGAGGAAGGAGGACAAAATCATATAAACTATTCATTCAGAGCAATGGCAGATGATCAAGTAAGACTTATGGATAAACTTGGCTTTAAAGAATTCAAAGTTGTTGGTCATGATAGAGGTGCAAGGACTGCTCACCGTATGTGTCTTGATTTTCCAACAAAAATTAAAAAAGTTGCGATCTTCGATATTATGCCAAATAGACATATTTGGACTGTTCAAAAAAAAAATTGGGCCATGTCTAAATGGCATTGGTTATTGATGATGCAACCATATGATTTACCTGAAAAATTATTATCATCAGTACCTGCTGAATATTATATGAAAAAGAAGTTATCTAAAAGAGGTGCTAGTTTAGACTTTTGTAAAGAAACTTTTGATGAATATGTGAAATGTTTTAATTACAAAACCATCAGAGCTTCGTGCGAAGATTACAGAGCTTCCCCAAGTTGTGATCTAGATCTAGATAACGAAGATTTTAAAAAAAATAATAAAATTCAGTGTCCTGCATTAATCCTTTGGGGCGAGAGGAGCGATACTGGAAAAGTTTGGGGCGATGTCTTAAATGTTTGGCAAGAATACTGTGAAATAAAAGTTACCGGCAAAGGAATAGATTGTGGACATTACTTACAGGAAGAAAAGCCTGAAAACGTTTTGAGTACTCTTAAGAGTTTTTTATAATGTTTTCATTTATAACAAAATTGTAATAAAATAATTTAGTGAGCAAAGTGAATTTAGCAATAACCGGTTGTATGGGAAGAATGGGCCAACAACTAATAAAATCCTCTAAAGCTGACAAAAATATCAAATTAACTACACTTACAGAAAATAGATTAATTAAGAAAAAAATTTTAGGAATAAAAGTTAATTTAAATGACGATAAAGCTTTTAAAAATGTTGATTTAATTATCGATTTTACCGTTCCTGAATGCACTTTTGAGGTTCTAAAGATTGCATCAAAATTGAAAAAAAGATTGGTCATTGGAACAACTGGATTTACTCAAAAAGAGGAAAATTTAATTAAAAAATTTTCAAAAAAAATTCCAATACTAAAAGCTGGTAATATGAGTTTAGGGGTAAATTTATTGATGTATTTGACAGAAATTACATCCAAATCTCTAAATGATAATTATTTAAGCAAAATATTCGAAATACATCATAAACACAAAAAAGACTATCCGTCTGGAACTGCCCTGATGCTTGGAAAAGGAATTGCAGATGGAAAAGGTAAAAATTTATACAATTTGATTGGAAAAAAATTTTTAAATAAAAAATCTTTTCCTTATGGAAAAAAAATAAACTTCAATTCAATTCGAAAAGGAGAAATTATTGGAGAACACGAGGTAAAGTTTTCAAGTGGCAAGGAAATAATTACCTTAAACCATGAAGCATTTGATAGAGCATTATACGCTGATGGTGCTTTAACAGCAGCTAAATGGTTAATGAAAAAAAAACCTGGCTTATATTCGATGAGAGACATGCTTAATTTTTCATAATGAATGAAAAAGAAAAAGCAAAAAAAATAACAAAAATTTTAAATAAGATTTATCCTAAAGCACCTATACCTTTAAAACACAAAAATACTTTTACACTTTTAGTGTCTGTTTTATTATCAGCACAATGTACCGATGTTAATGTTAACAACGTGACAAAAGATATCTATCCTAAATATTATAAGCCAGAACACTTTGTGAAATTAGGCAGAAAAAGAATTGAAAAACTAATCAAAAAAATTGGAATTTTTAGAATTAAAGCAAAAAGTATTTATCTAATGTCAAAACAAATCATAGAAAAACATTCGGGAAAAGTGCCAAAAACATTTGAGGAATTAGAGCAATTACCGGGTGTTGGACACAAAACCGCAAGTGTGGTGATGTCCCAAGGGTTTGGTTACCCAGCTTTTGCGGTTGACACTCATATACATAGACTTGCACAACGGTGGGGTTTAACCAATGGTAAAAATGTAGTTCAAACAGAAAATGATTTAAAACGAATATTTCCAAAAAAAACTTGGTCTAAACTTCATCTTCAAATAATATTTTATGGACGAGAGTATTGTAAAGCAAGAGAATGTTATGGTTTAACTTGTAAAATATGTAACACTTGTTATCCTAACAGGAAAAAACCCGTAACCACAAAAAAAGCTTAAATATGAAAATTTTAGGGATTGGTAATGCAATCGTTGATGTTCTTTGTAAAGTTGATGATGAATTTTTAAATAAACATTCACTAACTAAAAGCACAATGAAACTTATAGATGAAATTGAGTTTAAAAATTTAATTAACGAAGTAAAAATTGAAGAAACTATTTCTGGAGGATCGGTTGCTAATTCAATTGTGGGGTTATCTCAATTGGGAAATGATGTTGGCTTTATTGGCAAAGTTAAAAATGATGATCTAGGTAAAAAATATGAAGAGGGTTTAAAAAAAGAAAATGTAAAATATTTATATTCAAAAAAGGATGAACCTTTGCCAACTGGCAGTTGCTTAATATTGATTACACCCGACTCTGAGAGAACAATGTGCACATTCTTAGGGACTGCTGGAAAAATTAATGATAAAGATGTAAATTCAGAAGAGGTCAAAAAATCAGACATCACCTTTCTTGAAGGTTATTTGTGGGATGAAGGTGAGCCCAAAAAAGCCTTTGATAAAGCCATAAACAACTCGAATAAAGTTGCAATGTCATTATCAGATCTTTTTTGTGTCGAAAGGCATAAGTCACAATTTTTAGAAATGGTAAAAAATAGATTAGATATTACTTTTTGTAATGAACAAGAAATTAGCTCGTTAACAAATACCACAAAATTTAATGAAGTTATTTCATTTTGCAAAACTACTAAAAGACTAATAGTGGTTACCCGAAGTGAAAAAGGTAGTGTCGCAATAAATGGAAATGATGTAGTGTACTGTGAAAGTAAAAAAAACTTAAATATTCAAGATTTAACTGGGGCAGGTGATCTTTTTGCTGCAGGTTTTCTTCATGGGTATATTAAAAATTTATCTTTAAAAGAAAGTCTTGAACTGGGTACAGACATGTCATCAAAAATTATTCAAAAAATTGGAGCTAGACTTAATTAAGTTTTTTTACGCTTGAAGCTACCTTTCCCTTTTTTTGGTTTCACAATTTTTGGTTTATATTTTTTTGTATATAGTGATGATAAATAAGGGTTTTTTTTGTTTAATTTCTTCATTGTAAAGTTAATAATTATGATTAGCTTACAAAAATAACAAGATATTTAAATGATAACAAATAGAAAAATTTTAACATATTTTCCTCAGCCTATATTTAGGTACAAAGTTGATAATTATAAAACTTTTAATAAAGAATTAGAGGAATATATTTACAAACTTAAGGAAGAGGATAGTGAAGGAGTAGTTAGATCTAACCGTGGGGGTTGGCACTCAAAATCTTTTAAAGTTAGAGAAAAAGGCACCATACAAAATAGATTTACACAAGAACTATCTAAATACATTTTTGATGTTATACAAACTTATGGCTGGAAATGTGTGCCAGAGAGAGTGGTGGTTTCAGAAATGTGGGCAATTATAAATAAACCAAGAGATTTTAATGTAATACATACCCATCCAAATGCATATTTAAGTGCAGCTTATTATGTAAAAGCCCCAGAAAGAGCAGGAAGATTTGTGATTGAAAACCCACTATCAGTAGCAAGGCACAGTTATCCAGCGTATGCAACAAAAACAGAATATAACATTAAAGCAGCGGCCTTAGATATCGAGGAAGGAGATTTATTACTATTTCCTGCTTATCTTCCTCACAAAGTGAATGAAAATAAGTCTGATAAGGACCGAATTGTAATAAGTTTTAATGTCAATATAAATAATTTTGACAATACTAATTTAGATTAATTTGATATCCATCTTTTTTACTTATTATAAAATTCTCTTTGTTAAATTTTTTTAAAATTTTTTTTCTCAAACGATAAATGTGTGTTTCAACAGTGTGCGTTTCAAGTTTGGAGTGATATCCCCACACCTCTAATTGTAGTTCATCAATGCCAACTGGTTTACTTAATTTTTCTAAATAGTTAATAATTTTAATTTCTTTCTCAGTGAGTTTTAAAACCTCCTCATTTAATTTTAGTTCTCTTGAGTTTATATTTATTTGATATTTCCCTATGTTAATTTCCGATTTATGTTGATATTGATTTTTAAGAAACTGAATATTTACTTTTTCAATGAATTTAAAAATTTTAATTGGAAATTTTTCTAAATTAAGGGTTTGTGAAATATTTTGATTTTTTTGAGTGGTTACAACAATGCAATTATCTATTTTATTTTGGAGTTCTTTGCATTGTTTGTCATTTGAAGCTTCAAACACATTTATATTTGTAATTATTTCAAGCTCTTTTAAAATATTATAAAAAGTTTTAAGTTTAAATATGATTAAGTTTTGTTTATTCATTTATACTTAAAATATGTTAATTTTATTAAAAAACAAACATACTCTTCAAGTCGATGATTTTTATTTCAAGTGTAGTATAGGCAAAAATGGGACTAGTAAAAAAAAGATTGAAGGAGATCTAAAAACACCTGTTGGAACGTTTTACCTTGAATATCTCTATTATAGAAAAGACAGAATAAAAAAGCCTGAAACAAAATTGAAATGTATTCCCATTCAAAAATATATGGTTTGGTGTAATGACATTAATTATCCTAAAAAATATAACAAATTGATTACTCATGGTAAAAAAGTCTCTCATGAAAAGCTTTTTCGCAAAGATCACAAATATGACTTATTAATCCCAATTAAATTTAATTTCCAAAAAAAAATAGTAGGTATGGGAAGTTGTATTTTTTTACATCTAACACAAAACTACACGCCAACAGCTGGATGTATAGCATTGAGTAAAAAAAATTTTTTAATTTTATTAAAATTAATAAACAAAAATTCAAAAATAAAAATTAATTAATTTCTATTTCCAAAAATACTTGACCCTATTCTTAAATAAGTAGCAGAATAATTTAAGGCTTCCAGATAATCAGAGGACATACCCATGCTCAAATCATTTAAATTTAAGATTTTATTTAGCGTGCTCATTTCTTCAAAGTATTTCTTTGGATCTTGGTCAAAGGGTGGAATACACATCAAACCAACAACATTTAGTTTTAGTGTTTTGCAAAATTGATAAAAATCAGAAAGCTGATTTTTATTGATACCCGATTTTTGATTTTCATCCCCAATATTGACCTGGATAAATATTTTTATTTTTTTGCCTTGTTTATTCTGTTCATCTGCTATTTTTTTTGCAAGCTTTTCACTGTCAACAGAATGAATATAGTCAAATATTTTAATTGCTTGTTTTACTTTATTAGTTTGCAATTTACCGATCAGATGTAATTTTAAATCTTTTTTAGTTGACCTAATATTAGTCCATTTTTCAATTGCTTCTTGAACTTTGTTTTCTCCATAATCTAAATGACCATAATTTATCAAGGGTAAAATTTTGTCTAAGCTGAAAGTTTTTGATACTGCAATTACTTTTGGTTGTTTAATATTTTGATCTTTTAATCTATGCTCAATTGCATTAATTATTTCCTCATAACTTTTAATTACATCATGCATAAATTTTTAAAAAAATATTACTTTATAAATAAATTTGATACAAAATATATCGAGAAACAAGACAAAAACACTATTATTATTTATCGAAACTACAACGCCAGTTCAGAAATTGCTACTATTCAAAAATTTAAAAACTATTGTAAAAAAAGAGGACTTATATTTATTTTAGCTAACAACATAAAATTAGCAATAAATCTTAATTTAGATGGGGCATATATCCCTTCTTTTAATAAAAGTTTCAGTCATCTATCTTATAACTTAAAAAAAAATTTTCTAGTTATTGGTTCAAGTCATAATTTAAAAGAAATAAGACACAAGGAAATTCAAAAAATAAAATTAATTTTTTTATCCTCAATCTTTAAAAAAAATAATAATTATTTAGGTATCAATAAATTTAAAAATCTGTCAAATAACACCAAGCTTAAAACAGTTGCTTTAGGTGGTATTAATAAAAAAAACTTAAAAAAACTTAAACTCGTAAACTGTATTGGCTTTGCAGGAATATCTTATTTTGAATAAAAAAAAGGCCCCACAAGTGAGGCCTTTTTAAATAATTTGTTTCTAAATTAATTAGAATGCAAATGAGAAGTTTATTTCATAACCTTCTGTGTCATTAGCAGCTTCAAAACTAGCATTATCAACTGTGTTGATCATACCAGCTATTGTCATTCCACCTGTTGTGAAAGACGCTGAAATACCACTTGCTTCTTGATCGTTTGCACTTCCTGATAGTTCAGACTCTGAAGTAGTGTATGCAACAGAGATATCATCAGTTACTGCAAAAGAAATACCGAATGAAGTAAAGTCAATTGTATCAGTTTCGTTTACATTCATACCAGCTGTAATTGAACCCATAGTGTATTTCGCATAGATTGCTTGTTCATCAACAGTTGTACCAGTAGTTTCTTCAGTTTCACCGAATGCAACACCAACTTCAAGACCTTCTACAGCCTCTGGTTTTGCAACTACACCAAAGTCAATGTAAGAACCGTTTGGAGTTTTAGATGTAGCACTATCTTGTGGCACATAAGCTACAGAAAAAGTCATTCCGCCCATACTTGGAGCTGTGTAGAAGAACGAATTATTTCCAGTGATACCATTTGGTATAGTTTCTTCATCTGCTTCTGCAACACCATCCCATGATTCTTCATAAGCATTTGGAGTTTTATCATCCATGTTGTCCATGTTAGTTGCACCACCATGACCAGCGAATGTTAAAGATCCCATTTCATCTGAAGATAATGTGACTGAGTGTGAGTCTAACACATTTGCGTTAGCATCACCTTCATCATCATCAAGCTCGTACTTAACAGCAACTGTCATACCATTATCTAGTTCTCCACCACCAGAAAAAGTTAGACTGTCACCCATTGACCATTGGTTATCCTCTGCAGCACTTCCACTAGCATTGTCTGTATCGCTATCTGAAAAAGATATTGATGCAGAACCTGACACTGACATAGAGCCAGCGTGCGCAGATACCGCTATAAGAGAACCGGCTAATGCTGAGAACCCTATTTTAGTTAATTTGTTCATATCAATTACTCCTTATATTTAATGTTAATTATTAATAATAAACATGATCCTTTTATCAGATAGATTGTTTTGAGATTAAATTTAGACTAAAATATCTTTAAAATTAGAAATATGTGATATTTTTACCACAGTAAAAAAGCTTAATAAAACGAGAAATTTTCAATATTTATTAGAAATAATATATAAAAACCATATTTTTACAAAAATAGAATTTATGAAGCTTTTAAAAATAATAACAATTTTCGCAATATCATCAATTCTAGCATCTTGTCAGTTGTCTAAATTAGGGGGAGATGCAAGAGAAAATCCACCAGATCCAAGAGAGCGAGTTAAAAAAAATTTAGAAGAGGGAAAAGGTTTTAGATTAAATAATATGGTCAAAAGAGGTGGTAGTGGGAATTTTGAATTTGCAAGTTCAAACGAGTTGTGGAGAGCATCGTTAGATACAATTGATTTTATACCTCTTGCTTCGGTAAATTACAGTGGGGGTATAATAGTAACTGATTGGTACTCAAGTGATGAAAACTCAGATGAAACTTTAAAAATTTCTATCAGATTTTTAACAAATGAAATTAGGTCTGACGCTCTAGATATAAAAATTTTTACTAAGTCATGTGATAACCAAAATAAATGTGTTACATCTGAAAAAAGTGGAAATTTAATTGCTGAACTTAAAAGAGAAATTTTAAAAAGAGCAGTACAATACGAGAAAGAAAATCCAGATAAAAAAAAAGTACCTTACGAACTTTCTGGAAAATTGAAAGATTAATTTTAATTTAAAAATAAATATTTTTGTGGAAAGATATAACTTTAAATTTGTAGAAGATAAATGGCAAAAATATTGGGAACAAAACAAAACCTTTAAAGCTACCAAAAAAAAAAATCAAAAAAAATTTTACTGTTTAGAAATGTTTCCATATCCATCAGGGAAAATTCATATGGGTCATGTAAGAAATTATACAATAGGTGATGTCCTTGCTCGATATAAAACCTTACAAGGGTACAACGTTTTGCATCCTATGGGATGGGATTCATTTGGTATGCCTGCAGAAAATGCTGCACGACAAAATAATTTAGATCCAAAGACTTGGACAGAATCTAACATTGAGAATATGAAAGCTCAGTTAAAAAAATTAGGTTTATCTATTGATTGGGATAGAGAAATATCAACCTGCACTCCAGAATATTACCGACATCAACAAGAATTTTTTTTAGAGCTATACGATAAAGGACTGGTTTATAGAAAAAAGCAATATGTTAATTGGGATCCTGTAGATGAAACAGTTTTAGCAAACGAACAAGTAATCGATGGTAAGGGATGGAGATCAGGAGCGATGGTTGAAAGAAAGAAGCTAAATCAATGGTTTTTTAATATCACCCAATTTTCAACTGAACTCTTGGAAGGTCTGGAAGAATTAGATGAATGGCCAAATAAAGTTAAAGTAATGCAAAAAAATTGGATTGGTAAATCCTTTGGATGTGAAATAAATTTCAGAATAGACTCTTCAGATAAAATAGATCAAATTAAATGTTTTACTACCAGGCCAGACACATTATTTGGTATGTCTTTTTTGGCTTTATCCGTTGATCATCCGCTATCTAAATTTTATCAGAGAGATCCAGAATTTTTAAAATTTAAAGTGCAATGTTCAAGAACTGGCACTACAGAGGAATCTATTGCAAATGCTGAAAAAATTGGTTTTAAAACTGAACTCAAGGCCATAAACCCTTTGAATGAAGAGGTCAAAGTTCCAGTATATTTTGCAAATTTTGTTTTAATGGATTATGGTCATGGCGCAGTTTTTGGGTGTCCCGGACATGATCAACGAGATTACGATTTTGCTACTAAATATAATCTAGCCATCAATACAGTTGTAACTCCTGATAATGAAAATCAAAATTATAAAGTAAAAAATCAAGCTTATGCTGGTCCGGGCTACATAATTAATTCTTCTTTTTTAAATGGTTTAAAATGTCCTGAAGTTTCAGTTGTAAAAGCAATTGAGCATATTGAAAAAAATAATTTAGGAAAAAAAAAAATCAACTTTAGATTAAAAGATTGGGGTGTTTCAAGACAAAGGTATTGGGGGTGTCCTATACCAATTATGTACGATGAAAATAATCAACCTCACAAAGTACCAAAAGAATTGTTACCAGTCGAGCTCCCAAAGATTGACAAACTAGATCCTTCAGGTAATCCACTTGATCATGATAATGACTGGAAAAATGTTACAATTGCTGGCAAAAAATACACTAGGGAAACCGATACTCTTGACACTTTTGTAGACTCTTCCTGGTATTTTTTGAGATTTTGTTCTCCAGATAAAGATCATTACGGATTTGAAATTGAGGATTTAAAATATTGGATGCCAGTCGATCAGTATATTGGGGGTGTAGAACATGCAATACTTCATTTGTTATATTCTCGATTTTTTATGCAGGCTCTATCTCACCAAAGTAATAAATTCAAAATAACAGAACCTTTTAAAGGTTTGTTCACGCAAGGAATGGTCTGTCATGAAACTTATAAGGATGAAAATAATAATTGGCTAAGTCCAGATGAAATAGTTTCTATTAATGGAAAAAAATTTCTCAAAAAAAACCAATCTAAAAAAGTAATTACTGGTTCATCAGAATCTATGTCAAAATCAAAGAAAAACACTATTGATCCTGAACAAATGATTAAAAACTACGGGGCTGATGCTGTTCGATTATTTATTTTGTCAGATAGTCCTCCCGAAAAAGATGTTCAGTGGTCTGAGGAAGGAATGATTTCTTCATATAAATTTATTCAAAAATTATGGAACTTAAATGAAAAATTTTTAGATGAGATGGGCAAAAACCACAAACAAGACAAAGAAAACAAATTAACCATAGAAACAAATAAGTTCGTAAAAAAAATAACACACAACTTAGAAAATTTTAGTTATAATATCATTATTGCTAATATTCACGAGCTTCATACTTTTTATTCAAAAGAATTGAAAAATTCTTATACAAAAAAAACACTTTTAGAAAACTATCAAAAAATTTTAATTCTTCTTTTGCCTGTTTTACCTCATTTAGCAAATGAATGTTTAGAAAATCTAAAACTAAAAGGGAACTTTATATGGCCTAAATTTGACTCAAAACTTACAACTGACGAGGATATAGCTTATGTAATTCAGATTAATGGAAAAAAAAGAGGGCTTATTTTCAGTAAAAGAGATACCGATGAAAAAAATTTATTTGAAAAAATACTGAAAGAGAAAAATATTTCTAAATATATAAATGAAAAAAAGATACAAAAGAAAATATTTGTACCCAATAAGCTAATAAACATATTAATATGAAGCTATGTTAAAAAAAATATTTCTATCACTCACTTTATTTTTATTTGTAACTAGTTGTGGTTTTACTCCTTTATATTCTGTAAATGAAATCAATGATGCTAATTTTGAAATATTAAGCTATGAAGGAGATAGAGAAATAAATTTAAGTTTAATTTCAAAATTAAAATCAAATTCCAATCCTAAAGGTAAAACTTATAAAGTTAATATTATAACTAGTTATCAAAAAAAGGCTTTAACAAACAATTTAGCAGGTGAACCTGAAGAATACCAACTCCAGTCAAATGTACAATTTGCTATTCTTAGAGATAATTCAGAGATAAAATTATATATAAACGAAAAATTTGTAATGAATAATTTTAGTGATGATTTTGAAGAAAGAAATTATGAAACAAACATAAAAAAAAATATGACAAATTTAATTTATAATAAATTTTTAATGCAGATTAAAAAATTAAAATGATTTATAAACATTTCGAAACCAATAAAATTGATTTAACAGCAGGTAAAATAATTTTATTTTATGGCAAAAATAATGGATTAAAAAACGAAACTTTAAAAAACTTAATTGGCAAAAAATATAAAAAAACCCTTTATGAGGAAAAAGAAATACTTGAAAATTCAAGTCAATTTTTAGATAAAATATTAAACAGATCCTTATTTGATGCTGAAGAAGCTATAATCATAAAAAGAGCGTCAGATAAAATCTTTGATTTAGTAAATGAAATAGCTTCAAAAAGTATAGAAGATTTAATTATTATAATTAATTCTGAAAATTTAGAAAAAAGATCGAAGCTAAGATCTTTTTTTGAAAGGAGTAAAAAAGAAGTATGTATGGCCTTTTATCCAGACAACGAGCAAACTTTAATAAAAATTGCTTCAAATTTTTTTAAAGAAAGAAATATCCCAGTATCATTTTCAGACATCAATCTTTTGGTAAATAAAAGTGGAGGTGATCGGGGAAACTTACTAAATGAACTAGAAAAAATTGAAACATACACTAAAAATGGAAAAAAATTATGCTCTGAAACAATTCTAAAGTTAACAAATCTTTTTGAAAACCATGACATCTCAATATTAGTTGATAACTGTTTATCTAAAAATAAAAATAAGATTATAAAGATTCTAAACGAAAATAACTTTACTGGTGAAGACAGTATAGCAATAGTTAAAATATTTTTATCCAAGTCTAAGAGAATTCTGAACCTGATAAATCAATTTGAAAAAAATAATAATATTAATTTAACAATTGCGTCCGCACAACCACCCATATTTTGGAAAGATAAAGACATTACCAAACAACAAATTTATAAATGGAATTCTAAGGAAATTAAAAAAATATTATATAAATTAAGCGAAATCGAATTTTTAATCAAAAAAGACAGTAAAAACTCTCTTAATATAATTTGTGATTTTATTTTGAATCTTACACATGAAAAAATTAATAATTACGCTTAACTATATCTATAATTTTATTTAATTGATCTAGATCCTTATACTCAAAAGTAATTTTACCTTTATTATTTTTTTTATTTTTGATTTCTACATTTAAACCAATTTTATTAACTATAGACATTTCTAAGTGCATTATATTAGAGTCTTTAGTGTTACTTGACTTTTGCTTTCTATTCTTGAAGATTTTTACAAAGTTTTCGGATTGTCTTACTGATAATTTTTTTTCGATTATTTTATTAGCTATAAAGTTAGCATTTTCTAATCCTACCAAAATCTTAGCATGACCAGGTGACAATTTTTGATTTTCGATGAGTTTAATAACTTCATCTGGAAGTGACAAAAGTCTGAGAGCATTAGAAATGTAACTTCTACTCTTTCCAATGAATCTTGAAACCTTTTCCTGGTCATATGAAAATTCCTCTATTAATTTTTTATATCCATGTGCTTCTTCCAAAGGATTTAAATCGTGTCTTTGAACATTTTCTACAATTGCAAATTCTAGAGATTTTAAATCATCTGCCTCTGTGATCACCACTGGTACGTCGTGAAGGCCTGCTTTTTGCGCAGCAAGCCACCTTCTCTCCCCTGCTATAATTTCAAATTTTTTTTGCTTATCATTGGATTTTCTAACAATAATTGGCTGCAAGATACCTATCTCTTTAATTGAATTTGTAAGCTCATTTAAGCTATTTTCATCAAATGTTTTTCTAGGTTGATATTTATTAGGTATAAGATCACTAACACCTAGCCTATTTTTTTGAGGCTCAATTTTAGTTTCTCCTATTAATGATGATAACCCTCTTCCAAGTCCTTTTTTTATTTTATTAGAATCCATTAAGCTGCACTTCCAATTCTTTTCTCTTGAACCAAAAATTCTTCTGCAAAATTAAAATATGCTACGCTACCAGGACAGTTTTTATCATAAATTAGAACCGGCATACCATGTGAGGGTGCCTCTGACAGTCTGACGTTTCTAGGAATTACTGTTGTATAAACTTTTTCTTTAAAATAATCTCTAGCCTCCTGCTCAACTTGCGAAGATAGCTTATTTCTTTTATCATACATCGTTAATAGTATTCCTCTAATGCTCAACTCAGGGTTAAGGCTTACCTTTATTCTTTCAATTGTTTTCATTAACTGAGTTAAACCCTCTAAAGCAAAAAATTCCGTTTGGAGTGGGACTAGAAGTGAGTTTGAACTTACAAGTGCCATTACAGTCAAAAGGCTTAGAGATGGTGGACAATCTATCAAAATATAATCATATATACCTCCAGAATTGTTTAAATATGAGGTTAATTTTACTTTTAATAAGAAAGCTCTGTTGTTGTCGTCAGCAGTCTCAACCTCAAGACCTGATAAATCTACGTTAGATGTTATTATATCAAGATTATCAAACTTCGTTTTTTTAATTACATCGTTTATTTCTTTAGTGCCATTTAGAACTCCGTAAATTGTCTCTGAAGAATTTTCCATGTTGGATAATCCAAGACCAGTAGTTGCATTTCCCTGTGGGTCTAAGTCTAAAACTAGAATTTTCTTATTCTTTTGGGATAAACCTGCTGCTAAGTTAATTGCTGAAGTTGTTTTACCAACCCCACCCTTTTGATTTATGACTGAAATAATTTGCATTTAGTTTTTTTTTATTTTTTTTTAATTTTTTTCACATTTACTAAAAAAGATTCTTCACTGGTTAAACTTTTTTTTTCAGAATAATCTAACTCCCAATTCTTTAAAGTATTTTGAAAAGTTTCTCTTCCACTCTTGCCCATAAAAAAAATTATATTTGAAAAATTAGAAAAATTTTCATTCACTAAATCTAAAATTACTGGCATCGGTTTAAATGCTCTAGACATTATTGTTCCTGTTTCTAATTTTTTTTCTTCAAAAATATTTTTTTGTATTATTTCTGTTTTTAGATTTAATTTTGTAGAGACATCTCTAAGAAAATGGCTTTTATGGTAGCTTTTTTCATAAAGCTTGACCTTTATATTTTTTTTTAGGCTTTTAAGTAAAATTGCTATGATTATGCCTGGCATTCCACTCCCTGAGCCTATATCTATAGTAGTATTGCTATTAAAATCAACAATATCAATAATTTGTGCAGAATCAATAATATGACGCTCGATTATGTCATTTTTTTCACTAAATTTTTCGCTAATTAAATTGATTTTTTGGTTTTTTTCTAAGATCATTGATATATAGCTTTCGAAGTCTAAAAATGTTTCACGTGAAACATTTAGCCCTGAAAGTTTTAAGTAAGAATTTATAATTTCTTGATCCATTAAGCTATATGCTTAATAGACTTTCTTTTTACATGTGACAACAAAATATATACAGCAGCAGGAGTAATTCCATCAATTCTTAAGGCCTGACCCATAGTTTTAGGCTTAATTTGATTAAATTTTGCCTTTACCTCATTTGAAAGTCCTGAAAGCTTATCATAATCAATTTTTTCAGGGATTATTAGGTTTTCATCTCTTTTAAATGCAAGGATGTCAGCTTTTTGCTTTTTTAAATAACCTCTGTAATGAGCATTTATTTCTATCTGCTCGTCAATTTCGTTGTCATAATAAGGTATATCGCTCCAAATTTCTCTAATTTTATGCATATCAACACCTTTTTGTGTTAGAATTTCATTTGAGGACCTAAGAATTCCATCTTTAGATATCTTTATACCATAGCTTTCAGCTTTATTTGGAGAGATGTGAGATTTAAACATTTTATTGGAAATATTCTTTAGTTTTTGAGATTTATATAAATATATTTCCTTTCTTTGATCTCCAATTAATCCAATTTCAATGCCTTTATCAGTTAATCTTTGATCAGCATTATCTGCTCTTAAACTTAATCTATACTCTGCTCGAGAAGTAAACATTCTATAAGGTTCAGCAACACCTTTGGTTACTAAATCATCAATCATTACCCCTATATATGCGTCAGATCTATCTAATATAAATGGTTCTTGCCCCTTAACAGATAACGCAGCATTAATTCCGGCGATAAGACCTTGTGATGCAGCTTCTTCATAACCGGTAGTTCCATTTATTTGTCCAGCAAGATAAAGATTATTAATTTTTTTAGTCTCAAGAGTTAAGAAAAGCTCCCTAGGATCGACAAAATCATATTCAATAGCATATCCAGGTCTAATAATTGTTGCATTCTCTAAACCATTGATATTGTTACATATTTCTTGCTGCACGTCACTTGGTAGTGATGTCGAGATACCATTTGGGTAAATTGTATGGTCATTTAGTCCTTCTGGTTCCAAAAATATCTGGTGTCGTCCTTTATCTGAAAATTTTACTATTTTATCCTCTATAGATGGACAGTATCTTGGTCCAACACCTTTTATGCTACCGGAGTACATCGCGCTCTTGGATAGATTTTTTTCTATAATCTTATGTACCTTGTAATTTGTGTATGTCATCCTACACGATACTTGTTTGTTTATATTTTTTTTAGTTAGAAATGAAAAAAAATAAGGATCATCATCTGCAAACTGTTCTTCTAAATTTTTATAATTAATAGTTCTTGAATCTAATCGAGGAGGAGTTCCAGTTTTTAATCTTCCAATTTTGAATTCATATTTTTGTAATTGTTCACTTAAACCCGTGGAAGGTTTCTCATCATATCTTCCAGCTGGTGTTCTTTCATCACCTATATGTATCAAACCATTTAAAAAAGTGCCTGTTGTTAGTATTAACTTACTACATGTAACTTTTTTACCTTTTTTTGTTTCAAAACCACTTATAGTGTTTTTATTAAAAATAAACTTAATAACAGGATCAGAAAAAATGCTTAAATTACAATAGTTTACAAGTTTTTCTTGCATATATTTTCGATATAGAGATCTATCTGACTGTGTTCTTGGTCCACGAACAGCAGGGCCTCTACTTCTGTTTAACAACCTAAATTGAATTCCTGACTTGTCAGCAATCTCTCCCATAACGCCATCTAGGGCATCTATTTCTCTAACTAAATGACCTTTACCTAACCCACCAATAGCAGGATTACACGACATCTCACCAATTGTTTCAATCTTATGGGTAAATAAAGCAGTGTTAACTCCTAAGCGTGCAGAAGCTGCTGCAGCTTCACAGCCAGCATGTCCACCACCAATTACTACCACATCAAATGATAAAACATTTTTCATTAGCTAAACTTATAGCTGATTAATTTATTTACAAGATACCTCTTAGTATTTGCGAATAAATATTAAATACCAGCGATTTCTTGAAAAAAATGACTAAAAACCTTGATAAATATGTTGTTATTTGCCTATGCAAAAATCGTTGAAAATACTGCCTAATATCTCCTCAACATCAACTTTTCCAACTATCATACCTAAATGTCTCGTAGCTAATCTTAAATCCTCAGCTGCTTTATCGAAATCCTCAATTTCGTTTCTTTGATTAAAGTTTTTTAAATGGTCCAAACATTGTTGAAGGTGTTGTCTGTGCCGTTCTCTGGTAATTAGAATATCATCGTTTGTTAAAAATTTATTTTTTAAATTTTTTTTTATTTTCAAAATTAGATTATCAATATTTAAATTGTCTTTGATTGAAATTAAAACATGATTAATTTTTTTAATTTCAGGATCAATATCTTTTTTTAAAAGATCTGATTTATTAATCACTAAAATTGCATTATCATCTAATAGTCTCCTCAAAACATCAGTAAAATCTAGGTTTTTAGCTTCTACTACTACTAGCTTAAGATCTGCTTCTTCCGCTCTACTAAAAGATAATTTAATACCTTTTTTTTCTATTTCGTTTTTGGAGTCTCTTATACCAGCAGTATCAGAAACAATCACCGGATAACCATCGATATTGAGATGAGTTTCTATTACATCTCTTGTTGTTCCTGCAATTTCAGAAACTATTGCAACATCTCTCTTGGATAAATAATTTAACAAACTAGACTTACCTGCATTAGTTGGTCCAATTATTGCAATTTTAAATCCTTCTCTAATTCTTTCTCCAACTTTTTGGTCATCCAAAATTTTTTCTAAATTTTTTAAAACATCTTGTGAGCTTTTTTTAATTTCTTTTAAAATATCTTTAGGTAAATCTTCGTCAGGAAAATCTATTTTAGCTTCCACATGGGATAAGATTTTTAATAATTCTTCTCTTAAAAAATTAAATTGATCTGCCGAACGACCATTCATGATTTTGATTGCTTGTTGTCTTTGAATTTCAGTTTCGGATGAAATTAAATCAGCTACGCTCTCCGCTTTAAGTAAATTTATTTTGCCATTTTGAAAAGCAAGCTTAGTAAATTCTCCAGGTTCAGCTAAACGACAATTTTCAATTTTTGAGATATTCGAGTGCAAGGCGTCTATTACAGCTTTACTTCCATGTACTTGTATTTCAGCCATATCCTCACCTGTGTAGCTCTCAGGGCCAGGAAACCATAAAATAATACCTTCATCTATAAGCTCAGAAGTATTGATTTTATTGATTTTTCGAAGCGTTGCTACCCTAGGCTTTGGAACGCTCTTACCAGTCATGAGCTTAATGGCTTTAGATGTATCTTGGCCTGAAATTCTTATAACAGCGATACCTGAAATTCCTGGTCCACTCGATAAGGCATAAATTGTCATTTGAAGATTATAACTTCAAATTTACGTTAGTGTAAAACCTAAATTAAATTTATTAGGCAGGTTTATTCATTGAATTAAAAAACTCTGAGTTATTTTTAGTGTCTTTTAATTTTGAATTAATGAACTCTATAGCATCCATTGTTCCCATCGGAGCTATAATTCTTCTTAGAACATTCATTTTTTGAAGATCACTTTTATCAAATAATAATTCTTCTCTCCTAGTTCCTGACTTCGTTATATCTATTGCGGGGTAAATTCTTTTATCTGCAATTTTTCGATCTAAAACGGTTTCGCTATTACCAGTACCTTTAAACTCCTCAAAAATTACTTCATCCATCCTACTTCCTGTATCAATCAAAGCAGTTGAAATTATTGTTAAAGATCCACCTTCTTCAATATTTCTGGCTGCTCCAAAAAATCTTTTTGGTCTTTGAAGTGCATTTGCATCAACACCGCCTGTTAAAACTTTTCCTGAGCTTGGTATTACCGCATTATATGCTCTTCCTAGTCTAGTGATTGAGTCTAATAAAATAACAACATCTTTTTTATGCTCGGTTAGTCTCTTTGCTTTTTCAATAACCATTTCTGCAACAGCTACGTGCCTTTGAGCAGGTTCGTCAAAAGTTGAGCTAATAACTTCACCTTTAACTGTTCTTTGCATGTCGGTTACTTCCTCGGGACGTTCATCTATCAATAATACAATCAAATAACATTCTGGATAATTTTTTGCGATTGAATTTGCAATACTCTGTAAAATCATTGTTTTACCAGCTTTGGGTGGTGAGATAATAATTGATCTTTGTCCTTTCCCAATTGGGCTTACCAAATCAATTAATCTTGGTGTTAAGTCTGTTTTTTTCTCAATTTTAGTTGTTTCGACTTCCATCACTAATTGTTTATCAGGATATAATGGCGTTAAGTTATCAAATGCTATTTTGTGTCTAGTTTTTTCTGGTTCTTCAAAATTAATTTTACTCACTTGAAGTAAAGCAAAATATCTTTCACCTTCCTTAGGTGCCCTAACAGGTCCCTCGACTGTATCTCCAGTTCTTAATCCAAACTTTCTTATTTGACTAGGGCTAACATAGATATCATCAGGACCTGGCAAATAATTAGATTCCATTGCTCTTAAAAATCCAAAACCATCTTGTAATAACTGCAGAACACCCACGCCAGTTATTTCCTCTTTTTCAGCAACTTTTTTTAAAATAGCAAAAAGTATTTCTTGCTTTCTTAAGGTGCTTGCATTTTCAATACCAAGTTCTTCAGCTTGAGTAATGAGCTGTTCAGATGATTTTAATTTTAATTCTTGAATGTTCATGATTTAATTTTTGATAAGGCCTTATCAGAGTAATTTAATATATATCTTATAACTTTTTTTTCAACCCTAGATTGGTTTAAAAATAACAACAAATATAATCAAAATTAGCAGTATTGTGGGTATTTCGTTTATGTAACGATAAAACTTATGGGAATGCTCATTTCTGTCTAGCTTAAATTGGCTAAGTAATTTGCCCAAATAAAAATGATAGATGGTTAGGATAACTACAAACAACAGTTTTAATATCATCCAAGTTTGACCCAACTGTTGAAACCCAATGCTATGAATAAGTAAAAGTCCGAATAACCAAGACAAAGTCATTGCAGGGGTCATTATGTAAAAGTACAATTTTTTCTCCATAACTTTAAAAACTTCAGAAACTTTCGCTTCAACATTATTTTCTGCATGGTAAACAAAAATTCTTGGAAGATATAAAAGACCGGCCATCCATGAAATAACTGCTATCAAGTGTAAAGATTTAAACAGCAGATAAGTATTCATCTTTTAAATATTTTTTTCAATTAAAGATTTAAGCAAGACTATATGATCATCGTTATCGTTTAAACACGGAATCATATCAAAATTTTCGCCTCCGGAATTTAAGAAACTTTCTTTCCCTTGAATTAAAATTTCTTCTAAGGTTTCTACACAATCAGATGCAAAACCTGGACAAATTGCGAGAATATTTTTTTTTCCCTCTTTTGGCAAACTCTCTAACGTTTTATCAGTATAAGGCTGTAACCATTCTTGAGGACCAAATCTAGACTGAAAAGTAGTTTTTATTTCAACAGAATTAAATTTCTCCGAAATTAACCGGGTCGTTTTATGACAATAACAGTGATATGGATCACCTTTGTCAAAATATTTTTGGGGTATACCATGATAAGAGGCAATTATTAAATCTGGTTTCCAATTTATTTCGTTTATTTTTTTATTAATAGATTTGGCCAAAGCATCTATATAAAGAGGATCAGACTCATAATGAGGTATAATTTTTAAAGATGGTTGCCATCTCATTTTCATCAGAGTTCTATAAACTTCATCACATACGGTTGCGGTTGTCGCCGCCGCGTATTGAGGATAAAGTGGAAGTATTATTAAATTTTCACAACCTTGCTCCTGTAATTTATGTATCTTACTTTTAATACTAGGGTTTCCGTATCGCATAGCAAAATCAATTATTAATTGATCTTTTGTTATTAATTTTGAAACTTTTTCACTTTGTCTTTGGGTGTAGTATAAAAGAGGAGACATATTTTTATCTTCCATCCAAATTTTTTTATACGCTTTAGCTGTTTTAGATGGTCTAAAAGTTAAAATAAATATATTTAGAATTAATTGCCATATTATGGGATTAACTTCTATTACTCTCCTATCAGATAAAAATTCTTTTAGATAACGTCTAATATCTAACCAGTTTGTTGAATCTGGTGTGCCTAAATTAACAATAAGAACACCAGTTTTTCCAAATTTAATAGTTGGGTGATCTTTATTTTCCATCTAGTGGTCTCTTACAATGTTTATTAAAAATTTAACCATTTCCGGATCAGTTTCGGGTAAAATTCCATGACCAAGATTAAATACATATGGATGATCTTTAAATATATCTAAATATTTTAAAATCTCTTTCTTTAGATTTTCTTTATCCGTTAATAAGATTTTTGGGTCTAATCCACCTTGAACAGGAATTTTCAAATTTTTGCTAATCATGAACGGGTCAACATTATAATCAATATTAACAGCATCAGGCTTAACTATTTCACAAAACTCTTTATAATTTTTAATTTCTCTTGGAAAACAAATTACAGGAACATTTAATGATCTCACATAATCTACCAAATTTAAAGTAGGTGTATAAATATAATTTGGATAATCTCTTTCTTCTAACAATCCTGCCCAACTGTCAAATATTTGTATAACATTAGCACCGTTCTCAATTTGATTTTTAATATGTATCTTTAAAAATTTTTCAATTAATAACAAAACTCTATTGATTAAATATTCGTCTTTAAAAAAATCTTTTTTAATATTTTTCTTAGGAGATTGCTGATTAATCATATAAACAAGTAATGTCCATGGCGCCCCAACAAATCCAATTGTATTTTTATTTTCTAAATTCATTTTGGAACTAACAATTTTTATAGCCTTATAAACTGGATAAATTTTCTCAACAAAATCTATTTCATCAATCTTAGACATTAAACTAATATTTAAATCGCCAAGAACTGGCCCAAAATTTTTTTTAAATTCAACTTTTTGATTTAATCCATATGGTAGCATTAAAATATCTGAAAATATTATTGCTGCGTCCAAATCAAATCTATCAATGGGTTGAAGTGTTATTTTAGAAGATAGTTTGTGATTAAGGCATAACTCAACAAAATTAGGATTTTCTTTTCTTATCTTTCTAAATTCAGGCAAATACCTACCTGCTTGTCTCATTATCCATATAGGGTTAATAGTTGTTTTTTTATTTATTATTACTTCATGTAAGGGTGTCATATTAAAACTATATATATAATTATTGTATTAGTATTATGTCTTGTGAATAATGATGATTGTCCATTTTAAACATTATATTAACGTTTTAATCACATCTAGAAATTAAATAAAACTCACAAAAATGAGCTTTTTTTGTAATTAATTAACATTTATGTATTGTTTAATTGAATTTATTATTTTTGTTAATAAAACCGTCGTTATACAGGTGCAAATAAACAAAAATTCAATTGAGTAATTTCTTTAAAATTATACAAATTTATTAACAATTAATACATGAGTAATACATATCAAATATACTTAATTTCTGACTCCACAGGGGAGACTCTTGAGAGAATTTTTTTAGCATTAAAAGCTCAATTTAAAAATATTGAGTATAAAATTCATTCATATTCTTTTACCAGAACAGAAAATCAAATTTTAAAAATTTTAGAAGATGCTGAAACAAATAATAATTCGATTATACTTTATACGATAGTCGATAATAACCTTGCGAAATATCTTGCAAACGAGAGTGATAATAAAAAAATTCCCTGTTTTGGAGTTTTAGGAAATCTTATTTTAAATTTCTCAAAAATTCTTAATCAAAAAGCGTCCCACGAACCAAGTGGGCAACACATTCTAAATGATGAATATTATGATAGAATAGAAGCTATTCAATTTACCATGAATCATGATGATGGAAATTTATTAGATGAAATTGATAAATCAGACATTATCTTGGTAGGAGTTAGTAGGACCAGTAAGACACCAACTTCTATTTATCTTGCAAATAAAGGATTTAAAACATCCAACATACCATTAGTGAACGAGCATTCGTTACCAGAAAAACTGAAAAACAATCCACAATTCACATGTGTAGTAGGGCTGAGCACCGAACCCGAAAGACTTGCAGATCTAAGAAAAAATAGAATGACTTCTCTTAAAGAAAGTGAAAACACAAAATACACCAATCTTAATGACATTAAAGATGAGGTTATAAAAGCAAAAAAAACCTTTCAGAAATATAAGTGGCCAGTCATTGATGTTACGAGAAAATCAGTGGAAGAAACAGCAGCATCTATTATTAAGATACACGAAATATATTCAAACAATGTTAAATAGTATCATTTTAGCATCAAAGAGCAGAGTTAGAAAAGATATTTTAGAAAAACATAATATAAGTTGTGATGTCAGGCCTTCAAATATTGATGAGGATATGGTTAAAGAAAGTCTGTTAAATGAAAAGGCTTCACCAGAAATTATTTCGAAAAATTTAGCAGAGTTAAAGGCTAATAAAATTAGCTCTAATGCCCATGAACAAGTAGTTTTGGGCGCTGATAGTGTAATTGATTTGGAAGGAGAATTAATTTCAAAACCAAAAGACAGGCAAGAGGCACTATTAATTCTAAAAAAACTCAATGGTAAACAACATTATTTAATAAGCTCTGTTTGTATATCAAAAAATGGATCGATGATTTGGAATTATACAGATAGGGCAAAACTGAAAATGAAAGATTTCACTGAGAATGAATTGATTGAATATCTGAAAAAAATTCCAGACACAGCATTGTATGCTTATAATGTTTATCAAATAGAAGGCGAGGGACGAAAATTATTCTCTGAAATAATTGGTGATGAGGACACTATAATGGGTCTTCCTATTCAAAAAATTAAAAAATACCTAGAAAAGATTAAATGAAAAAATTTTTAGTTATTGGAAATCCAATAAGCCACTCCTTATCTCCCGAACTACATAATTACTGGATTAAGCAGAATAGTATTGATGCAATTTATGGAAAAAAAAAAATAAATGATTTTGAATTAGAAAATATAATTTTGGATGTTAAAAAACAGATAATTACTGGCGTTAATGTAACCGTACCATTTAAAAAGACAATTATACCTTATCTAGATGAATTAAGCGAGGAGTCAAAAATAACACAATCAGTTAATACAATATATTTACAAGATAAAAAAATCATCGGACATAACACCGATATTGAAGGTTTTGAAAATGCTATAAAAAAAATAAACTTTAATTTTGATAATAAAAAAGTTTTTATTTTAGGAGCAGGGGGTGTTGTTCCTTCAATAATTTATGCTTCAATAAAAATGGGATCGTCTGAAATTATAATTAGTAACAGAACCGAGAATAAGGCTTTAGAAATTAAAAATATTTTTAATAATATAAAATTGGTTAAATGGGGAGAAATGCCAGATTTTGATGTGATAATAAATGCTACAAGTTTAGGATTGAACCGTGATGATAATATAATTTTAGATTTTTCTAAAGTAGGTAAGAATAAATTATTTTATGATGTAATTTATAATCCAATTGAAACAAATTTTTTAAAAACAGGCAAAAATCTAGGCAACAGATATGAAAACGGTAAATTAATGTTTATCTATCAAGCATTTTCAGCATTTAAGTTGTGGCATGGTTTAGAGCCCAAGATAAATGAAGAAACAGTTAAACTTTTATATCAATGATACGTATTGGGATTTTAGGTGATATTGGATCGGGAAAAAGTTTTGTTGCAAAAAATTTTGGATATCCAGTTTTTAATGCAGATCATGAAGTTTCAAAATTATACCAAAAAAACAAGAATGTTTTTAGAAAATTAAAAAAGATATTACCTAAATACATTTATGAATATCCAATAAATAAAGCAAAATTATCTAGTGCAATTCTTGCAAACAATTCAAACTTAAAAAAAATTATCAAAGTAGTCCATAAAGAAATAAGAAAAAAAATGCAATCTTTTCTAAAAAAAAATCAAAGTAAAAAATTTGTAATTTTGGATATACCTTTATTGTTAGAAAATAAAATTAACAGAAAAAGTGATATTTTGGTTTTTGTTGAGTCTGGGAAAAATAATATTTTAAGAAATTTAAAAAAGAGAAAAAACTTTGATTCAAGAATAGTCAATAAATTTAAAAAAATTCAACTGCCACTTGCTTATAAAAAAAAACATTCTACATTTATATTAAAAAACAAATTTACAAAAAAATCTGTTAAAAATGAAATTGAAAAAATTTTAAAAACTATTGAAAATGAAAGAAATAGTACTTGATACAGAAACAACTGGTCTATCTGTTAAAGATGGTCATAGAGTCGTTGAAATTGGATGTATAGAATTAGAAGATTTAATTCCAACGAAAAATAAATTTCATTGTTATTTAAATCCTGAACGAAAAGTCTCTGAAAAGGCGCTAGCTGTTCATGGATATAATGATGAATTTTTGTCTAAGCAAAAAAAATTTAACGAGATTGTTGAAGAATTTTTAAAGTTCATAGAAAATAAAAAACTCATAATCCACAATGCAGAATTTGATCTTGCTCACTTAAATAACGAACTCAATTTATTTGGTAAAAAAAAAATTGAAAATGAAATTGTGGATACACTTGTACTAGCAAGAGATAAGTTCCCAGGAGCTCCAGTAAGTCTTGATGCACTTTGTAAACGTTTTAGAATTGATAATTCAAAACGAACACAGCATACTGCGCTAATAGACTGTGATTTATTAGCAAAAGTTTATATAAATCTTATTGATCAAAAAGAACCAACACTTAATTTTCAAAGTACCAACCAAGATAAAAAAGAAATTAATATTGAGGAATTTAATTACTATAAAAAAATTGTTGAACCCACTTCAGCAGAAATTAAAAATCACAAAGAATATCTAAAAATACATTTAAAAAAAAATTATTTTTAATTAAACCTTTGTTTGTATAATGCTTCAAAATCTACTTTTTTTTCAAATTTTATACCAGGATAACCAGAATTTTTTAAAAGATCTAAAAGTGCTTTTTCTAAGTCTGGATAAATTTTAATTTGAACATCACATAATACAATTTTTTCTAGTTCCTTCTTATCTTTTACCTCTTCATCAACTTTTATTATAGTTGTATATATCATTTCGAAATGTGATTTTTTTTTACTTTGTTCTTTATCGATAAATTTGAATGTTGTGTTGACTTCAATCATTTTATTTTTTAATGCTTTAGAATTAATGTCAATAGTAAGCTGATATTTTCCGATACGCTCTCTTACAATTAAATAAGTTTCAACATCAGGAGTTTCACTTGATAAATCTTTGATAAACTTGCCAAGTATTTTAAATTTTTCTGTCATTGTCTTCTTCTATATCCTCATAATCTCCATCAATAAAATTATTTTCTTTATTTTTTTTTGGTTTAAATTTTTTAGCAAGTCTATTAAAGATTATTTTTCTACTGACAGGAAATATTAGCAAGAAACCTAAAGTATCAGTTGCAAATCCAGGTATTATTAAGAGTAAAGCTGCAAATGCGATAGCTGCCCCTGAAATAACTTCATAAGCTGGAGTTTCATTTTTGCTTAACTGAGCAAAGCCAGATTTAAGAGTATTGAGACCTTCATATTTAGCGTAATAAACTCCAATAATAGCAGTAGTGAAAATTAAAAGAATAGTACTCATGGCACCTATTTGAGAACCAATTTTTATCAAAAGATAGATTTCAATAACTGGGACTAAAATAATAGCTAATAATATTGGGTTCATTTGTCCTTAATCTAAATTGCTGGTTGAAATTAATCAACATAGTAATTACTATCAAATAATGAATTATAGTTTCGAGTACATTGATATCATCTTGCTTGCAATGATTGCTGGTTTTATTTTTTTAAGATTAAGAGGAATCTTGGGTAAAAGAACTGGTTTCGAGGGCAAAACTCCTGCTCAATTCAAAGAAGTACTAAAAAACATTAAAGTTGAACAACCGTTAAAATCAAATGATGTATTTGATACAGCTGCACAAGAAGAATTTTTAAAAGGTGCAAAAATTGCATATGAAACCATCATCACCGATTTTAGTGACAACGATAATAAAATTACAACTAGCAGACCATTATTAAATGGCCAAATATATTCTCAATTTAACGAAGCGCTTAAAGAAAGAAGCTCAAGAGGTCATTTCGCTGAAATTACTTTTATAGGTATTAACTCTGCAGAAATTAAAGAACATAAAAAAATTGGTAATATTTTAAACGTTACCGTTGATTTTATTGCTGAGGTCATAACTTGCATAAGAGATAAAGAGAAAAAAATTATTTCTGGTGATCCAGAAAAAATTAAAAAAATTTATGATACATGGGTGTTCTCAAGAGATACAACTTCCGCAAATCCTAATTGGCAGTTGGTGAATACATTAACTTAATTGAGTAACGATATTTCAGAAAAAGACAAAAAGGACTGGGAAACTTTTATTTCTGGTGATCAAAAGCTTCCTAACAAAGATTTTAAGTCATCAAAACAAAAGTTTTTTAAAGTAAAGTCAATTGATCTTCACGGTTATACTCTTGAGGCAGCAAATAATAAAATTGAGGATTTTATATATCAATCTTATAGAGAAAAAATAAATAAGTTAGTTGTGGTTACAGGTAAAGGACTGCATTCACAAAATGAGAGAGATCCTTATGTATCCAAAGATTTAAGTATTTTGAAATATTCTGTTCCAGAATTTATAAAAAATAATAAAAGTTTAATGAATATTATTAATGAAATTAAAGACGCAAATGTTGAAGACGGTGGGACTGGTGCTTTTTATATTTTTTTAAAAAAAAATAAAATTATAGAATAAATTTTGAAAGATCAGTATCTTTAACTAAATTATCTAAGTTTTTATTAATATAATTTTTGTTGATTATAATTTTTTCACCTGCACGATCGGTGGCAGTGAAACTAATTTCATCTAAAATTTTTTCAATTATTGTATGCAATCTTCTTGCACCAATATTTTCTACAGTTGCATTTACCTCCGAGGCAATGTTTGCAATGGTATCAATTCCATCATCTGAAAACTCGAGATCTACGTTCTCTGTTTTTAATAAAGCCACATATTGTTTAATTAAACTAAAATCTGGTTCCCTTAAAATCCTTTTGAAATCCTCACTAGTTAATGCTTCTAACTCAACTCTAATGGGTAGTCTTCCCTGAAGTTCTGGAAGAAGATCAGATGGCTTAGCTAGCTGAAAAGCACCTGAGGCGATAAATAAAATATGGTCAGTTTTAATTGGTCCATGCTTTGTATTAACAGTTGTCCCTTCAATTAAAGGTAACAAATCTCTTTGTACACCCTCACGAGACACATCACCACCAACCCTATCCGTTCTTGCAGAAATTTTGTCTATTTCATCTAAAAAAACTATTCCATTATTTTCAGTCGAAAGTTTTGCAGCTTTTACAATTTTATCTTGTTCAATTAATTTATCCGACTCGTCGTTGATTAAAATTTCATGGGATTCTTTCACAGACATTTTCTTTTTCTTTTCTTTATTGCCCATCGATTTACCAATCATTTCCCCAATATTGATCATTCCAACATTTGCACCTGGCATTCCAGGAATCTCAAAGGATGCTCCCGATCCGCTATCACTGACAGAAATTTCTATCTCATTGTCATCTAAATCACCATTTCTTAGTCTTTTTCTAAAACTCTCTCTTGTAGCCAAACTCGCTTTTTTACCCACCAATGCATCTAAAACTTTTTCTTCTGCAGCTTTTTGAGCTTGTGCAAAAACTTCTTTTCGTTTTTTGACTTTCTCCATTGCAATAGCAATTTCAATTAAATCTCTAACGATTTGTTCCACGTCTCTTCCAACATAACCAACTTCAGTAAATCTTGTTGCTTCTACTTTAACAAATGGTGCCTCGGCTAGTTTTGACAGTCTTCTTGAAATTTCAGTTTTTCCAACACCCGTAGGGCCAATCATCAAAATATTTTTTGGTAATACCTCATTTTTCATTTCACCTTTTAAAGCCTGTCTTCGCCATCTATTTCTCAAAGCAACAGCAACAGCTTTCTTTGCTCTATTTTGACCCACAACAAATCTATCAAGTTCAGATACAATCTCTCTAGGAGATAGGGAACTTACTAAAGATGTTTCTTGTTTTTGATTTTGTTCTTTTGGGTGTAAAGGGGTTACGTTAGAATTATCCATTATATTTTTTCAACTTTAACATTGTCGTTTGTAAATACACAAATATCAGCAGCTACTTTAATAGCTTTTTTTGCAATCTCTTCAGCTGACATTTCACCTTCCATTAAAACCTTACCAGCTGCTAATGCGTAATTTCCACCAGAGCCTATTCCAATAACATCTCCCTCGGGCTCTAAAACATCTCCTGTTCCAGAAATAATATAACTATTATGTTTATCCCCAACAGCCATTAGCGCTTCTAATCTTCTCAAATATTTATCTGTTCGCCAATCCTTAGCCAACTCAACAGCAGCTCTTGATAAATTACCTGCATGCTTTTCAAGTTTACCTTCTAATCTTTCAAATAAAGTTAACGCGTCTGCAGTTGATCCGGCAAAACCAGCAACAACATCTCTTTTTTCAATTTTTCTTACTTTTGAAGCAGTACTTTTTACAACAGTATTTCCCATACTAACTTGCCCGTCACCAGCAACTACTACTTGATCGTTTTTTCTAACTAATACAATTGTTGTCATTATGAATAAATGGTAACTTATTTTGATACTTCAAGTAGAGACAGGGATATTGCTATAAAGAGATTAAGTATATATACCATTAAAAATATATGGCTAGAAAAGGAAAAATATCTCGAAAAACAAAAGAAACTAGTATCAGTGTTGAGGTTAATATTGATGGTAAAGGAAAGTACCAAATTGACACTGGCATAGGTTTTTTAGATCATATGCTAGAGCAATTATCAAAGCATTCTTTAATTGATTTAAAAGTTAAAGCTAAAGGAGATACACACATTGATCTTCATCACACTACCGAAGACACGGGAATTGCTATTGGTGAAGCTTTAAAAAAAGCTGCAAAAAAATTTGTTGGGATTAAACGTTATGCTCATCGACTTATTCCTATGGATGAAACATTAACCAGAGTTGCAATTGATGTTTCCAATAGACCTTATTTGATATGGAAAGTAAAATTAAAAGTAGAAAAACTTGGAGAGATGGATACCGAATTATTTAAAGAATGGTTTCAAGCATTTTCTCAATCGGCGGGTATTACTCTACATGTTGAAAATATTTATGGAGATAATAGTCACCATATTATTGAGTCTTGCTACAAAGGTTTAGCAAGATCTTTAAGAGATGCTTTAGAGATGGACCTAAGAAATAAAAAGAGCATTCCTTCCACTAAAGGCTCATTATAAGTTTAATGAATGTCACAATTGTTGATTATAATTCTGGAAATATAAGTTCAGTCATAAATTCCTTTAAGGAAGTTGCCAAAGATAAGGTAAACATTGAAGTAACGTCTGACTTAAATAAAATTAAATCAAGTGATAAAGTAGTATTGCCAGGGCAAGGTTCGTTTAAAAGTTGTGTTGATGCACTTCATAAAATCAATGGTTTGGTGGATACATTAAATCTATTTACTATAAACGATAAAAAGCCACTTCTTGGAATTTGTGTGGGGTTACAAATGTTTGCTGATGTTGGTTATGAGGAAACAGAAACCAAGGGTTTAGGATGGATTTCTGGTAAAGTTTCTAAGATTGATAACCAAGGTGGAAAATTTAAACTACCACATATTGGTTGGAACCAACTAAATATTTTAAAGGATAGTAAAATTTTAAAAGATATAAAAAATAATTCGCACATGTATTTTGTACATAGTTATGAATTTGTTCCTGAAGATAAAAATGTAATTACTACTACAACAGATTATTCATCAGATATAGTTTGTTCGGTCGAGAGAGAAAATATTTTTGGAACACAATTTCATCCTGAAAAAAGTGACAAGATTGGACTTAAAATAATTGAAAACTTTATTAATTTATAAATGAAAATATTTCCAGCAATAGATATTAAGGATAAAAAATGTGTGAGACTAATCAAAGGGGATTTTGAAAATAAAACTGAATATGAAATGTCACCAATAGAGCAAGCTGGGAAATATAAAGACAATGGTTTTAAAAATTTACACATAGTTGATTTAGATGGTGCTTTAACAGGGGAGCCTATTAATATTGATATTATTAAAGATATTGTAGGAAAATTTGAATTAAAAATCGAAATAGGTGGTGGTGTAAGAAATTTTGAAACTATCTTAAAATATATTGATGCTGGAGTAGATAAAGTAATTCTTGGAAGTGCTGCTATTAAAGATAGAAATTTTTTAGAGGAAGCTTGTAAAAAATTCCCCAAACAAATTGCTTTGGGACTAGATGCAAAAGATGGTCACCTTGCAATTTCAGGGTGGACAGAGGATTCTGATAAATTAACAACTGAGTATTTAAAAAAAGTTAATGATTATGGCGTAAGCAGAATTATTTACACCGATATAAATAGAGATGGAACAAAGCAAAGCCCCAACTTTCAAGAAACACAAAAAATTGCTGAAATTTCAAATTGTCCTGTAGTTGTATCGGGTGGTGTCTCTTCCATTTTAGATATCAAAAAAGCTTCACAATTAAACAACATTGAAGGGGTTATAGTCGGCAAGGCTATATACGATGGAGATATAAAATTAGAGGAGCTTAAAAAAATTGAGAAATAATTGGATATACTCGTAGCAATTATAATTATAATTTTTTTGAGATTTTTTTTTAAAAAAGTCGGTTTGTCCGAAAAAGTAAGCAGTACAATAATTTTATTAATAATCATTGCTTTGGCATATTGGGCAGGATACTTTTAAATATTTAATAATAGTTTTTAATAGATGCTTAAAAATAGAATAATCCCTTGTTTGGACGTTAAAAATGGAAGAGTAGTAAAAGGCATAAATTTTGTAGATTTAAAAGATGCGGGCGATCCGGTTGAGCAGGCTAAAATTTATTCTGATGGTGGTGCGGATGAAATTTGTTTTTTAGATATCACTGCTTCAAATGAAAATAGAGATACAATCTATGATGTAGTAGATAGAACTTCTAAGAAATGTTTTGTGCCTTTAACTGTCGGAGGTGGTGTTAGGAGTGTTGAGGATATTAATAAATTACTTAATTGTGGAGCAGATAAAGTATCAATTAACACTGCAGCAGTTCAAAATGCAAAAGTTGTTGAAGACAGTTCTAGGAAGTTTGGTTCTCAATGTATTGTGGTTGCAATTGATGCAAAGAGAAAAGATGGTGGATGGGAAATTTTTACTCATGGAGGAAGAAATTCAACTGGCATAAATGCTCTGGAATTTGCTTCTAGGATGGAAAAATGTGGAGCCGGAGAGCTATTAGTTACCTCTATGGATAAAGACGGAACCCAGTCTGGTTATGATATTGAGCTAATGCAAAAGATATCCTCTATGGTAAATATTCCAGTGATCGCATCCGGTGGAGTTGGAACGTTAGAGCATTTAGTAGATGGAATAAAAGCAGGTGCTAGCGCTGTTTTAGCGGCATCTATATTTCACTATGGTACTTATTCAGTAAATGAGGCTAAGCAATATTTGGCCTCAAAAGATATACCTGTTAGGATTTAATATGTTAAAAATTTTAGAAGATCTGGTAAATCTTGCAAGAGAACGAAAAAGTAATCCTGTTGAGGGCTCATATACTAACAAGCTTTTAGAGGACAAATCTTTAGCAAAAGAAAAGGTTTTAGAAGAAATTAATGAATTAATCGAAGCCGTAGAGCAAAATTCAAATAAAATTCATGAAGCTGCAGATGTGTTTTATCATTTAATAATGTATCTTGAAAAAAGTGATATAAAAATTGAAGATGTGATGGCGGAACTTAGTAATCGAAAGAAATAGCTATGATGCAAACTTATATAAATTGGGAAAAAAAACAAATTAATTGGTGGAAGAAAAAGCTAGATATATCTGATCATGGAATTGCTTGGATATCTTTTATCAAAGGAGCCTTGTTAGGATTAATAATTTATCATTTCTTTCTTTAGTATTATTTTATAATTTTAACAAGTTTAGTTTGTTATAAAAAAACAAAAAGATTTTAAGTTAAAATTAAACCCACAAGAAGCTTAGTCTCTTATGTTGTAGACAAAGGCTGCAAATGGTGCTCTTACATTTATATTAAATAAGCAAATTATAGGTTTCACTGACGAGTGAATAAGTGTATATTTTTAAAAAAATTATGATAGTGAAAATAATTTTAAAAATTTTAATATTAACTTTTATAATTTTTATACCCAAATCTTTTTCTAAAACTATCGGTAGTGGTGAAATTAAATTGACTGATAATATGATAGAATATTTTCATGAATATTTAAAAGGTAAAGCAGGGAATAAACCTGCAGCTTTTCTAATAACAACTGACGGTAGTTTTGCAATATATTGGTATTGTCCTGGTGGATCTCGCTGTCATCCGGGAGATGAAGTTCATTATATAAAACAATGCGAGGCAAGAGCCGGTGGTAATAAAGAATGCAAGGTTTTTGCAAGAGGAAGATCTATAAAATGGAAAAATAATATAAATCCAGGTAAAGGTAAAATATCAAAAATTAGTTCCAGACAAAGTTTTGATGAAATAAAATCCAAATTGAAAGAACTTGGCTTCGTTGGTAACACTAACAAAGAAGTAACTGAAATTAAAAAAAACAATAAAGATACAACAAAAAAATATGAGCTAAAAGGAGAACGTTCCATTGCTTTAAGTTGGGATGGTTACAACTCTTTAATAGCAGGAACTGTAAATTTTGATGAAGCAGATTATAAGGGAAATATAAGCCTATCTTTACCTAATAATGATGGTATCTGCGAGGGCTCTTATTCACTGCAAGAAGGAGGAAAAGGAACTTGGCAGATTGCATGTACCAATAATATGGGAGCAGCAGGCACGCTTAAATGGAAAAAAAAGGGCAGTGTTACGGGTGTTGGTAGAGATTACAATGAAAAAAAAGTTAGATTTACTGTATCAAAACAGAGTTAGTTAAAAATTAGCTTTATTTATGGTTTACGATAACAATAACATCTTTGCAAAAATTCTTAGAGGAGAGATACCTTGTAACAAAATTTATGAGGATGAGTTTGTTTTATCCTTTCATGACATTAATCCACAAAAAAAAATTCACGCTTTAGTAATTCCCAAAGGAAAGTATATTGATCTAGATGATTTTAGTATAAATGCTTCATCGGAGGAGATGGTGGGTTTGTTAAAAGGCATAAATATTGTTGCAAAAAAATTAGGTATTTCAACAGAAGAAGGCAAAGGTTATAGAGCTTTAGCAAATGTCAATGAACATGGTGGTCAGGAGGTTCCTCATTTACATTTCCATCTCTTTGGAGGTGAAACAGTTGGAAAAATGGTTGAGTGACACAGGAAGTAAAAAGAAATTACTTAGAAATAAATTCTCTTGAAGATCTTAATCAAGGATCTAAGCCCTCTGATGATTACTCTTTGGATTTGTTAAACCCAATTAATTTTCAATTAAATAAATTTTTTTATAAAAACATTGGTAATAAACACAAGTGGGTAGATAGATTAATTTGGACTGAGGAAAAGTGGATAAATTATGTTTCAAGTAAAAACGTTAAAACATATGTATTAAAGTGCAAAGATGACTTAGTGGGCTTTTTTGAATTAATTCATCATCAAGAAAAACAGGAGGTTGAAATTGCCTATCTAGGTATTTTGGAGGAGTATCATAATAAAAAACTAGGATCATATTTATTATCAGAAGCTATTAAGATTTCTTTTAAAAATAAAATTGATAGAGTTTGGGTTCACACATGTACCTTAGATCATAAGAATGCTTTAAATAATTATATGACAAGAGGAATGAAAATATTTAAAACTGAAATTATAAATATTTAATCCTGATCTGGAAGTTTAAACATATTTTTTGCGATTATTCTATTTTTTCGAATTGATGAGAGAAAAGTAATATTGAAGTTTTGGTAGACATCTGTATTTTGCCATCCAATTAAATCAAAAGTTTTATTATTGAAAAAAACGTTGATTTCGTTATCATTTTCTTTGATTGTATAATTAATATAAGATCCATCAACAATTCTTTCTTCTAAAACCTCTATTTTTTTGATTAAGAAATTTTTATCTAGAATAAAGTTTAGAGGAGTTTTATCAAGTGGATAGCGATAGTAACTACTAATAGTTTTAATCACTAAGGATTTACCATTTGAGACTAGAATTTTATTATTACTTTTAGCATATTCACAAAATATTTTTTTTGGATATTCAATTGTGCAATTTCCATTTTCAATTTTTCCATTAATATTTTGTTCAAAATTAAAATCTAGATTTCTGGTTTGATTTAAATTTTCGATAATTTTTTCTTTATTATTTGCATTGCCATTTGTAATGAAAAATAAAATAAAAAATATAAATAAATACTTCAACATTAAAGAACGTCTCTCTTGCCCACATGATTAGCTTTGCTAACTATGCCATCAGCTTCCATCATATCAATAATTCTTGCAGCTCTATTGTATCCTATTTGTAATTTTCTCTGTAAAAAAGAGGTGGAGGCCTTTCCCTCCGTTCTAATTATTTCTAAAGCTTGCTCATATAGTTCATCTTTATCACCTTGATTACTACTATCTCCAATTTCTTTTTCATCTGCAAAATTTAATATCTCGTCAACATAATCTGGTTCTGCTTGTGATCTTAAAAAATTATTAATTTTTTCTATTTCATTGTCTGAAACAAAAGGAGCATGAATTCTCACAATCCGGTTAGCAGAAGACATGTAAAGCATATCACCTTTACCGAGTAATTGTTCTGCTCCTTGTTCCCCGAGGATTGTTCTACTATCGATTTTTGAGGTAACCTGAAACGATATTCTAGTTGGAAAATTTGCCTTAATAGTACCTGTAATTACATCGACACTTGGTCTTTGCGTTGCCATGATGATATGAATTCCAGCTGCTCTTGCCATTTGAGAAAGTTTTTGAATATAATTTTCGATTTCTTTTCCTGCCACCAACATTAAGTCGGACATTTCATCTACCACTACAACTATATAAGGCATCGGCAGTTTATGTTTTGAGTTATATCCGTCAATGTTTCTTACCCCCTCTTTGGTCATTAGCCTGTATCTACTTTCCATCTCCTTCACTACCCATCCAAGAACAGATGTAGCTTTTTTTGCTTCTGTTATTACAGGACATAATAAATGAGGGATCCCTTCGTAAGTAGAAAGTTCAAGCATTTTTGGATCTATTAAAATGAATTTACATTTATCAGGAGTGTGCCGATAAAGCAGAGACAAAATAATTGTATTAATACAAACCGACTTTCCAGATCCAGTAGTTCCTGCAATCAGAAGGTGCGGCATTGAAAATAAATCTCCAACAATAGGTTTACCCGATATACTTTTACCTAATGCTATTGGTAATTTTATTTCTTTCTTTTTAAAATCATAATTGCTTAATATTTCACTTAGATAAACGTTCTCTCTAGTATTGTTTGGTAGCTCTATTCCAATAGTGTTACTTCCTGGTATCGTTGCAATTCTGGCAGATTCTGAACTGGTGTTTCGAGCTATATCATCTGATAAATTAATAATTTTAGAAACCTTAACTCCTGCAGCGGGTTCAAACTCATTGAGAGTTACAACAGGACCATGACTTACTTTTTTTATATTACCATTAACACCAAAATCTAAAAGAATTTTTTCTAAAAATTCTGAGTTATGTGTTTCTTTTTGATCGGAATTCTCTCTATCTTGTTTAGTTGTAACTTTTAGTAAATCAAAACTTGGAAGTTTAAATTTTATCCTTTCATTTATCTTATTTTCAGCTTTGATAAAAGGGAGGTCCTCTTGGATTAAATTTTTAATTTCTTCTTGTGGAATATATTCACTGATAACTTCACTTTTATCTGTGTAATTTTTTTCTTTCTTCTTAAAAAGAAAATTATAAATTTTAAAAATTGTATTATAAAATTTTAGTGGCTCAAAATTTATACTTACTAAAAACAAGAAAATTATTAAAATAATTAAAACGTAGAATGAAGTAGTTTCGTGAATCCGAATTATGGAATTTAAAAATGTTTGATTAAAATAATTTCCAACAAAACCACCATTGCCATTGATATGAAGTGTAAAAGCTTCGGCATAAAAAAAACTAAAAAAAAGTGTTCCAAATATACAATAAATTGTTGTAAAAAAAATATTTTCAACCAATAAAAAAAACTCCTTAAGTCTTACAATGTTAATACCAGTCAAAATAAAGGTAAAAGATATTAAATAAGAGATCAGGCCAACCGATTGAAAGAATAAATCTGAGATAAAACTACCTTGAAATCCTAATAAATTTTTAATTTCTTTATTATCGGGGAATACAAAGTTAGGATCTTCAGGTGAGTATGTAATTAAAGCTACAAGCAGTAAAGAACCTGCTAAAAAAATAAGTATACCGAAAATTTCTGCTAGACGTTTTATTGCAAAATTAAGTACTAAATTGGTTGTTTTCTTAAAATCCATATATGAATCAATTTAACCACTTTGTATCATCTAATTTTTGTTGTTAAAATTAAAAATAATATGAAAGTTTGTATACTAGGTGCCAGCTTAACAAGTTTAACTTTAGCAAAAGCTTTAGTTAATCAAAATATATATGTAGATCTTTATTCACAAAAAAAAATTATTTCATCAGATAATTTACGAACTATTGGTATCTCTAAAAGTAATGTTGAATTTTTTAACCATTCAATAATTAATATAGACAAAATTTCATGGAAGTTAAAAAAAATAGAAATTTTTTCTGACAATTTAAGAAAAGAAAAATTAATTAATTTTCAGAATAATAATTCTGAATTATTTTCAATTATTAAAAATCAAAATCTTATTGAACTTTTAGAAAAAAGTTTATCAAAAAATAAATATTTCAAAAAAATTAATCTTTCAAAAAATTTGAATTTTTTTGATAGTTATAGTCTTGTTATTAATACGGATTTTAGTAATCCAATAACAAAAAAATATTTTAGTAAAAAAATTTTAAAAGAATATAATAGTGTTGCTTACACAACACTTATCAAACATCAAAAAATTCATAATGATGTTGCAGTTCAAATTTTTACCAAAATGGGACCTTTGGCTTTTTTACCTATTTCTGAAAGAGAAACATCAATTGTTTACTCAATTAACGACTCACAATACAAAGATTATAAGAATGTTAATAACTTAATAGAGCAATACAATTATAAATATAAAATTCAAAAAATTGAAAATAGTAATTTTTTTAAATTAAAATCTCTAAGTTTGAGATCTTATTATCATAACAATATTTTAGCTTTTGGTGATTTATTGCACAGAATACATCCCCTTGCTGGACAAGGATTTAATATGACAATACGCGATACTAAAACTCTTTTAGATATCATATTAAAAAACAATAGTTTAGGTTTACCTATAGATAGTTCAATAAATTATCAATTTGAAAAAAAAATTAAACACAAAAACTTCATATTTTCGTATGGCATAGATTTTGTTCATGAATTTTTTAATTTTGAGAGAAAAATAAATAGCAGTTTACTTAGTAGATCAGTTCAATTTTTAGGTAAAAATTCCACTGTTAATAAATTATTTACTAGGATTGCTGACAAAGGAACTTTAATTTAATCTACTGAATGGTTGTATTGTCATATAAATCAAATGTGTAGGTGCTTAAAATTTCAGCTATTTTATTTTTCCGAATATCTAAATTTTTTGCCTCTAGCAACACTTGCTTTTCTTCTAATGAAAAAGGTGATGCCATAGCTAGAGCATTTATTGTTTCATCAAGGCTTTGTTTCTCTAATGCCTTCCAGTTGATTATAAAACCTCTTTTCTTAAATAATGATTTTAAATCTTTAAAAATTAATTCCAGATCAGAAAATTTTAGATCTTCTTTTTCACTTTTCAAATCCTGAAAAAAATTCTCATAATTAACATTCAAAATTCTATATTTTTTTTCAGTATTTAGTTCTTCAATATTTTTAAATCTTATTATTCCTTTTAACTCGATAAGATAGCGACCATCTTCGGTTTCTCTAAAACTTGTTATTTTTCCCAAACATCCAATCTCATGAAGTTCTGGCACATTATCACTATTTAGGGAATTTTTAGGTTGTATCATCCCAATTACTTTATTTGATTTCATACTATCATTGATCATGTCAATATACCGAGGTTCAAATATATTTAATGGAACAGAAGCTTTAGGAAAAATTATAAAATTGCTCAGAGGAAATACTGGTATTTGATTTGGAAGATCTTCTTTTTTCATTTTTTTAATAAATATAACACATATGTTATTATTTTGTATTGATTGAATTAAAAAAACCGTCTAACTATATCAATAATTATGCGGGTATAGCTCAGTGGTAGAGCGTCTCGTTGCCAACGAGGTAGTCCTTAGTTTTTTATCCTTGCTAATCTTAGTCTTTCTCAACGTCTAGTTAATCTCGACACACTCATGACACACTTCGACACAGAAAAGAAAAACTATGGTGAGTGGCATAAAATAAAATTGTAATTAAACTGTTACAAATTTTTCATCTTGTTTTGATAGCTTTCCATTAACCAAAAAGGAATATATAATGATAAAATTTATCTTAGCAGGCCTTCTGGCCTCAACCGCATTTGTTAGCACAGTAAATGCAGACTTTAAAGAAATTGGGAAATTTGGAACACCAGCAAATAACCCTAGTGCAGAAGAAACATCAGCAGAAATAATTGCGGCAACAGCAGATGGCATGAAACTGGTATATAGCGATAGCCCTGCAAACGCATTAGGCATGATTGATATTACTGATCCAGCAAATCCGAAACCATTAGGCCACATGCATTTAGGTGGTGAACCAACTAGTGTTGCAATCAAAAATGGACAAGCATTTGTAGGTATTAATACTTCTCCAAACTATGTAGAGCCAAGTGGTCACTTATTAATTGTTGATCTTGACTCAGGAAAAGAAGTTACAAAAGTAGAACTAGGTGGACAACCAGACTCGGTTGCAGTTAGTCCAGATGGAACTTTTGTAGCAATAGCTATTGAAAATGAACGTAACGAAGATATCAACGATGAAAAAATTCCACAACTTCCTGGGGGTTTTGTGGCAATTGTTAATTTAGCAGATAACAGTGTTACTAAAGCGGACTTAGTTGGTTTTTCAACTATTGCTCCTAACGATCCAGAGCCTGAGTTTGTTGATATCAATAATTTAGGTGAAATAGTTGTTACTATCCAAGAGAATAACTGGATGGCGGTTATTGATCGAAGTGGAAAAGTAATTTCAGAGTTTGATGCAGGACTAGTAACATTAGAAGGTGTTGATAATAAAAAAGATGGTGAACTAAAGATGGTTGATACCATTGAGAATGTTCGTAGAGAACCAGACGCAGTTAAGTGGATTGACAATGATCATTTTGCAACTGCAAATGAAGGTGACTATAAACATGAAGCACCGGGTCAAGCAAAACGTGGTGGTAGTCGTGGATGGACAATCTTTAATAAAAATGGTTCGGTGGTATACGAGTCAGGTTCGTCATATGAAAGAGCACTCGCTTCAGCAGGTTACTGGCCAGAAAAACGTGCAGAGAAAAAAGGTGTAGAACCAGAGTCAGTTGAAGTAGCAATGTATGGTGATACACGTTATATCTTTGTTGGTGCTGAAAGAGCAAATGCTATCGGTGTTTATAAAGCAAATGATTTAACAAACCCAGAATTAGTTACTATATTACCAACAGGGATTGGACCAGAAGGTTTAGTTGCTATTCCACAACGTAACTTATTTATAAGTGCTAACGAAAAGGACTTAGAGAAATCAGTTACAATTTATAGCTTAGATTAATAACTAAATTTAGCTTGTGGGGGCGGTAGCCCCCACCATAAACTTTCATATAAAGTTTTGAAAAAATCTCGACATACTCACGACACAGTTGGTGATAAATTTTACTAATTTAACTAATACTTGCATTTCTAAAAACCGCTATCTATAATGGTTTTTTAATAAGCGGGCATAGCTCAGTGGTAGAGCGTCTCGTTGCCAACGAGAAGGTCGAGGGTTCGACCCCCTTTGCCCGCTCCAATTAAAAGTGATCAAATCAAAATTTATAACTTCTATATTTCAAAAATTTTTAATAAATAGGGATATAAGGAAATTTAAAAAAAGTTTAATTTATTATTTTTTATTCAGAGCAATAAGAAATTTCTTATCAAAAAACATAATCTTAAATATCTATAATTTTAAAGTTTATGGAAGCACGAATATAAATAAGACTTCGTATTTTTTACTCAAAAAATGTGAATTTGGAGACTATCATGAACTTAATACCATAAAAAAAATTTCTGATAATGATAAAGTTTTATTTTTAGATTGCGGATGCAATTATGGATTTTACTCATTATATGTAGCATCACTTTCGAGTGAAAATCAAATTATTTCAGTCGAAGCATCCAAAAAAACACTTGAAGAATTAAACAAAAATCTGAATTTGAATAATTTTTCAAATATTTATTTTTATAATAACGCAATTTCTGACACAGATGAAAAAATTATTAATTTTAATGAAAGTGAAAAAGATTGGGAAAGTTCCATCACACATCAAAATTATAATTCAAATGAATCAAGCATTGTCTATTCAATTAAAATTGATACGCTTGTTCAAGATTATGAATTAGAAAAATATAAAATTATTATTAAATTAGATATTGAGGGAAATGAAATGAGAGGAATTCATGGTTCACTAGATTTGATTGAAAAATCTTCTCCGCTAATAATAATAGAGTTTTCTAAGTATATTTTTAGTAAAAAGGACAATATTGAATATTTTAAAAACTTTTTAGATAGATATGATTATTCCATTTATGATACAAATAATAAAAAAAAAAGTTTAGATAATATTTTGATTAAATTAGATAATTTAAAAAAAAGACACCAAACAATCGGAAATTTTTATTTAATTAAAAATTCATCTAAAATTTTAGAGGAATTTCTCTCATAATGAGTGATTTGACTGAAAAAAAATGTATGCCCTGTGAAGGTGGTGTTTTACCTTTTGATACATCTGAAATTCATAAATATCAGAAGAAAGTAGACGGATGGGACATTATAAAGGGTGAAGAAGAAGTTTTTTTCTTATTGAAAAAATTTAAATTTGATAATTTTTTAAAAAGTCAAGAATTTGTCAATGAAGTAGGCAAGATATCTGAAGAGGAGGGACATCACCCGGATATTTCATTTGGTTGGGGTTACGCTGAAATAAAAGTTACTACCCACGCTATAAAAGGTCTTTCTGAAAATGATTTTATTTTGGCTGCAAAGATAGATAAAATAACTAATGTTTAAAGTGTCTAGTTCTAGAAAATACTAAAACAGTATCAGTCTCATTAGCAAATTTAATAATGTCTTTATCTCTTATTGATCCTGAAGGCTGTACTACAGCTTGAACACCCGATTGTACTAATTTCTCTATACCATCAACAAATGGAAAAAATGCATCTGATGCAGCAACTAAACTCTCATTCGAATTTGTAAATTTTTTCATTTTGTTTATTGCTATTTTGCAGCTATCTAGCCGACTTGGTTGTCCAGAACCAATACCAGCTGTTGTCTCATCAGAAGCAAGAACAATCGCATTAGATTTAACGTTTCGGCAAATATTAAATGCAAAAATTAGATTTTTCATTTCTTTTGAGGTTGGTTTTCGTTTTGATACAATTTTAAAATCTTTAGTATTAAATTTTTTAAGGTCCTCTGACTGAATTAATACCTCATTATTTACCGATACATGTTTTAAACTATCATTAAACTTATAATTTGAAGCGTCTATTAGTCTTAAATTTTTCTTTTTCTTTAATATTTTTAAGGCGTTGGTGTCAAAGCTATTAGCAATAATTACTTCAAGAAATAACTTACTCAATTCAAGAGCTAAAATTTTGGTTATTTTAAAGTTACAAGAAACTATACCTCCAAAAGCACTGACAGGATCACATGCAAAAGCAGATTTATAGCTTTCAAGATGGTTTTTTTTAATTGAAACACCACAAGGATTTGCATGTTTAATAATTACTGTTCCAGTATTTTTAGGTAGTGATTTTGAAATTGTTAATGCTGCAAAGATATCATTATAATTATTATAACTAAGCTGCTTTCCGTGGATTTGTTTTATATCCATTTCAGATTTTCTTGAATAAATCGCACTTTCTTGGTGAGGATTTTCACCATACCTGAGTGTTTCAAGTAAGTTTCCATGCAACACTTTTTTTTTGGGAAAGTTTGTATTTGTTATTTTATTAAAATAATCTGAAATTACAGAGTCGTAATAAGCTGTTTCAGTAAAAGCAATTCTTGATAGTTTCTTTCTAAATTCTAAAGAGGTAGATCCTTTAAATTTATTTAGTTCAACTATTAATTCATCGTACTGTTCTGATGAAGTAATTACAGTTACATCCTTGTAATTTTTGGCAGCAGATCTGACCATGGTGGGACCTCCAACATCAATATTTTCAATTATTTTGCTATGATTGTTGGTATTTTTTAACGTGTTCTCGAACGGATAAAAATTTACGATAACCAAATCTATATTTTCAAAATTATTCACTCTCAAGTCTTTTAAGTGTAATTTACTATCTCTTCTGTTTAAAATTCCTGCATGAATTTTAGGGTGAAGAGTTTTTACTCTTCCTTCTAAAATTTCTGGTGAATTGGTAAATTCCGAGACCTCAATGCAATTAAATTTTAATTTTTTAATCGCCTTAAAAGTGCCACCAGAACTTATTATTTTTACTTTATTTCTTTTTAGTACATTTAAAAGAGGTTTTAGCTTTCTTTTATCTGAAACAGAAATCAGAGCTGTTTTTATTTTCATTATAATTTAATTATTTCCCATTTTATAAATTGCTCATTTTCCTTGTTCATTCCAGAAATAAAAATATTTTGATTATCTTTGTATGAATTTTTATGACCGAAATACAGGCTATTATCAATACTTATATCAAAATTTTCACAACTGAATCTCCAACCTTCATCCTCTAATTCAATAAGTATAGATTTATTGTCTTGAGTTTTCATCACTTTAGAATTTGGATCAAGATGAAATCTAATATCAAATTTTATCTCTTTATTAGGATTTTTTCTAAATATTTTATCAGATCCAATAAATTTATTTTGTTCTGGATAAAATTCAATTTCTCTCTCATGAATTGTTCCAAATTTTTGTAAATATCCATCATGTGAACCAGAAATTTTCCAATAATTTTTTTCATTTACAATATTCTTTTTTGAAACCTTAAGTCCTTTTTCAACCAAAATTTTATCATTCATTTTTTTGGAAGAGCATGAAGAAAAATCTTCGATGATTAAGGTACTATGAAGGGCGGTGCTTTTAGAGATCTTATTAAGTTTATTATTTTTGTTCGAGAAATATCCTGCATTAGTTATTAGTCTTTTATGATTTGAAAATATTTCAAAAGATAGGGCACCGTATTGATAATCCATAGAAAAATTTTTGCTTGGACTTGAACCGATATCCATTGCTAGAATAATTTTTTTATTTTTCAGAACGGCGTATCCAGCAAGTTCGTTCACTTCATTTTTAAAAGTATAACTAAATCTTTTTAAGTATTGATCAAAATCCTTATTTTCTGAATGATAATTACCATTAAAGAAAATGTCGGTTCCAATATTTTTCCAGATAAATGCATAGCTTGACCCTAAATAAAATATTGTTTCATCTATATATTCTGGAATGACATTTTGAGATTCTTTAAACCACTCTCTTATGATGATAAAATATTTTAGATAAAAAATTAATTGTTTAATATTTCTCGATTTTGTAAATCCCTGATTGTCAATTGAGGATTTAATTATATTTTTTAAAATACCCAATCCGCTTTCAAGATAGTTTTTTTCACTTTTATAAGCTAAGCCAGCTAAAATTATTGCAGAACAACCAATTAATTTATTTTCCAATGTATTTGAGGATCCAATTTCACTTAGTAAATGATTAGCTTGTTTTTGAATCATGTGATCGAACATTAAGCGATATTCTTTGTCACTGTCTTGATAGGTAAGCTGGTGATTGGATAGCCATGCAATTATTCTTTTAGCAGTTAAATCAAATTCCCAACTATCTTTGTTGTATTTATCATTCCTATTTACCCAATTTTTAATGACTGACTGTGTGGTTTCTTTTGAAGATTTTAAATCAAGACTGAAAAACCAAAAAAAATTATTTAATTTTTCAAAGTCTTTTTTGCTCATTTTGTTTTGCCAAATAGACTCAACAGTAAAATCTTCTATTCGATATTTTTTATTTTGATATTTTATAATTGAAGAGAGAAGGTGGGGACTTGGCTTGTATTGAAAATAATTGTCGAAAGTTTTCGAAATTTTTTTTTCGTAAAAATTAGAATTTTGATAAATTTTTTTAAAATTATCTTTTAAACCAAAATAAAATTGGCCCAAAAAACCAAAGGAATTTGCATTAATCATTAACTTATTTTAGTTTTAATAAATCAATATTCTTCTTTATATCTCCACCATTACTTTTGAATACAGTTGTGCCTGAAACAAGAATATTTGCTCCAGCATCAATAGCAATTTTGCAATTTTCAAAATTTATTCCACCATCTATTTCAATATCAAAAGTAAAATTTTTTTCTTGTTGAATTTTTTTAAGTTGTTTAATTTTATCTAGGACTTCTGGCATAAATTTTTGGCCTCCAAAACCTGGATTAACACTCATGATTAAAACCAAATCTATTTTATCTAAATATTCAGTAATCAATTCAATTTTCGACCCTGGATTAAGTGAAACTCCGACTTTTTTTTTTAAATCTTTAATCATTTTAATCGATTCTTCTAAGTTTTGAGTGGCTTCTGGGTGAATTGTAATGATATCTGCTCCCGCGTCAGCATATGCTTTTATGTATTTATGCACTGATGAAATCATCAAGTGTACATCAAATTTTAAAGAGCAGTGCTTTCTAAGAGCTTTAATAACCGGAGGACCGATAGTTAAATTTGGAACAAAATGACCATCCATGACATCCACATGAATCATGTCTGCTCCACCTTCCTCTAATCTTTTAATTTCAGTACCTAATTGACTAAAATCAGCAGATAAAATTGACGGTGAAATTTGTATATTTTTCATTGATAGCTAGGTTTACTAGTATCAATTTTTAAAATTTAATTGAATTAAAAAATTGATAAATTTGTCTCGATATTTCACTTTCGAGAGGAAATGACAGCATACCCATAACAGAATAGCCCAAGATCCAAGGCATTAAATAAAATCTAATCATGTAAAAAAACCAAGCTACATATAAGGGCACTAAAGGACCTATAATAAATGATGGAGTAATTGGTTTAAATAGTCTGATTAAAGGATTTGTATATTTAACAAATACCCTCATAAAAAAGAATTGAGAGTCTTCTCTTTGAAATATGTTCATTGCAACTCTACCAATTAATGTCCACATGATTATCCCAAAAAAATAATCAATAAAATATATAAACGGATGAAAGTTTGCTGACATTTAAGATTTATATTTGAAAATGAAAAGAAAGAAAAGGGGCGAAATTAATCGCCCCTTATAAAGTTTATTTACTGTTTTCCAAGAATTGTTTTACCACTTGGTATACGTACTTCATCAACCATTTTTTGAGTTGCTTTGTCTGGCTCTTGAGTCATTAAGCTCACAACCACCATCGCAACCAAACTAACAGCTGATCCGAAGATACCAAATGTTAATTGAGTAATTCCTAGGAAACCACTTCCACCAGTTCGTACCCAAACTAAGTACCAAGTACCAGCAGCTAGACCTCCTAACATACCAGCAATAGCACCTTGTCTGTTAGCTCTCTTCCACCATACGCCAAGTACAAGTGGGAAGAACAATCCAGACATCGCAAAGTCAAATGCCCAGATAACTGAACCTAAGATACCTTGGATCTCCATTGCCGCAATAGTTGCTCCAGCAAAACCAATTACTACAAGTAATACCCTTGCAACAACTAGTCGTTTTGCAGTTTCCGCTTTTGGATCAATGATCTTATAGTAAACATCATGTGATATAGCGTTTGCAATTGCTAGAATCAAACCATCGGCTGTTGACATGGCAGCTGCCATACCTCCAGCGGCAACCAGACCTGAGATTACGTAAGGTAATCCAGCTATCTCTGGTGTTGCTAATACAACGGCTTTACCACCCATGAAGAACTCGTTTAATTCAACAGTTCCATTTCCGTTAAAGTCGCTGATAAACATTAAGTTTGCTTGGTTCCAGTTTTGATACCAATCTATCGCTTGAACTTCTGCAATTGATTTACCGATAATACCAGTTGATAAATTCGGATCAATCAATGACAACTTAGATAGTGTAGCTAACATTGGAGCAGAAGAATAAAGTAGGAAGATAAAGAATAGTGACCAACCTACTGATTTTCTAGCTGCTTTTACACTTGGAGTAGTAAAGTATCTCATCATCACGTGAGGTAATGATGCTGTTCCCATCATCATCGCCAATGCTAATGAAATAAATTGCCAAGGTGATGCGTTAACTGCAGAGTGAGCTTTAGTTATTCCTGCTAAGCCTTTAGGTACCGTTGCTAAATCGGCAGCAGAGTTTTTAACAAACCCAAACTGAGATTCTAACTCACCAATTCTAGCTACTTCATCAGCTAACATAAAGTGCGGGAAGAAACCTGCACCCATTTTGTTACTGATCCAGAATACTGGAAGCAAGTAAGCTATAATTAGTACGATATATTGTGCAACCTGTGTCCAAGTTACCCCTCTCATACCACCTAACATTGAGCATAATAAAATACTTATTAGTCCAATATAAACTGCGTATTGGAATGGGATATCTAGTGCAACAGATGCAATAGTACCTGTAGCGTTAATTTGCGCTGTTACATAAGTAAATGAAGCAACAGTTAAAACCACTACTGCACTAAACCTAGCTAAATTACCACCGTATCTTGTACCTACAAAATCTGGAACTGTATAACAGCCAAATTTTCTTAAGTATGGTGCTAATAAAGATGCAACTAACACGTAACCACCAGTCCAACCTACTAGTAGAGCCATATAACCGTAACCTTTAAAGTAAATACCTCCAGCCATTGCAACGAAAGAAGCACCAGACATCCAGTCTGCTGCCGTGGCCATTCCGTTAAATACTGTTGGTACTTGTCTTCCAGCTACGTAATAAGCATCTGCTTGGGCTGTTCGTGACAGGTAGCCGATCAATGCATAGATGAACACGGTAAACGCTACAAAAGCAATACCGATTGCTTTAGCAGTCATACCCATCTGTTCTGCAATTGCCATAATAATTATGAAACCTATGAACCCACCGGTATAGATTCCATAAATCTTAGGCAAGTTGTCTATAAAATTACCCTGTTTCATTATTCATCCTCTCTTTCGCTGAAGCCAAATTCCTCATCGATTTTTTCTTGTCTATTCGCAAACCAGAAAATTAGAATTACGAATGCGCCAAGTGATCCCTGACATGTAAACCAATATGTCCACGGATAACCGAAAGGTCCTGTGACCTCGTTCATTTCAGCTCCAAAAAGGAAGATGCCAATTGAGAATACAAACCAGATTGCTAACGTTATCATCAGCAAACCCCTGGATTTCTCCCAATGTTTTTGTTGATTTGACATTTTTACCTCTCTATTTAGTTATAACTGTGAAAACCATAACCATTATAAAGCTTTTGAAAAGTCCTAAATTTAACCATAATAGGTACTTATTTACTGACTTTTTTAAGGTATAAATGCCACATACGGTTCTAATTATGGCAAAATACAAGCTTACTTGGAAAGATTTACAGTTTAATGATTTTAAGACTTATTTATTTGCTATGTTTAAAGCGTTTATTCCCAAAAAAAAAATAACAAATTTAGATGAACTTGAGACGTTTATTCAAACTAAATCTGCATGGGTTACTCAAGTAACTTTATATAATTATTTAAAAACCCGAATGGGAACCAGATATGTTCTTCATTTTGATAACGATGAATTCATGGGTTCGGTAAATCTTGCAAAATGGAACATTTATTCAGTTGCACTTCAAGATTTATCTTTTTTTACATTTTCATATTTAAAAGTAAATTTTAATTTTCAAGACATTAATCAATCAAAAGAAATTTTTAATAAAATATTAGATGATGAAATTTCTAATAAAATGCCATTAGATATTGTTGACCAAGCCAGAATAGATTTTGATAACAGATTTCAAAATATTAATTGGGAAAATTATTATACAGACTTACCATTTAATCCAAGTGCACTTTCGTTGTATAAATGGGCACCTATTGCTGAAGAATTAAAAACCTTAGATCGTAAAATTGTCTTGAACTCTATGATACTAAAGTGGGATGTTATTAAACAAGAATTTCAAAACTTAATTCAGTTTTAAACATTTTTTCTATTATCTACTAAACTATCAACTACACTTGGATCAGCTAAGGTAGTAGTATCTCCTAGTTGCCCGTGTTCATTAGCAGCGATCTTTCTTAAAATTCTTCTCATTATTTTACCTGACCTAGTTTTTGGAAGACCAGGAGTAAAATGTATTAAGTCTGGAGTTGCTAGTGGTCCGATTTGTTTTCTAACCCAAAGTTTTAATTCTCTTTCAAGATCTCCTGTCTCTGTTTCTCCTGCATTTAAAGTAACGTAGCAATATAAACCGTTTCCTTTTATGTCGTGTGGGTAACCAACTACAGCTGCCTCAGCAACTTTTGGATGAGCGACAAACGCACTTTCAATTTCCGCAGTACCTAAGTTATGACCAGATACAATAATTACATCATCTACTCGACCAGTGATCCAGTAATATCCATCTTTATCTCTTCTGCAGCCATCACCAGTAAAATATTTTCCGTTAAATTGAGAAAAATAGGTGTCAATAAATCTTTGGTGGTCTCCGTACACAGTTCTCATTTGTCCTGGCCATGATTGAGCTATGCAAAGTCTTCCTTCACCAGCACCTTTTATCTCTTTGCCATTTTTATCAACAATAACAGGTTTAATTCCATAGAATGGTTTTGTAGCTGAACCAGGTTTCAAAGGAATGGCTCCTGTCTGAGGGGCTATCAGTATTCCACCTGTTTCAGTTTGCCACCAAGTATCAACAATTGGACACTCTGAGTTCCCAACTGTTTTGTAATACCACATCCAAGCCTCTGGATTAATAGGTTCACCAACTGTTCCAAGTAATTTTAAAGATTTTCTTGAAGTTTTTTTAACTGGTTTATCACCTTCACGCATTAGAGCTCTAATAGCGGTGGGTGCGGTATAGAAAATATTTACTTTATATTTGTCAACAATTTGCCACCATCTAGAAGTGTCTGGATAATTAGGAATTCCCTCAAACATTATGGTTGTTGCTCCATTAGCAAGCGGTCCATAAATGATATAGCTATGACCTGTTACCCAGCCAATGTCAGCAGTACACCAGTAAATATCTTTAGGCTTATAATTAAAAATATATTGATGAGTCATTGATGCATAAACCATATACCCACCAGTCGTATGAAGAACACCTTTTGGTTTACCGGTTGAACCTGATGTATATAAAATGAATAAAGGATCTTCTGCATTCATTTCTTCAGGCTCACAATGACTTGATACATCTTTAATTAGATCATGATACCAAACATCTCTTTCTTCGTTCCAATTGATGTAATTTCCTGTTCGTTTGACCACAATACATTTTTTTACATTAGGACAACTTGTTAGCGCCTCATCAGTTGTATATTTCAATGGAATAGTTTTTCCACCTCTAATACCTTCGTCTGCTGTTATGATGTACTCTGACTCGCAATCATTAACCCTGCCCGAGATAGACTCTGCTGAAAAACCACCAAAGATTATAGAATGAACTGCCCCGATCCTAACGCATGCTAGCATTAAAATTGCAAGCTCAGGGATCATAGTTAAATAAATTGTTACTCTATCTCCTTTTGTTATTCCAAGTTTTTTTAAACCATTTGCAGCTTTTGAAACTTTTTGATGTAATTGCTTGTAAGATATTTTTTGACTATCTTTTGGGTCATCACCAACCCAAATTATTGCAGTTTTATCTTTTTTATCTTTTAAGTGTCTATCAATACAGTTGACTGAAGCATTTAAAGTTCCATCATGAAACCATTTAATTTTTACTTCTTTGTTACTGTACTTGACGTCTTTAATTTTTTTATAAGGTTTTATCCAAGTAATTCTCTTTCCTTCTTTCCTCCAAAAATCATCATTAGTTTTTATAGATTGAGAGTATTTTTGTTGATACTTACTTTTATTTGCTAGACTGGATTTTACCCAAGACGGTTTAGTTTTTATAATTATTTCAGGTTGAGAGGCTTCATTCTCTTTTTTAATTTTTGTCTTTTTCTTACTCTTAATTTTTTTGGAAACCTTTTTTACTTTAGTTTTTTTTTTAACTTTTTTAGAAGATTTTTTTTTTACTTTAGATTTTTTCTTTTTTTTGGGCATGTAAAATTTTTTTTTTTAAATTCTACTCATGTTATTTATGATTTTCCAGCTTTTATCATCGATTGGCATCACTGATAATCTGCTTTGTTTAATCAATGCTAAATCCTGTAATTCCTTGCGTTTTTTAATGTCTTCTAGGGAAACTGGTTTTTCTAATTTCTTTTTAAACTTAACTGTAACAGCAACGAAGCGTCCACTTTTATCAGTTTTGTCTATGTAATGTTCTTTTATAACCTCAACAATACCTACAATTTCTTTACCTATGTTTGAATGATAAAAAAAACAAAGGTCACCTTTTTTCATAGCCTTTAAATTTTTTGCAGCCTGATAATTTCTTACACCATCCCAGGGTGCACCTTTAACACCTGACTTTATTTGTTGATCAATAGACCATAAATCTGGCTCAGACTTAAGTAACCAAAAATTCATTATAATTTGACTCCGGCACCCTTAAGAAAAGCAGCATCCTCGTCAAGGGACCATCTTGGTTTTGCTGGGTGATCTAATCGGCTGAATTGTTTTAATTTAAATTTTTCTAAACCAACCATAGCTATCATAGCAGCATTATCACCACAAAGTTCTAAAGGTGGAAAAATACTTTGATAATTTTCTTTCTTACATAAACTGATAAGTATGTTCCTAATATTTTTATTAGCTGCTACCCCTCCGGCAACTATAAAATTTTTTTCAGTTAGATTATTTTGTTTTTCGAACTCTTTAAAAGCAACTTTAGTTTTTTTATATAAAATTTTCTCTATTGTTCTTTGAAAAGATGCAGCTAGATCAAATTTTTCCTGATCTGTTTTAATATTTTTTGTTATTTTTAACACCGCCGTTTTAAGACCAGCAAAAGATAAGTTACACCCACCTTTATTAAAAATAGGTTTTGGTAAATCATATTTATTAGGATCACCTTTTTTTGCTAAAATTTCAATTTTTGGACCACCTGGAAATTCAATTCCCAAAAGTTTTGCAGTTTTATCAAACGCTTCTCCTAAAGCATCGTCAATGGTTGTTCCTAATCTTTTATATTTTCCTAATCCTTGAACATTTAAAAATTGTGAATGTCCACCTGAGATCAACAAAAGTAAATAGGGATATTTTAAATTTGAATTTAACTTAGGACTTAATGCATGACCCTCTAGGTGGTTAACTGCTATAAAGGGTTTATTTATTGAAGCTGCAAAAGCTTTTCCAAAACTTAAACCAACAGACAGACAAACAATCAAACCAGGTCCTGCAGTGGATGCTACAGCATCAATTTCATTAATTTTTTTTCCACTGTCATCAATAGCTTTTTGAACAATCCAATCAATTTTATCAATATGTGCTCGTGCAGCTAATTCTGGAACTACTCCACCGAAATTTTTATGAACATCAACTTGGCTTGAAACAATGTTCGATAAAATTATTGGATTTCCTTGATCATTTTCAGTTATTATTGATGCTGCTGTTTCATCACAGCTCGTTTCTATTCCGAGAATTAAGGGTTTTTTGATCATTCAAATAGTTTTTAATAATTGTACAATCTCAATACAAGTAAGAAATAAATATATTTATGAATAGAAAAATTTTCATTGGATCTAGAGGTAGCAAGTTGGCTATGATTTATGCTCAAAAGGCTAAAGATAAAATTGTTAAAAACACTGATTTTGATGATGAAGATATTGTTATAAAAAAAATTACTACCAAAGGAGACCAGATTCAGGATGTAAGATTGTCAGAGTTTGGTGGAAAAGGATTATTTTCAAGCAATATAGAAAAAGAACTTCAAGATAAAAACGTTGATATTGCAGTGCACGCACTCAAAGATATGCCAGCTTTTGAAACTAAAGGTCTCAAAACAGATACATTTTTAGAAAGAAATGATCCTAGAGAAATTCTTATTACAGCGAATAAAAAAAAATTAGGTGAATTAAAAAAAAATTCTATTGTTGGAACTTCATCTTTTAGGAGAGAATATCAAATTAAAAATATAAGATCAGATCTTGAATGTAAAATTATTAGAGGAAATGTTGATACACGAATTAAAAAACTTAAAAATGGAGACTATGATGCAATAATTTTATCTTATGCAGGAATTAAATTTTTAAAGTTTGAAAGTGAAATTTCAGAGATTTTTTCTCCAGAAGAAATAATTCCAAGTGCTGGGCAAGGTATAATTGCACTTCAATGTAGAGAGGGCGATGAAGAAATAATCTCAATTTTAAATAAGATAAATCACAACGAAACATTTATGCGGGCACATATTGAGCGAAATATTTTAAAAGTTTTGGAAGGTGATTGTGAAACCGCAGTTGGGGCATACTCTAAAATAGAGGCCGATAAAATTACTGTTGAGGCTGAATTATTTTCTTTAGATGGTTCTAAAAGATATTATGAAAAAAAAATTGGTAAATCCGAAGACTTTAATCAAATTGGTAATGAAGTGGGTCAAATTTTGAAAACAAAATCTAATAATTCCTATAAAAGATAGTATGCATATTTTACTTACAAGACCACTTGAGGATTGTTCTGAAATGATAGTTAAATTTAAATCTTTGGGTCATCAAGTTTCTCATCTTCCTTTAGTGAGTATTGAAAAAGTAGTTCACAAAAAAATAAATTTTCAAGAATATGGTGGACTGATTTTTACTAGCGCCAATGCGGTAAAGTTTTTAAATCATGAGGAAATTAGTAAGACAATTCAATGCTTCTGTGTTGGAGAAGTTACTGAAAAAAAAGTAAGAAACCATGGTTTTCAAAATACTATTGCTGCTGAAGGTAATGTTTCAAATTTGAAGGAGTTAATTTTACAAAACTATGATTTATCAGATGGACCTTTGCTTTATTTGAGTGGAGAAACTATTTCAGTTGATCTTGATCAACAATTATTAAACGAAGGATATAGTGTTAAGAGAATTATAAATTATAGAGTGAGTCAAAATCAAAATTTTGATGGTGAGTTTGTTAAAGTGTTGAAACAAAATATGCCTGATATAGCTTATGTTTATTCTCAAAATAGTGCATCTAGTTTTTTAAATTTTATTAAATCTCATCAACTAGAAACTATTTGGATGGGTACAAATTTAATGTGTATAGGTGAAAAAGCCTCATCAATATTGAATGAAATTAAATGGAAAAAGATATTTCTTTTTAATCCTGGTGAAGAAGAGTTTTTGTTATATAAAATTTAGTCATGGAAATTATAAATAATTTTTCTGAAATATTTTTATCAGTTTGGAACAAAGGCATTCTAGGAGTAGATATATTTCAAATTCTAATTGGAATTGTAATATTTTTAGTATTTCTAATTTTTAGAGGTTTGATTAGTAAATTGGTTATTAAAAAATTAGAAGTCATTTCAAAACGAACTACTAATAAGTTAGATGATACATTTGTTAGATCTTTGGAAGGTCCTGCAAGATTTTTACCAATCGTTTTAGGTTTTTTTATTGCGAGCTATTACATGACTTTTTCTGCAGAAGGTAGAGATGTAGTAGATACTATTAATAGAACATTGATAACTATTTTAATATTTTGGGTTATTCATCAAATAATCGAACCTGTATCTTATATATTAAGTGGACTAGATAAACTTTTAACAAGAGAACTTATTGGATGGATAATAAAGTCCTTAAAAGTATTAATTTTTATACTTGGCTTAGCTGCAGTTCTTGAGTTATGGGGAATTAAAATTGGCCCAATTATTGCAGGTCTTGGTTTGTTTGGTGTTGCAGTAGCTTTAGGCGCACAAGACTTATTTAAAAATTTAATTTCAGGAATTTTAGTATTAGTTGAAAAAAGATTTAAAATTGGAGATTGGATAGCAGTTGATGGCATAATAGAAGGGATAGTTGAAAAAATTGGCTTTAGGTCAACAACAATTAGAAAGTTTGATAAGTCTCTAGCAATTATTCCAAACTTTCAATTCGCAGAAAATGCAGTCATAAACGTAAGTGAAACCTCAAATTGGAGAGTGAGGTGGATTATTACTCTTCAGTATGACTCTACAATTGAGCAATTAAAAAAAGTAAGAGACGAGATAGAAGAATATATAAATAAAAGTGAAGACTTTAACCAAGCAACAGGGGTTGCTGTTAGAATAGAAAAATTTTCAGATAGTTCTATTGATTTACTTGTGAGATGTTTTACGAACTCTAATAGTTGGAGCAATTCTCTAGAAGTGAAAGAGAGATTAGCAATTGAAATTAAACAGATAGTTGAGAAAAATGGTGCTTCTTTTGCTTTTCCAAGTCAGTCGATTTATGTCGAAAAAAAATGATTGCAATATTTTATTTAGTTTTACAAATTCTAAAACTCTATTCGTATGTTGTTATCGTCAACGTTGTTATAAGTTGGTTAATTGCTTTTAGTGTCTTAAATACACAAAATAGATTTGTATATTCTATATTAGAATTAAGCTATAGGCTTACAGATCCAATATTAAATAAAATCAGACGTTTTCTTCCAAATTTGGGTTCTTTAGATATATCTCCTATAATCCTTCTTATATTGATTTGGTTTATTGAAATGTGTATGAAGCTCTACATTGCGCCAATGATTTTTTAGAAAGATAAAAATGATTTTAATAGACGGAAAGAAAGCTGCTGCAGAGTTAAGAGAAGAGCTTAAACATGAAGTTACAAGTTTAAAAGCTAAATATAATAGAGTGCCAGGTTTAACAGTTATCTTGATAGGAGATTTAACTCCAAGCCAAATTTATGTGAGAAATAAAGAAAAATCTGCAAATGAGGTAGGTTTAAAATCTGAAGTTATTAAATATCCAGATTCGGTAGAGGAAAAAACAGTATTAGAAAAAATTGAAGAATTAAATAAAGATGAAACAGTTTCAGGAATCCTAGTTCAGCTACCGCTGCCAAAACATATTGATAAACAAAAAGTTATTGAAACTATTTTACCGTCAAAAGATGTTGATGGATTTCATCCAATGAATGTAGGAAATCTTTCTTCTGGATATGAAAGTTCAGTGCCATGTACTCCTTTAGGTTGTTATTTATTAATCAAAAAAGTTGAGCCTAACTTAAAAGGAAAGAAAGCAGTAATAGTTGGAAGGTCAAATTTAAACGGAAAGCCAATGACGCAACTTCTTTTAAAAGAAAATTGCACAGTAACAATTACTCATTCAAAAACTAAAGACCTGAAAGCAGAATGTTTAGAGGCAGATATAATAGTTGCTGCTGTTGGAATTCCAGAGCTTGTCAAAGGTGACTGGGTTAAAAAAGATACGATAGTTATTGATGTAGGTATAAATAAAACTGACAAAGGAATTGTTGGAGATGTTGATTTTGAAGAAGTTTCTAAAAATGCAAAAGCATTAACGCCAGTCCCAGGTGGCGTTGGACCTATGACAATAGCTTGTTTATTGAAAAATACTATAGAGTGTTTCAAAAGATCGCAAATTTAGCAATTAAATCTCACAATTTATTCTGTTACTCTAAGATATGAAAAAACCAAAGTATCCGTACAGGATTGCCATAATTTTTCTTTTATTAACTTTTCCAACAATTGGAGCTACTCAACTGGGTTGGTACCTTCACGACCAGCAAACAGGTTTTGATTATGGAATGATTGTAGGTACAATTTCAGTAGTTTATGCAGCTTACTTATTGTACGAAAAAAAATGGAGAGAGGAAGACGAAGATTAGTTTATGGAAAAAATAATTTTTTTTGGCTTAGTAATACCAATTATGGCTTATGTACTATATTTAGGTGGTATGGCAATAATGAACGGATTTAATGCTAAAGAAGCCAATAGAGCAGAAAAAGAAGAGATCGAAGCGGAGACTAAATCAACCATTTCAACCGATAATAGTTCATTAAGTGATGAGTTAGCAAAATTAAATAGTTTGCGTGAAAGTGGAGTGCTAACCCAAGAAGAGTTTGAGAAAGCAAAAAACAAATTACTAAATTCTTAAGATGATAAGAATTATTCCCAATAAAAATAATATTGGGGCTGAGATTGACACTGATCTTCAAAAACTTTCAAAAGAAAATTTCAAAATCATTATTAATGCTCTAAATAAATATGGAATGATTTTTTTTAGAAGACAAAATCTTTCCTCTAAACATTATGTTGAGTTTGCTAAAAATTTTGGAAAACTTGCAGATTATCCAAGATTAAAAGGATTAAACAAAAAATATCCTCAGATAACTGTTGTTCAAAGAAAAGAAAGCGATAAAGGACCAAGTTTTGGTGAACAGTTTCACACAGATTCTATTTATACAAAAAAACCACCAAGATTTACTATGTTGCTATCAAAATTAGTTCCCAAAAAAGGAAAAGCAAATACAGAGTTTTGTTCACAATATCATGCTTTTAAAAATCTAACTGAACCTATGAAACGAAAATTATCAAGTTTAAAGGGGGTTTATTCCTCTGAGGGTCCAATTTCAATTACCACAAAAGAGAGAGTAAAAGAGAAAGGGAAAAAAATAAAAGAATTAAAATCTACTCATAAAATTATAAGAAAAATAAGTTCAAATTATGCAATCTATTCTAGCCCAGGTCATTTAGTTGGATTTCAGCCAAAAATTAAAAATGAAGTTGATTTAAAAAAAAAATTATTCAAACACCAAATTAAAAAAAAATTTCAATATTCACTGGAATGGGAAAAAAATCAATTAGCTATTTGGGATAACAGATCCATGTTGCATCAAGCTACACCTTTTAAAGGTAATAGAATTATGCACAGAATAACAATTCTTTAATTTTTTTCCATTAACCACAAACTATCATTTGCTAAAAAATAAATTTTACCATTTTCAGGATGAACCTGGATATCTCTTAGCCTTCCAATTTTATTTTTAAAAATTAGACTTTCTTTAACATTTGATAGGTCACTAAAATCAAGAGCTCTAAGGGATTTATCTTTCAAAGAAGTTACCAAAGCGAGACCATTCCATTCTTTAAATTCTGAACCTTTGTAAATTGTGATGGCACTAGTTGCAATTGAAGGAACCCAGTATTTAATAGCTTTTGTAAACCCAGGCTTCCATTTTGGTCCAATTTTGCTGCCTGAATAATTTGTTCCACCCCAACCTAAAATTTTCCATCCATAGTTTTCACCTTTTTTTGCCTCACCAAACCAGTCGCCTCCTTTAGCGCCGTGATTACTCATATAAATCTTTCCATCAAAAGGAGATAGGGCTAAACCTTGAGGGTTTCTAATACCTATTTGATATATTTCTGGGAGCCAATCTGATTTTCCTTCAAACTTAGGATTATCTTTTGGAATACTTCCATCTAGATGAATTCTAATAATACTTCCAGGATGTTGAGATGGATCTTGTGCAATCATACCTTGTCCTCTTTCACCAGCAGATGCAAATAAATAATTATCTTTAATAGCAAGCCTTGATCCAAAATGATAACCCGAGTCAATTGGAGGATACGCCTGAAAGATATTTTCAAATTTTAACTCTCTTTTATCAAACATTGCCTTTGCAATTGAAGTACTTGTTTTCCAGTTTGATCTATTTTCCGAGTATGAAATCCAAACCGTATTGTCTTGATAAATAATATCTAGCAACCCACCTTGACCAACTACTAAAAAATCTAAATTATGTTTAACCTCGAAAATTTCTTTTGAAAGAATGTTAATAATCTTAATTTTTCCACTTTTTTCAGTAACTATAATTTCATTTTCACTGATAAAAGATGAACCCCATGGGTCATTAAGTTCGGCTATATTTTCAAACTTAAAATTATCTGAGAAGGAAAAAGTATGATTTAAAAAAAATAAAAAAATTGTTAGAAATGTAATTTTCATAATTTATTGAGATCTTCCTTGAAAATAGTATTCTTTATTTTTGTTTAATTTGACTATATCTTTTGTATCAAACCATTTGTCACCAAAAACACTAATATTTCCTTTCACTCTTAGAGTATTGTTAACAATTTTAGTTTCACAGTAAGTTTTATTTCCCATTAATGTTCCAGTAAGAGCACGTTTTTTATATTTCATCACAGTTTTTATATCGTTAAAAGTTGTATTAATTGCACATGGTCCAATTTCAGTCATGCCCCAATTTACCATAAAGTTGCACCCTTTTTTGACATAATCTATTATTAATTTCCACTCAACTGGTTCACTGCCACAAGTTATCCATAAATTTTTTAAATCTAGATTTTTAAAAGACTTTGTTAATGAAATGGCTTTCGCATGGTTGGGTGTAATATGTGTATGTGTAAATTTTTTAACTTTTTTACAAAAATTATATGCGTTAAATTTTTCTATTAATATTTCAGCTCCTACTTCGTAACCTGGTAAAGTTTGTGCCAAAAGTCCACCCGCATGTTCCATTTTACATACTGTGTATATTTTACTTTTAGAGGAGATTTTTTGGCATTCTCTTGAAATTTCATTCGCGTATTTTAATTTTCTTGGAGACTGAAAAATTTTTTTTTGTGGGCCGGTAGTACCACTGGACTTGATTTCAATTCCGTTTTTCAATATCTGAGCTAAATTGTTTTTCTGTTCCATCCACAATTTTTTTTGCTAACTTGTAGGGTGTAAATGCAAAAATCCAAGGAAAAAAACTATGTATCACACCTGTAAAAAAAATTAATAAAGCTAAAAGATTATAGTAACTAGCGTACAAAAAATGTTTTATCCAACTTGAGTTAATTTTTTTTAAATGATGAATATCAAAGTCCATTTCAAGAAAGTTTAGATCTACCACCATCAACAGCAATTATCTGACCAGTAACCCAAGAGCTATCTTCTGTAATTAAAAATTTAGCTAACGAAGCTGAGTCTTTACCTTCACCCAACCTTTTCAAAGGGTGAGCTTTTGCAATACCCTCTGCTATCGCTGTATTTTTCAACATAGGTTCTGCAATTTTAGATTTTGTTAAACTCGGAGCAACACAATTTACTCTAATGTGCGGAGCAAATTCTGCAGCAAGAGAAACTGTTAAACCTTCAACAGCTGCTTTTGTAGATGCGATTATGGTATGATTAGTAAAACCCCTTTGTGCAGCAACACTTGAAAATAAAACAATTGAACCTTTGTTCTTTTTTAAACTTTCTTGATATGCTTTGATAGTCTCAACTGCTGAATACAAATTTAGCTTCATACATTTAGTGAAATCTTCTTCCTTTACCATTCTTAAAGGTTTTAAATCAATTGAACCAACACAGTAAGCAACCCCTTTTATTTCTGGTACATCAGCTTTGACTTTTTCTATAAAGCCTTCTTCCAAAACATCAGCAACAGTAAATGAGCATCCCAACTTACCTGCAATAGCGCTTACTTCACTTTCGTTCCTTGCGACTAAATGAATGTCATTACCAGAATCTTTTAATTGTTCTGAGAGGTTAGAACCAATAGATCCTGTCGCACCGAAAATGAGATATTTTTCTGACATAAAAATTTTTATTAGTTATATTTAATCATGAAGTTATTTTTTATACTTGGTAATCAGTTATTTCCAATAAAATACATCGACCGCTACAAAAAAGACCATACTTTCTTTATGGCAGAAGACAAAGGTTTATGTACCTATGAAAAACACCATAAGCAAAAAATTCTTTTGTTCTTATCTTCTATGCGGTCCTACGCAGATAGTCTTAAGAAAAATAAATTTAAATTAGAATATTCAAAAATTGAAGATAGAGAATTTAGTGAAGATTATTTAAAAAAATTAAAAAAAATTATTACCCAAAAAAAAATCAAGGAAGTATCTAGCTTTGAGATAGAAGACAAACCTTTTGAACAAAAGATTTCCATGTTTTTTAAAAAGGAAAAGATTGATTGGAATATCCTCCAAACACCAATGTTTTTAAATTCTCGTGAAGAATTTAAAAAATATCTAGGAAACTCAAAAAAACCATTTATGGCAACTTTTTACAAAGAGGTAAGAAAAAAATCAGGAATACTAATGGGATCAGATGGTAATCCAATTGGTGGTAAGTGGAGCTTTGATGAAGATAATAGAAATAAATTACCCAAAGATATTTCAATACCTAAATTTCCTAAAATTAAAGAGACAAATCATACAAAAAAATTAAAGCCTATTATTGAAAAGTTATTCAAAGACCATCCAGGTAATACAGATCATTTTTGGTTTGCAACAGAATATGATGATGTTGTCAAACTTTTGAATTTTTTTATAAAAGAGAAATCAAATTTATTTGGTGACTATGAAGATGCTGTAGATCAAAAAGATAATATTCTTTTTCATAGTGCTTTAAGTCCATATATTAACCTTGGGCTAATAACACCTGAATTAATAATTCACAAAGTTTTAGATTTTCATAAAAGAAATAAAATAAAAATGAATTCTTTGGAAGGTTATATCCGTCAGGTAATTGGTTGGAGGGAGTTTATGAGAGGTATTTATCAGGGTTATTCTAAAGAAATGGAAACTAGAAATTTCTTTAAACAAAATAGAAAAATGAAAAACTCTTGGTACGAAGGAAATACTGGCATTCCACCATTAGACTATGCAATTAAGAATGCAGTTGATTATGGTTGGTCACATCATATCGAAAGATTAATGATCTTATCTAATATTATGAACTTGTGTGAGATTAAGCCTACCATTGTTTATAAATGGTTTATGGAAATGTTTGTCGACTCATCTGACTGGGTGATGGTTCCAAACGTTTATGGAATGGGACTGTTTAGCGATGGAGGTATTTTTGCAACCAAACCTTATATATGTGGATCCGCATATTTTATGAAAATGATGGATTTTAAAAAAGGAGAGTGGTGTAATACTATGGACGGACTTTATTGGAGATTTATAGATAGAAATAGAAAATTTTTTTTGAAAAATCCTCGTTTATCAATGATGGTTCGTATTTTTGATAAAATGAAAGATGAAAGAAAAAAACTAATTCTTTCAGAGGCTGATAAATTTATTAGACAAAATACTATTTAATGAAAAAAGAAAATTTGCCGTCTAAAACTTGTCCTGTTTGCAAAAGACCTTTTACATGGCGAAAAAAATGGAGGCTTAATTGGCATAAGGTAAAGTATTGTTCCAAAAAGTGCTCTAAGTGATCTACTTATCGTTATTTGTAATATCTTTTTTAGCAGCAACTATTTTACCATTTTCTTCCGAACTTACATTAGCAGGGTTAATTGTAACATCAAATTATGATAATTTATTATTGTTAATCGTTGCAAGCTTCGGAAATGTCTTAGGATCTGTTGTTAATTGGGCTTTAGGATTTTACTCAAGAAATCTTAGTTCAAAAAAATGGTTTCCATTTAAAGAAACACAAATAGAAAAATCATCAAAATGGTTTAGAAAGTTTGGCAAATGGTCTTTATTATTTGCTTGGGTCCCTGTTTTAGGTGATCCATTAACTTTAATTGCAGGTTTATTGAGAGTTAAATTTTTAGATTTTATTATTTTAGTAGCAATTGGAAAAGTAAGTAGATACCTTGTTGTCTTCTATTTGATTGGTTAAGTAATGAACGTAAAAATTGAAGACCCAAATTATATCAAAGATATAGATTATTATTCTAAAACACTTTGTTATAATTTTAAAAAACTTTTATGAATAATAAAATTTTTGAATGGGCAGGAGTTATTACTGCAATATTGTATTCATTATTTGTAGCTATGAATATTGGTATAGAGTTTTTTGGTTTTTGCTTATTACTTATATCTGCAATCTTAATAGGAATTTGGGCCTATAGGGGCGGTCATAAGGGAATTTTATTTCTACAATTTTTTTATGCGACAGCTGGTATTATTGGAATGTTTAGATGGTTTTAAATTAATCTTATTTTAAAAAAAAATAAATAATATCGTAATATTTATTTTCTAGTAAGTAATTATGTTTATTACATTACTTTCTTTTTTATCAATTTTTTTTCTAAGTTTTCTTATAAACTTACTTTTTGTAAGCTAATTATTTTAGGAATATAATTTTTAAAATTAAAAAAACCTTTATTACAATATTCCCAAGAATACTGATCAAGTTTTCTATATAAAAAATCTAATTTAATATTATTTGAATTTAGATAATCTAAGTTTTCACCAACAGTTGGATATAATCCAAAACAGTTTCCAATATTTTTAATTTCACTAATATCAATAACCTCACATTCCATAGAATTATCTTTTAATCTTTGTTCTTGGTCCTTGATTAAAAGAGACTTAAATTCCACTGACTTTTCACTAAGCTTGATAGATCTATTTTCATTTTTAACAGCAACTATATATATTTTTTTAAAATTATTTTCTTTGAAGTCAGTGATTTCAAATGAGAGATTATTCTCAAAAACTACAAGATTTTTCCCCTGAATATCCTGAGGATTGCTGAAATCTTTTCTAATTATAGAGTAAGTTTTTTCTGAAATTTTTGGAGGAGCATTCTCGTTTAATTTGATGTTTTGAAATCTGTTATTGGTAAATTTTTTTATATTCCATTCACTTGCCAGGTAATGCTTACCTTGTGTTTGAATTCCGGCTACCCATCTCCAACCAAGGGTGTTAGATGCAGCATCTCCATCATACAGATGTTGCATAAAAAACTCAGCACCAAGTTGCCATGGCAATTCTAGAGTGAAAATCCAAATACTCGCGAACCACATTCTACTATGGTTGTGAAGATAGTTATTTTCTTTGAGTTCATTTACCCAGTAATTAAAGCATTCAATATTTGTTTTCCCTTCGATTGCATTTAAATATTCTTTGTTATCTTTAAAATCTTCTCTTATTTTTTTTAGCTCTATTAAATAATCATTCCATACATTTGGTCTTAGCTCGAGCCACCCTTTCCAATAAGTACGCCAAAGAACCTCTTGAATAAACTTTTCATTTTTAGCGAAAGAAAATTTATCAAGAGATTTTTTTATTATTTCTTTTTCGTTTATTATCCCGTGAGTAATGTAAGGTGATAAGCACGAGACATTAGATCTACCTTCTGGACCAAGATCAAAATTTCTTAATTTAGAGTAATCTGTTAGATTATTTTCAATAAAATGATCTAACTTTTCAATGGCTTTCGCCCTCGAAGCCTCAAATAACATATTTAAATTACCTAGATTTTTTTTTCTTTAGACCAAGCTTGTCACTATGTCTTAATCTTAGAACAACAATTGCTCCAGCGATCAACAATATAGCAACTGCTTCATAAACAAGAGCTGTAGGATCCATTTCTTTACCTTGTAGAATAATAAATCGAGCAAGGGCAGTTATTGCTATAAGAAGTGGTAAAGTAATACTTATAGATTGTTGATTCCAAAAAACCCTTACCATCGCAAGTACTTCTAAATATAGAAACATTAAAAGCAAATCAGCTAAAGTAACTAGTTGATTTGTAAACATATTTGAAATTTCAATACCAACAGCAATAACAGTGCTGATTAAGATAATGCACATTAATCCTAACTGTAAGTTTTTCGCTATCTTATCCATTACTTATCTTTACTAAATGGGAGCCATTTTTCAAACACTGATTTTGAAGGCCCATCATAAGGAATAGAGTAAGAATTTGGGTTTGGACTTGTTAAAACTTCAATTCCTTTTGAAAAAACAAAAATAAATACAATTACGAAAACAATGACCATTATTTTAAATGGATCAAAATTTTTTGTTCGGAAAACACTTGCAGATCTTTCCTCTGCCCTGTGGAATTGTTTGAATGTCGTATATACAGCAAATATTAATCCAATGTGAGCTAAAAAAAGTCCAGCCCAGCCAAATGCAAAAGTTGTATATGAAAATACATACAAACTAAAAACAGTAGTCCAAATAAAACTTAGGACCAAAAGAATTTGTAATCTAACTGTTTTAGGAAGGGCACGAAGATCATTTTTGCTATCATCAAATAAAATATTAGCAGTATCTCTCATCCAATTTTTTAATGATTCCATAGTTTCAAGATATAGCTTTAAACTAATTTGACAAACGATAAATTGACCTAAGATTAATTAAGAACGCAGTTTTTTCTTGTGATAATTAATAAATTTTTCAACATTTGACTTGTTAAACGTTTTATTTTCCTCGAACGAAACTTTTTTCATTGAGTAAGCTGTGCTCTTAGTTTGTCTAGAATGAATTGTTACATTTCCTTTATAAAGTTTTAGTTTTACAAAACCGTTTACCTTATTTTTTTTTAGATCTACAATTTTTTGTAGTTTAAATCTTTCTTTGGAAAACCAGTAACCATTATAAATAAGTTCGGCATATCTTGGCATGATTTGATCTTTTTTGTGCATGGTGTCTTTATCTAAGGTTATAGACTCTATGGCTCTATGCGCATGGAGCAATAGAGTACCTCCAGGAGTTTCGTATACACCTCTAGACTTTATTCCAATAAATCTATTTTCAACTAAATCAACTCTCCCAATTCCATTTTTACCTGCGAGTTTGTTTAATTTTTCTAATAATTTTGCTGGAGAAAGTTTTTTTCCATTTACAGCAAATGGATCTCCGTTTTTAAAATTGATAGTAACAAAAGATACTTTATTTGGTGCCTTTTCAGGTGAAACTGATCGTTGAAAAATAAATTCTGGAGGAGAGTTTTTTGGATTTTCTAAAAGCTTTCCCTCAGTCGAGGTATGAAACAAATTATCATCAACTGAAAAAGGTGGAGCACCTTTTTTATCCTTTGGAATAGTTATGTTGTGTTTTTTTGCGTAATTAATTAGATCAGTCCTAGATTTTAAATTCCATATTCTCCACGGAGCTATGATTTTTATTTTTGGTCCAAAGTAATGATACCCTAGTTCAAATCTTACTTGATCGTTTCCTTTACCAGTTGCACCATGAGAGACTGCGTATGCTTTAAATTTCTTAGCAACTCTGATTTGATCTTTAGCTATGAGTGGTCTTGCGATAGACGTACCTAACAAGTAGATACCTTCATAAATAGCATGACCTCTGATCATTGGATAAACATAATCTTTTACAAAGACATCTTTTAAGTCTTTAATAATTATTTTTGTTACACCAAATTTCTTTGCATTAGAGATTATTTTTTTTTTATTAATCTCTTGCCCTACATCTGCAGTGTAACAAATTACTTCTGCATCATAATTTTCTTGGAGCCACTTTAAAATAATAGAGGTATCAAGCCCTCCAGAGTATGCTAGGACAATTTTTTTTTTTGATTTCATTAAATTAACTGCAAGCTTTTCGAGATGCGTTATAAGCCTTTGTAAATCCTAGTAATGAATAATGATCAATTGTTTGAGAGCCTTTTTGATTATATCCAGTGACCATTAATCTAGATCCTTTTCTCATTTGCTTAATCATTTTTAATTCAATTTTATTATCGGCAATCCAAGCAAAGCCTTGTTCTTTAATATCAAATTTAAACTTATTTTTACCTGAAGCTGCAGTAACAGAGTTGCTTTTGTTAAATTCATAGCCTGGGGTAACACTTACTTCATTAGTAATACTTTCGTTTGGTCTAAAGGCTACAAATAATTTTGCATCTCTCTTGTTTGATTTTGGTGCTTGCAAGATAGGTGAGGATTGCGCAAAACAAACTTTTCCACTTGATTCAGAAACTACCATTGCTTCCCAATCTTTGTACTTACCTATTTTTTTTACTTCTTGCGCCTGAAGTTGACCAAAGCTTGCTAAAAACAAAATAGTAAAAAATGTTATAATTTTTTTAACTAAGGACATGGATTTGGATAAATTTTTTGAACGTGGTTAATTTCTTTAATGACATCATCTGATAGATTAACATTTACACTTTCTATGTTGGTTTTCAACTGCTCCATTGTTGTTGCACCAATAATTACACTTGTCATAAAGTCCTGTATTTCACAAAATTTGATAGACATTTGACTCATATCAAGATTATGTTTTTTGCTTATATTGTAATAAAGCTCTACTGCTTCTTCAGTATTTGGCTTTCTGTATCTTGTCCAAAAATCAAAATCTCTTTCCATCCTAGATCCTTTTGGAAATTTTTTATTTCTGTATTTTCCACTTAGATAACCACTTGCAAGGGGAGAGTATGACAAACAACCAATTTCCTCTCTTATGGATACCTCAGCTAATCCAACTTCATAGGATCGATTCAATAAACTATATGGATTCTGGATTGACATCATTCTAGGTAAATTTTTGTCCTTTGAAAGTTTAAGAAAACTCATTGTTCCCCAAGGGGTTTCATTCGATAAACCAATATGCCTAATTTTACCTTGATCTATGTATTTATTTAATTCTTCCAATACATCTTCAAATTGGTTCCAGTCATTTTCTTGATGAACGTAACCTAATCTACCAAAATTATTTACTTTTCTTTCTGGCCAATGAAGTTGATACAAATCTACATAATCTGTTTTAAGTCTCTTGAGACTATTATTTAATGCAGTCTCTAAGTTTGTACCAACAAAACTATTTTCTCCATTTCTCAAATAATCCCGAGCAGGTCCAGCAACTTTGGTTGCAAGAATTACCTCATCTCTTTTTTTGGTTTTCTCAAACCAGTTTCCGATAATCTCTTCAGTGTCCCCGTAAGTTTCTTTTCGTGGAGGAACAGCATATAATTCTGCAGTGTCCCAAAAATTTACTCCCTGATCTAAAGCAAAATCCATTTGTTCAAATGCTTCATTTTGAGTATTTTGTTCACCCCAAGTCATGGTACCGAGACAAATTGTGCTTACTTTTAAGTCCGTGTTACCTAGATTTTTGTAATTCATCTGAAAATTATGTTAATGTTTTATTAACCTTTTAAGGTATCTTGAATAATTAGTAAAAGGCTATTATATAATGTTCATATGGAATTTAATAAAAACGGAATACTAAATAGAGCTAAGGCAGCTCAACAATCATCTGTTGCAATGGATGAAGGCTTAAGAGCCTACATGTTAAAAGTTTATAACTACATGGCAACAGGAATTTTATTAACAGGAATAGTTGCGTTATTAACATTTAAAATGTCTGTCGTTACTAACGATGCTGGATCTATTGTAGGTCTAACGCAAATGGGTAATGCAATTTATATGTCAGGTTTAAAATGGCTTGTGATGCTCGCGCCATTAGGAATTGTTTTTTATATGAGTTTTGGAATTAATAAAATGAGTGCATCAAAAGCTCAAACAACTTTTTGGGTTTTTGCAGGATTGATGGGCTTATCTTTATCTTCAATATTATTAGTTTACACAGGCATGAGTGTAACAAGAGTTTTCTTTATTTGCTCGGCAACTTTTGGAGCGATGAGTATTTATGGTTATACGACTAAAAGAGATTTAACTAAATTAGGTTCATTCTTAATGATGGGTTTAATTGGAATAATTATAGCTTCGATAGTTAATATATTTATGAAATCATCAATGATGTATTTTGTAATTTCAATATTGGGAGTTTTAATTTTTGTTGGTCTTACTGCTTACGATACACAAAAAATTAAAAATATGTATGCTGCTAGTGATACGGGTGAAATCATGGGCAAAAAAGCAGTAATGGGTGCATTAACTCTTTACTTAGACTTTATAAATTTATTTATAATGTTGTTGAGACTTTTTGGTCAAAGACGATAGTTTTTTCAGAGTTTTTTCCAATTCGTATTTTTTAATAAAGTTTTAAGTTCAAAAGTATTTTTTAAGATTTTACCATTTGTATCAGTAATCAGATACTTAAGATTTTTATTTTTGGGTTTGAAATTTTTACAAATTTTATACAGGGCATTTTCTGTAGTGTTCTTAAAAACACTAAAACTAACTTGCTTGCTAGAAATATTTAGTCCGTAGTCCTTCCATGATCCTTCAGAAACCATCTTTGCATATAGATCTAAAATAATTTTGAGTTCATCTTTTTCAAAAAATTGTTTTTGCTCTATTTTATTTTGTGGATTATTGATTACTAATTTTAGATTACTGCGCATCAATTTTATGTTTATTGATTAGTGGTATTTGAAATGCTGTAAAGATTATTGTTATTGGCAACATTCCCCAAACTTTAAAATTGACCCAGAATTCCTCAGTTTGTGTTCTCCAGACAAATTCATTAAGTACGGCGAGACCAAGGAAAAAGAACATCCACCTTTTATTTAGTATCTCCCATCCCATATCAGTTAATGGGATTGATTTTCCCATAATTTTTTTTAAAATTGGTTCTCTTGTAAAATATTTTCCAAAAAATAAAGCTAAAGCAAATATTATATTTATTATTGTTGGTTTAACGTAAATGAATATAGGATCATTAAAATAAATAGTTAATCCTCCAAAGAAAGTTATTAAAATTCCACTTACCAGAGGCATTGGAGGTATTTTTTTTTCAAAGAACCATACAACCGCTAAAGCAATTAAAGTTGCAACTATCAGTGGAGGAATTGCAACTGATAAATTTTTATCATTATTATAATAAAAGAAAAAAAATATCGCTAAAGGCCCGAAATCGGTAATAAATTTTAAAAAAGATTTATTCACTAAAAAGATATTAACATATTTGCCACATCACAAAACATTAATCTTTTTTGCATTGATTTTTATATTTAAATACCCATACTAATAACAATGCCAATCCAAAAAGCTAAATTTTCAATCGGCGACATTGTAAAACATAAACACTTTGAATTTAGAGGTGTCATTTATGACGTTGATTTTGAATTTAATAATTCCGAGGAATGGTATCAATCAATTCCAAAGAATGTTAGACCAAGAAAAGATCAGCCATTTTATCATTTACTTGCTGAAAATGATGAAATTACTTATGAGGCATACGTTTCAGAGCAAAATTTGCTCATGGACGATTCTGATGAGCCAATAAAACACCCTCTAATCGAGGAGATTTTTTCAGGTAAAAAAGGCTCAAGTTATTTTAAGCTTTCAAACTAAGTAAATCACCATTCCAACACATTCTGCTCAAAACTAGGCCATAAATATTAACAATACTCATTTATATTCTGATCAAGGATGTGAAACGTTATATTTAGTCCTTTTGTCTCCCCCTCTACATTCTTGATCAGATAACTTTTTCATAATAGAAATTCTAAAATTAATCCCTAAATATCAAGTATGTTTAAACTTTTAGAACCAAATAAAATATTTCAAATAACATCTAAAGCTCCAGGGTATGTTTTGTTTTTATTTGTTGTTGTTCTAACAGTTGGTTTAACTGAGGCGTTAATTTTGTCTCCAGAAGATTATAAACAAAGTGATGCAGTAAGAATAATGTATGTGCATGTTCCATCAGCCTGGATCTCACTTGGAATTTTTTCGTCGATAACCCTACTGTCAGTTAGTGGTTTTATTTTTAAAAATAAAAATTTATTTTTAATTGCAAAAAGTTTGGCTCCGTCTGGATTTGTATTCAATATTATTGCGTTGGTTACGGGTTCTATTTGGGGCAAGCCTACATGGGGAACTTGGTGGGCTTGGGATGCACGAATTACTTCAATGTTAATTTTAGCATTATTTTTTGCTTTGTATTTAATTGCATGGAGAATTTATGAAAAAGAGGAAAAAGTTTTTAAAATTACCACTTTTATTACAATCATTGGTATAATTAACGTTCCAATCACTAAATACTCTGTTGAGTGGTGGAATACACTTCATCAGCCTGCCTCAATTAATATTTTATCAAAAAGTTCAATTCATTCATCAATGCTTTTCCCTTTGTTGATAATGACTGCGGCATTTGCTCTATTTTCGTTGTTAATTTTCTTAATGAAATATAATACAGAACTGATAAAAATTAAAAATAAAGGCTTAGATAGATTATGATCAGTGAATTACTTTTTATGAATGGATACGGGGTTTATGTGTTGTCTGCTTTTGGCTTTACTCTTTTAAGTTTTTCTGGCTTGTACGTGATTACAAAATTACAATTTGCTAAAGAGCAAAATAAGTTTGTTGCTAAATTTGGATCTTTAAACTCTGACAAAGCTAATTCTGCAAAATTACAAAGAATAAACAAAGAAATTTTAGCTAACGCCACAAATAACTAACTTTTAAACCATGTATGGTCGTAAAGTTAAATTAAGATTTTTGTTTATATCATTAATTTTAATCACTTTAATTTTAACAGTATTTTTAGTTTTAAAATCCTTAGAGGAAAATGTTGTTTACTTTCAATCACCATCTGAGATTAAAACACTGACAGAATTAGACAAAAGTAAAATAAGAGTTGGAGGCATGGTTAAAAAAAACTCAATTAATGTTAACTCGGATGAAGTTAATTTTATTATTACAGATTTTAAAAATGAAATAAATGTTAGTTACTCTGGTGCTGTCCCCAACCTATTTGCTGAGGAAAAAGGAGTAGTTGCAGAGGGATTTTTGAAAGATAGAAATTTTTTTTCTGCCACAAAAATTTTAGCTAAGCATGATGAGAATTACATGCCACCAGAAGTAAAAAAAGCTCTGGAGGAAAAATAAATTGATTTACAGTGTTGTTGGTCATTACTCACTAATCTTAGGTTTGTGTATAGGTCTGATCTTAGTTTATTTTTCAATTCAAAATTTTAGAAATTTTAATCAATTAGATAATAAAATTCTATCTTTTTCATTTTTACAATTATTTTTTGTTGTTGTAAGTTTTTTAGCTTTAGTTATTTCATTCATTACTTCTGATTTCAGTAATGAAACAGTGTTTAATAATTCACATACAACTAAACCTCTTTTTTATAAAATAAGTGGTACCTGGGGAAATCATGAGGGAAGTTTGTTGTTATGGCTATTAGTATTAACCTTATTCATTTTCATATTTTTGTTAAGAACAAAAAACCAACCAATTAAATATAAAATTCTTACCTTAGTTTTTCAGCAAGTAATTATTATTGGCTTTTTTTTGTTTCTAATTTTAACATCAAACCCATTTAATTATTTATTTCCAGTTCCAAATGAGGGTTTAGGATTAAATCCAATTTTACAAGATCCTGCGTTAGCTATACATCCTCCAATTTTGTATTTGGGCTATGTTGGTTCTTCTATTATTTTTTCCTCCGCTTTAGCCGCAACTTCTTTAAAGATGGTTTCAACCAACTGGGCGATACATATTAAAAAATGGGTTTTAATTTCTTGGATTTTTTTAACTTTAGGTATTTTGCTAGGTTCGATTTGGGCTTATTACGAATTAGGTTGGGGCGGATTTTGGTTTTGGGATCCTGTAGAAAATGTTTCATTAATGCCATGGCTTGCTCTAACAACCCTTTTACACTGTATTTTGGTACTTGAGAGAAAAGAGACTTTAACCTCATGGGTGATCATATTGTCAATTGCTACTTTCACTTTAAGTATGTGTGGAACCTTTTTAGTCAGATCTGGAATTCTTAATTCTGTTCACACATTTGCCAATGATCCAGAGAGAGGTTTATTTATTTTAATATTTTTATTTACTTTGATTTTTTTATCCTTACTTATTTTTTTCGTCTTTCACAAACCTGGTCAAAATAATCAAGCTAATTTTTTTTGGTTAAGTAAGGAAACCTCAATTTTAATAAACAATTGGTTTATGATGTATTTTTTATCAGTCGTATTGATTGGTACTGTTTATCCTATATTTTTGGATGTTATATCTTCCCAAAAAATTTCTGTAGGACCACCATTTTATCACAAACTGATAATCCCATTTCTAATTCCTTTTTTATTGATGATGGCAATTGGGCCTAAGTTAAAATGGATAAAATCAGATTTAAAAGATAAAATCTATCTATTTTCACTATTAGTCATTTCAGTTTTAATCTCGTTTTTTATCGTTAAAAATTTTAATGCAAATGTTCTTGTTAATACTATTTTGATTTCTGCAGCTCTTTATTTATTCTTTATTACTTTAAGAGATTTTTTTATTAAGAAGTATAAAAATCTTGCTCAAAATATTGCTCACTTCGGATTTAGTTTATTGATTTTAAGTATTTTATTTAACAATTTATTTTCAAGTGAGATAATAACTAATCTAAAAGTAGGTGAAACTTATAATGGCTCAAAAACAAAAATAGTATTTGAGAGCATAAATCAAAAAAAGCAAAAAAATTATAATTCCATTATTGCTAATTTTAGTATCACTAATTCTGAGGGAATTAATAATAATTTATCCCCTGAACTAAGAATATACAATCAACCTAAAATTACTACCAGCGAAGCAGATATTAAGACAACATTGATGAAGGATAAGTTTATTGTAATCAATTTAGTTCAAAATCAAGATTATTTTAACGTAAGATACCAAGTTAAGCCTTTCATGTTGTGGATATGGTTATCGGTAATGATAATTAGCTTGGGTGGATTAATTAGTTTATTAAAAAAAAGAACATGAAACAAAAATTAGTACCTTTCTCAATTATAGTAATATTTTTTGTAATTTTTGTGGTTTTTTATAAAAGTCTAGAGGATACTAATATTTATACTCCAGAGGTAAAGATCAATAATGATATTCCAATTTTCTCAGCTGAACGTCTCCTTTCTAATGAGACATTAGACTCAAAAGAAATTTTTCAATTAGATAAATTTTATATATTAAATATTTGGTCATCGTGGTGTGCACCCTGCAGAGATGAGCACTCGATATTAATGGACTTAAGTAAAAGTAATAAATTTATTGTTATTGGAATGAATTATAAAGATAACAAAAAGAATGCTAAAAGTTTTCTGGATGAATTAGGAAACCCCTATGAAAAAATTATTATTGACAAAAATGGGACTAAATCAATTGAGTGGGGTGCTTTTGGCGTGCCTGAAACCTTCATAATATATAACAACAAAATAATAAAAAAATATATTGGGCCTTTAAACCAGGAACTTTTTTTAGAAATACAGAATTTAACAAAATGAAAACTTTTAAAACTTTAATAATTATTTTTCTTTTACTATTTTTTAATAATCTTTTTGCAAATGAAAATAGTGAGAGAAATGAAATAACTAAAAATCTCAGATGTTTGATTTGTCAGGGACAATCAGTTTATGACTCAGATTCTGATTTTGCTAATAGTATGAAGATTTTGGTTGATAAAAAATTAAATGAAGGATTGTCTGATAAAGAAATATATAGTTATTTTAAGGAAAAATACGGGGATTGGATTTTGTATGATCCTGGGCTTAATAAAAATACCTATTTACTATGGTTATTGCCAATATTGATATTTCTATTTGGAGGTGCAATAATTGTGAAAAGTTTTATATTTAAAAAATAAGTATTTATTAGCCATGAATTTAAAAAATTTTATATTATCATTATTCTTAGTTTTTTTAACTTTTTCAGTAAGTGCAGAAGAATTAGAAGTAAAAAATCAAAATACAGAGTTCAATGTTTATACTGGGATGTTTGATTTTAGTGATGATGGTAAAAAATCAACTTTGATTGGATTTCAGCATCAAAATGAGGATTTAAATAGGAATACATTTATAGGAAATTTATCTCCAATAACTGGAGCTCTAATTACGGCAGATGCTGCCGGTTATTTATATACTGGTGTTCAAGCTCAATATAAATTAGGATTTTTGAACGTAACTCCTAGTTTTACTCCAGGTATATATTTTGAAGGAGATGGAAAAGATTTAGGCCATTTAATTGAATTTAAAAGCGAATTACAATTTTCACTAAATTTATCAAAAACAAGTGAGTTAGGTTTTTCATATAATCATTTATCTAACGCGAGTTTAGGAGACAAAAATCCTGGGGCAAATAGTTATATGTTTAATTTCTTAAAAAACTTCTAATAAAACTTATGAATTTAAAAGATTGTCATAATTTTGCTGATTTTAGAAAACTAGCACAAAAAAAGTTACCTTCTCCAATTTTTCATTACATTGATGGTGCTGCAGATGATGAGGTTACATATGCAAGAAATACGAGTGCATTTGATGATGTTGATTTGGTGCCAAATGTTTTAAGAGGTGTAGAGAACGTTGATTTATCTACAACAATATTTGGAAAGAAATTAGATTTACCTTTTTATTTATCACCCACCGCCTTACAAAGATTATTTCATTATGATGGGGAAAGAGCAGTGGGTAAAGCTGCTAAGAAATATAATACTATGTTTGGGGTATCGGCATTAGCAACAGTAAGTGTGGAGGAAATTTCTTCACTTGTTGATACACCGAAAATGTTTCAGTTTTATTTTCATAAAGATAGAGGACTTAATGATTCATGTTTAGAAAGAGCGAAAGCAGCTAAGTTTGATGTCATGGCTCTAACTGTTGATACAATAACTGGTGGAAATAGGGAAAGAGATTTGAGAACCGGGTTTACATCACCGCCTAAACTAACATTATCAAGTTTATTTAGTTTTGCCACAAAGCCAATGTGGGGAATAAATTATCTAACAAAAGGTAAGTTTGAATTACCTCATCTTCAAGATTTTGTAAAAGAAGGTACAAGCACTAACTCTTCAATTGGAAACTATTTTTCTACAATGTTAGACCAATCAATGAATTGGAAAGATGCTGAACAACTATGCTCTAAATGGGGTGGTCATTTTGCATTAAAAGGAGTGATGAGTGTTGAAGATGCAAAGCGAGCAGTTGATATTGGTTGCACAGGAATAATGGTTTCCAACCATGGGGGAAGACAACTTGATGGATCGCGATCTCCTTTCGACCAACTTGCTGAAATTGTTGATGCAGTTGGTGACAAATTAGATGTAATTTGTGAAGGAGGAATTCACAGAGGAACCCATATGCTAAAAGCATTATCACTAGGTGCAAAGGCATGTTCAGGTGGAAGGTTATATTTGTATGCTCTAGCGGCAGCTGGACAAGCAGGTGTTGAAAGAGCTTTAGAGAAATATAAGTCCGAATTAGTAAGAGACATGAAACTAATGGGATGTACAAAAATTAGTGATCTAAATAGAAGTAATCTAAGATTTAGAACATAGTAATCATGAATATTAATGATTGTTACAACTTTGAAGACTTTAGAAAATTAGCTAAAAAAAAGTTACCAGCCCCTATTTTTCACTATATTGATGGTGGTGCAGATGATGAAGTCACCTTAAATAGAAACACTAATGCTTTCAATGACTGTGACCTTGTTCCTAATATACTTGCTAGTGTTGGGGAGCCTGATTTATCCACAACAGTATTTGGCAGAAAAATTGATATGCCTCTTTTTTTATCACCAACCGCTATGCAAAGTTTATATACGCCAGAAGGGGATAAAGCTTCTGCAAGAGCTGCTGAAAAATTTGGTACAATGTATAGCATGTCTACAATGGCATCTTTTTCGATTGAGGAGATAGCCAATATTTCAAGTGGTCCAAAACTTTTTCAATTATATGTTCATAAGGATCAATCAATCACTGATGATTTAATCGATAGATGTAGAAGAGCAAATTTTGATGGTCTTTGTTTAACAGTTGATACTCTTGTTGCAGGAAACAGAGAGAGAGATCATAGAACTGGGTTCACAACTCCACCCAAATTAACTTTGGAAAGTCTACTAAGTTTTGCGATGCGTCCAGAGTGGGTTTTTAAATATTTAACAAATAAAAAATTTGAACTGGCTAATATTAAACATAAAACTGACAAAGGAACTAACATTGCTAAATCAGTTATAGATTATATTAATGAACAATATGATCCTGAAATGAATTGGAAAGATGCAGAGTATTGTGTCAAGAGATGGAATGGACCTTTTGCATTGAAAGGAGTGATGTCAGTTGATGATGCAAAAAGAGCAATTGATATTGGCTGTACGGCTATAATGATTTCTAATCATGGAGGAAGACAGTTAGATGGTTCAAGGTCTCCATTTGATCAAGTCAAAGCAATTTCAGATGCGGTTGGAGATAAATTAGAAATAATTCTTGATGGTGGCATTAGAAGAGGAACACATGTGCTAAAAGCCTTAGCAGCGGGTGCAACTGCTTGTAGTTTTGGAAAAGCATTTCTTTTTAGTTTAGGTGCTGGTGGTCAAAAAGGGGTTGAAAGATTATTAGATAATATGAATAAAGAAATTAGAAGAAACATGATTTTAATGGGATGTAAAAAAATTGAAGACTTAGATATGTCAAAAATAATCTACCGTAATTAACAAATATTAATGCTGATGGCTATTACAAAATTTAAACTAAGTTTTTTCAAAATCATCAATAGACATCAGTCTACTTTTCGATTAGGTTTTCGTTTTTAAAATTATGATACTTGCAAAAAATTTAGAAAATTTAGGAACTGAGTCAGCTTTTAGTGTTTTAGCAGAGGCTAAAGCATTAGAGGCGAAAGGCCATCCAATGATACATTTAGGATTAGGTCAGCCAGACTTTAAAACACCCAAGCACGTTGTTGAGGCGGCAAAAAAAGCATTAGATGATGGACATCACGGATATGTAATGTCGAATGGAATACCAGAATGTAGAGAAGCCGTAACAAGATGGATCAAAAAACAGTATGATGCCAACATTGATCCTGAAAGAATTTTAATTATGCCTGGTGGAAAACCTACGATGAGCTATGCTATTCAATGTTTTGGTGAACCAGGAGCAGAAATAATTCATCCAACCCCTGCATTTCCGATCTATGAATCTATGATAAATTATACTGGTTCTACACCAGTTCCTTATGATCTCACTGAAGATAAAGATCTCAAGTTTGATCCAGATAAAATAATATCTCTGATCACTGATAAAACCAGATTATTAATTTTAATTAACCCAAATAATCCAACAGGTAGTTTTGTTGAAAAACCTGTAATTGATTATTTTGCAAAAGAATTAGAAAAACATCCGCACGTTACTATTTTAAGTGATGAAATTTATAGTAGACAAATTTTTGATTACAAAGAAATGCCATCATTTTTTCATTACGAAGCTTTAAAAGATAGGTTAATAGTTTTAGAGGGTTGGAGCAAAGCTTACTCAATGACCGGTTGGAGACTAGGATGGAGCTATTGGCCTGAAGAAATGATTCCACATGTTAATAAACTATTAATAAACAGTGTGTCTTGTGTAAATGCAGCTGCACAATTTGCAGGTATAGCGGCATTAGATGGTCCAGATGATTCAATTAAAGATATGTTAGATAAGTTTACATTAAGAAGAAATTTAATTCACAAAGGATTAAATGATTTACCTGGAATTGAATGTAGTTTACCCGGGGGCGCTTTTTATGCCTTTCCAAAAGTAATAGGTACAGGCATGAATGGTTCTGAATTTTGTAAAAAAGCTATGCACGAAGCAGGAGTTGCTATTGTTCCAGGAACAGCATTTGGTAAAACTTGTCAGGATTACGTAAGATTTAGCTTTGCTGCATCTAGAGACAATATACTGCAAGCATTAGAAAATATAGGTAAGATGCTTTCTAAATAAGCTGTATTTTTTTATTTTTTTTAATAATATTAGAATTTATGAACCAACTAGTTGAAACAGAATTAAAAAGTCTTTTAAATAACAGATATTCAACATCAGAGTCTGCTCGTGGAAATTATGCAAGAGGCGAGGATACTTATGATCCAATTTTATCAAAAGCGGTAGTTTTTCCCGAAACTAATGAAGAGGTATCAAAAATACTGAAACTTTGTAACGAGCATAAAGTTCCAGTAGTTCCATATGGTACAGGTACATCTTTAGAGGGCAATGTTGTAGGAAATGAAAATGGCATAACTATCTGCTTGGAAAAAATGAATAAAATTTTAAGTGTAAATACTGAAGATTTTGATTGCAGAGTTCAGGCGTGCGTTACTAGAGAGCAATTAAATGAGCATTTAAGAGAAGATGGTGTTTTCTTTCCTATAGATCCAGGAGCAAACGCTGCCTTAGGTGGTATGGCTTCAACTTCTGCTTCAGGAACAATGGCAGTAAAATATGGGACCATGAAAACAGTTATTTCTGGTCTAACAGTAGTGTTACCAAATGGAGACATTATAAACACAGGTGGCAGAACTAAAAAAACTTCTGCAGGTTATAATTTAACAAATTTATTTATTGGATCAGAAGGAACTTTAGGAATTATTACTGAGGTTCACTTAAGATTATCTCCGATACCTGAAAGTATAATGAGTGCTGTTTGTCATTTCCCTTCATTAGAGGATGCAGTAATGACAGCTCAACAGGTTATTCAGTACGGTGTTCCAATTGCAAGAATTGAAATGCTTAACGCAGATCAGATGGGAATTTCTATAAATTACTCTAAATTAAAAGACATTGAGGCAGTACCAACTCTATTTTTTGAATTTCATGGATCTGAGTCTTCTAATAAAGAGAATATTAATATTGTAGAAGAATTATCAAAAGAAAATAATGGAAGCTCATTTAAATGGGCTAAAGACTTAGAAGATAGAAACAAACTTTGGCAAGCAAGATGGGATGTATATTATTCTGTTAAAGCTCTAAACGATAATGGAAGAGTTTATTCAACAGACGTTTGTGTTCCAATCTCAAAGATTACTGAATGTGTGAAATTTGCTGAGGAACAAGCAAAAAAATTTGGAGTTAGAGCCCCAATGGTAGGTCATATGGGGGATGGTAATTTTCACGTAGTTCTACCTTATGATCCTGAAAAAAAGGAGGTTTACAAACAACTTAGAGCATTTAATGGAACCTTAATTAGAAAAGCTTTAGAGCTTGAGGGAACTATTACGGGTGAACATGGAGTAGGACTTCACAAAAAAGAATATTTACTTGAACAACACCCTGACAGCATTCCAGTTATGAAATCAATTAAAAAAACATTAGATCCGAACAACATAATGAATCCTGGAAAAATTTTTGATTTAAACTAATCTAAAATATGAAAAAAATCCTGATCACTAGAAGGTTATTAAGATCTTGTGAGGATAAAGCCAAAGAAACATTTGAGGCAAATTTTAATTTAAATGACGAATTATATTCCCAAAAAAAATTAATTGAATTAAGCAAAGGACAAGATGGAATACTATCATCTTTGACTGATAAATTAGATGCTGAAACAATTAATCAACTTCCAGACTCTATAAAAATTATTTCCAATTTTGCAGTTGGATTTGGAAACATAGACTTAGAAGCCGCAAAGAAGAGAGGCATTACAGTAACGAATACTCCAGATGTTCTAACTGATGCAACAGCTGAAATAGGAATGCTGTTAATATTAGGTGCTTGTAGACGAGCTGCTGAGGGAATTGAAAGTGCTAAAGAAGGTGGCTGGAAGTGGTCTGCAGATTACTTAATTGGAAAGCAATTAACAGGTGCCAGACTTGGAATACTTGGGATGGGTAGAATTGGTCAAAAAATTGCAAAAGTTGCTAAATCTTTAGGAATGATCATTCATTATCATAATAGATCTAAGTTAAGTGAAGATAAAGAAAGTGGAGCAACATACCACGATAATTTAAAAGACTTACTGTCAGTATCTGATGTATTGTCTGTTTGTTGTCCAGCCTCAAAAGAAACAATTGATATGATCAACAAAGATACAATTGAATATTTACCTAAAGGAGCAATTGTAACAAACGTAGCTAGAGGAGATATAATAGACGACGAAGCTTTGATAGATGCTCTTGACAGAAGAAAAGTATATGCGGTTGGATTAGACGTTTATAAAAATGAACCAAGTTTAAATCCTGGATATCTTAAACATAAAAGTGCTTTTATTCTTCCACACTTAGGTAGTGCGACGAAAGAAACTCGTACAGCAATGGCTAATTTAGCAATAGATAATATTGATGAATTTTTTAAAACAGGTAACTGTAAAAATAAAGTTAATTAACAATCTGCAGTTGTATTGATTAAGTCTATTATTAATTAAAATTATTCTAAGCTGCTAGACTTATTTTTTAATTCAATCTACAATTTAAAAAAAAAAATTAAAGAGGGATATAATGAAAGCACAGGTGTTACACAAGTATGACCCGGAGATGAAAGAAAAGGTTTGGGTCACAGGTGAAGAGTTACCAAATCCAAAAATAGAGAAAGCCAGCGATGTAATTGTTAAAATTGGAGCTGCAGGTGTTTGTAGAACTGATTTACATATCATTGAGGGTGTTTGGAAACACATTACAGACCAAAATAATGATTTATTACCAATGGTTATGGGACATGAAAATGCTGGTTGGATAGAAGAAGTCGGTAAAGATGTTACAGGATTTAAAAAAGGGGATGCAGTTATTTTACACCCTAAAGTTTCTGGCACAGGAGGAACATGTTTAGACTGCAGAAGAGGAAATGATATGCATGCGGAAGATCCTATCTTTGCAGGTTTGAATGTTAAACATGGAGGATATTCAGAATTACTTCAAACAAGTGTTAGAAATTTAATAAAAATTCCAAAAGTTCTTGGTCCAATAGATGTAGCTCCTTTTTCTGACGCTGGTTTAACGGCGTACAGAGTAGTGAAAAAAGCTACAAGACACCTTCTGCCTGGAGAAACTTGTGTAATTATAGGCGCTGGTGGATTAGGGCACATAGCAATTCAATGTATGAAAGCGATGTGTGCTGCAAATATTATTGTAGTTGAAAAAGCTAAAGCACCTCTAGATCATGCAATGGAGCTTGGAGCTGACCATGGAGTTTTAATAGATGGTAATGAAATAGAGAAAGTAAAAGAGCTTACTAAAGGTAAAGGAGCAGAGGCTGTCATAGATTTTGTTGGTGAAAAAGGTTCAACACCAATGGGAATTAAAATGACCAAAGCAACCGGAACATTTTATATTGTAGGCTACGGTGAAGAAATAAGAGTTTTGGCGATTGATATGATCGATCAAGAGAAAAGTATAGTTGGAAGTCTTGTTGGTACATGGGCTGAATTATACGAATTAATGGAATTAGCTGACAAAGGTTTAGTTAAACTTTCTATGAAAGAATATAAACTTGAAGATGCTAACAAAGCTTTACATGACCTTAATGATGGAAAGATTAAAGGTCGTGCTGTTTTGGTTCCATAATTAACAACAAAAAGAGGGAAAAACATGAAGACAATAAAAAATTACGTAGTAGCACTTATCTCGGCTTTGTTGGTATTAAGTCCTGTTGCGTATGCCGATAAGTGGAGCGATCAGTTTCCACATATCAAGGCTACTGGAGATATTCCAGGTGAGTGTTCTTATGAAGCTATGTCTAAGAAAAATTACAAAGGTAAGACACTTAAAATAAACACACATGCTGTTCCAGTTATGGGGGAGCCAACAGCTTTACATGCTGAGCAATTTGCTAAACTTACAGGAGCAAAAGTTGATGTAACACATACACCTGCTGGTGATTTGTATGCAAAAGCGATGGTTCCATTTCAAGCAGGTCAAGCTCCATATGATATAGTTTTTGGATTTTCAAACTTTATTAATGATTGGAAAAGATACTTAGAACCAGTTCCAAAAAAATATGTTGAGATGAAACAAATGCAAGACGTTACTCCATCTCATATTGGTATAGCATCTTGGGATGGTGTTATGTATCAGTTTCCAGTTGATGGTGACAGACACTATTTAAAATATAGAAAAGACGTGATTGACAACCCTGAGTATCAAAAAAAATATAAAGCTGATACTGGTAGAGAGTTAAGAGTTCCACAAACATGGAAAGAGTATGGAGAAATGGCTGCGTACTTTAATGGTTGGGACTGGGATGGAGATGGCGAGAAAGAATATGGATCTGCAGAAGTTATGAAAAAAGATGACTTGATGTATGCAGCTTTTTATTCAAGATCTGCCGCTTACTCAAAAAATCCTAAAACTCCAGGTGGTTTTTTCTTTGATTTAAAAACTATGAAACCATTGATTAACAATCCAGGTTTTGTGGAAGCTTTAACAGACTGGGTTGCAGCTACTAAATATGTTCCTCCAGGAGGAATAAACTTTGGTCTTGGTGATGAAATTGGATCATTTGGTGGAGGACAAACTTTGTTTAGTTTCTCATGGGATGATGCATTTGTTGCTGCTATGCAACCTGACAGCCCAATTAACAACAAAGTTGGTGCTGCTCAATTACCTGGCGCAATGAAAGTTTGGAATAGATCAACAAACTCTTGGGATGAAGGCTTTAACCAAGCTCCTTTCTTCGTATGGGGATGGGCAGTTGGCGTTGCTAAGAAAAGTAAAGAAAAAGAAATGGCGTTCGATTACTTATGTTTCTTTGCAAACGAAGCAAATCACCAAGCCGACATAGGTATTGGTCGTTTCGGAGTTAACCCATTTAGAAATGATGACTTTAAAGCAGATGTTTGGACTCAAATTGGTTGGGATAAAGATATTGCCCAATCATATGTTGATACCCTAGCTCAAATGGAGGAAAGTAAAAATAGAGTTTTCCCTTTGAGAGTTCCGGGTACATTTGAGTTTAACGCTGCATTAGCTACAGCTGCTGCAAAAGCTTTAGCTGGTCAGTTATCACCACAAGCTGCCTTAGACGAAGCTGCTAAGCAGTGGGAAGATATACTTAATAGAGTAGGAAAAGATAATGTAAGAGCGGCTTACTCTGTTGGTGTAGCAATGGAAGATAACAAGCTTTAAAAATACTTTGTGGCCGTCATAACGACGGCCACAACAAACAAATTCCAAAAATTACAATTATGAATTTTAAGCACAAGTACGTTTTTTTATTTCCTGGTTTATTTGTGCTTATAGGGATACTTATTTTTCCTATTATTTTTACTATTAGATTAAGTTTATCAGGCTGGAACAGCTATACGCCTGAAATGAATTTTATAGGAATTACAAATTATATAAGACTTTTTACTGACGACCCAAGATTTTGGGAGTCTTTTTTTAGACTGAGTTTTTTATCAGTTACTACTGTTATTCTTCAATATATTATTGGTTTTGCACTAGCGCTTATAGTTTGGAGAGAAATTAAATTTAAAAGATTCTTCAGAGTTATTTTTTTAATTCCTATGATGACTACGCCTGTCATTATGACGGTAATTTGGAGAACTTTTTTTCATGAGTCCCTCGGTCCTGTAAATGATCTTTTGGGAAACTTAGGAGTAGAGCCTATATTATGGCTCAGTGATCCAGTTATTGCTAAATTCACTGTAATTATTGTTGAAGTGTGGCAGTGGACCCCATTTATGTTTTTATTGTTACTTGCAGGTTTACTATCTCTGCCCAAAGAACCTTTTTTAGCTGCAGCCATAGATGGTGCAAGTCCTTTTAGAAAGTTTGTATATGTTACCTTTCCATTAATGGCTCCAATCTCAATTGGGGCAATTATTATTAGATTAATTGAGGCCTCAAAGATAATGGATACAGTTTTTGTATTGACCTCTGGAGGACCAGGTACCGCAACAGAGACCTCAAGTTTTTATATTTACATTAAAGGCTTGAGAGAGTTTCAAATGGGTTATGCTGCAACACTTTCTTTTACTTATTTAGTTATAATGATCATAAGTTTAACGATCATAGCAAAAGTTTTAACAAAATTAATGATTAAAGAATAATGGAAAAACTTTACAAATTTTTAAAATATACTTTCATTATTCTCTGGACAGTTTTTATTGTGGCCCCTTTTCTGTGGGCTATTTCTACTTCTTTTAAAGATTTCCAGTCAGTAAATAGTAAGGTTACTTATATTCCCTGGTTAGATTTTGAACCAACACTTGAAGGATGGCGTGTATTAGTTAAGTCACCTGCAAGAGGTGGAGTGGATATTGTTGAGCCTTACTTTAATAGTCTTTTTGTAACCTGCACGGCAAGTTTAATAAGTATAGTTTTAGGCACATTAGCAGCCTATGCTCTTTCAAGATTTACATTTAAAGCTGGTTTTGTAAGAAATAACGACATTACTTTCTTTTTTATATCGCAGAGAATAATGCCACCGATTGTTTTATCGATACCCTTCTTTATATTTTTAAGTACGATAGGATTATTAGATAGTTTGATAGGACTAGTAGTAGTTTATATAGTTCTATTAATGCCTATAGCAGTTTGGATCATGGTAGATTTTTTTAACAGAGTTCCAAAAGAGTTAGATGAAACTGCATTGATAGATGGGTGTAATCCTTACCAGGCATTCTATAAAGTAGTTCTGCCGAACTCTATACCAGGATTAATTGTTGCGGGTATGTTTTGTATTATATTTGGTTGGATAGATTTTTTCTTTGCATTTATTTTAACATTTACAGAAGTACAGTTATTACCTGTAAAAGTTGTAGCACTTAATTCCTCAATCACACCGTGGTGGAGCTTATCAGCATCTGCCTTAATATCTGTTGCGCCTTTAATCATCGTCGCTTTTGTTGTCGAGAGATATTTATCTAAAGGAAATTTATCTGGAGCACTAAAATAATGAATTTAATTGGAGAAAATATAACTTACAAACCAGACGATCAGTTTCATTTAAACGATGTTTCATTTAATTTTAAAAAAGGAAATTTGTATACAATCTTAGGAAGAACTTTATCTGGAAAAACTACATTTTTAAAAACAATCGCTGGTCTATTAAACCCCGATAGTGGAAATTTATCATTTGAGGATAATGATTTTATCAAAATACCAGTGTGGGAAAGAAATGTAGCAATGGTTTATCAACAATTTATTAATTATCCTCATCTAAATGTTTATGAGAATATAATTTTCCCGCTTAAACAAAGGAAAATAAGCGAAGATCAAATAAAGAAGGATGTAGAAGAAGCGCTTAAAACTGTAGGACTAGTCGGTTTCGAAAATAGGAAAATTCAAGAACTATCTGGAGGACAGCAACAAAGAGTTGCTCTAGCAAGATCATTAGCAAAAAAAGCAAAAATATTATTACTGGATGAACCATTGGTTAATTTAGATTACAAATTAAGAGAACAGTTAAGAGAAGAATTTAAAAGAATATTCACACAAGGTTTATCTGAAGATACTATTTTAATCTACTCTACTACTGACCCACAGGAAGTCATGGAATTAAATGGTGAGGTGATAGTGTTAGATGAGGGTAAAGTTTTACAAAAAGGACCTGCAAAAGAAATTTTTGAAAATCCTAGAAATTTAAAGGTGGCTGAAATTTCAAATGATCCACCAATGAATATTTTGAAGGGAACAAAAAATTCTGAAAAACTAAGTTTTGAAAATATTTTAATTAATTCTCCTTCTCATTTTAAAAATTTAAGTGATCAAGGTTATAATTTTGGGATTAGGGCCTCAGAAATAAAATTAGATGATCAAGGTGAAGAGTTTGAAATAGAACTTGCTGAAATTAGTGGCTCAGAAACTTTATTGCATTTAAAAAAGGGAGAGTCAAAAGTGATAGCTCTTATTGAAGAAGTTATGAATTTTAAAATTCACGAAAAAGTAAAAATTAAATTTAATGAAAATAAATTATATGCTTTTGATCAAAATGAAGAATTAGTTTCTTCACCATATGGAGTATCTCATGGCTAAAATTGAGTTGTCAAATATTTCTCATACTTATAATCCAAACGACACTAATCCAACTTACGCACTTAATCCGTTTTCTATGACTTGGGAAAACGGAAAGAGATACGCAATTTTAGGGCCATCTGGTTGTGGAAAAACCACAATGTTAAATATCGTTTCAGGATTAGTTAGACCATCAAAAGGAAAAATTTTATTTGATGAAAATGATGTTACAGACCTTATAACGGAAGAGAGAAATATAGCTCAAGTCTTTCAATTTCCAGTGATTTATAACACTATGACAGTTTATGATAATTTAGCTTTCCCATTAAGATGTAGAAATTTTACAGATCAAAAAATTGAAGAAAGGGTAAAATCAGTTTCAGACACTCTTAGATTGTCGTCTTTTTTAAATTCACCAGCAAGAAAACTAACTGCCGACCAAAAGCAACTCATATCTCTTGGAAGAGGATTAGTAAGAGAGGATGTTGCGGGTGTTTTGATGGATGAACCACTAACTGTAATTGATCCAGATTTAAAATTTAGATTAAGAAGAAATTTAAAAGAAATTAATGAACAATATAAAACCACATTAGTTTATGTCACCCACGATCAAAATGAGGCAATGACATTTGCTGACAATATCATTGTGATGGATCAAGGTGAAATAGTTCAAGTAGGACTTCCAAAAGACTTATTTGAAAAACCAAGAACCACGTTTGTTGGATATTTTATAGGCTCCCCTGCTATGAATTTATTTAATTCTGAAATTCTTTCTGATAATTCAATAAAGTTTAATAATTATACCATTAAAACAAAAACTGACTTGTCAAAAATTAAAGACAAGAATGTAAAATTGGGAATACGATCAGAATTCATTAAAATTGCAACCGATCAAAAAGAAAATATTGTTAGTGTTAAAGTAACAAGAGTTGAGGATTTTGGAAATTTTAAACTCATAACTGGTAAAGCTGGCGATTTAGAGATTAAGTCTAAAGTTGAGAGAGAAATTCCAATATCAACCGAGGAACTAAAACTTCATTTACCTGCAGAAAAATGTTGTATTTACTCTAACGAAATGCTTGTAAATTAAAACTAATACCCAGATGCGTATCCATCTTTTCTAGGATCCGAACCTCCAATTAATTTACCTTTTTTTCTGTCTATTTGGATTGCTTGACCTCCACCATGTGGATCATTAGTAAATTCTACTTTATGGCCAATTGCTTCAAGTTTACTTTTAATATCCTCGCTTATATCTTTTTCGAGTTTGTAGATATTATTGAAATGAAATGCTCTTGGATAAGAAATGGCTTCTTGGGGTGTCATATTAAAGTCAAAAATATTATTAAATACACGCACTTGTCCAACAGGTTGATATTGACCACCCATTACTCCAAATGAAAGTATGGTTTTATTATCATTGTTTAAAGCTAAGCCCGGGATAATAGTGTGTAATGGTCTTTTGCCACCATCAATACAGTTTGGATGATCTCTTTCTACTCTAAAATTAGTTCCTCTATTGTGAAATAAGATACCTGACCTATTAGATGTAATCCCACTTCCAAACGAGTAGCAAATAGAATTTATAATCGAGACAGAATTTAAATCCTTGTCAACCACTGTTAAGTATACAGTTTCAGGGTGATTTGGAATCTTTAGGTCGTTGATTTTATAACACTTGTTTAAAGATATATTGTTAAATAATTCTTGAATACTTTGTTCACTTAGAATTTTTTCTAGATCAATATTTATAAAATTTGGGTCTGCTATATTCTCTTCTCTTATTTTATAACACAATTTTGTTACTTCAGCTTCAAGATGGAACCTTTCAACGCTATCAGGATTAAATTTACTTATTTTTAATTTCTCTAACAGCTTTAACATTAATAACACTGTTACACCTGGTCCGTTCGGAGGGCATTGGTGAACAGACATATCTTTAAAATTAGAGGATATAGTTTTAGATTTTAAAGTTTTTTGAATTGAAAAATCCTCCATTGAATGTAGTCCTCCAATTTCATTTAAGCTCTCTACCATATCCTCAGCTATTGAACCTTGATAAAATTCCTTTATTCCTTTTTTTTTAATTAATTTTAGAGTATTAGCTAAAGGAATATTTTTTCTAAGTTCATTATTTTTATAAATTTTTCCATTTTTTAAATATAAGTTTTTAGTAATTTTATGATTATTTAATTTTTTAAATGACTTTTCCCAAGCTTCAGAAACTTTTTTAGTTACTTTATAACCGTTCTCAGCATAATTAATGGAATTTAAAAATAATTCTTCAAAGTCTAACTTACCATGTTCATCGTGAATAGTTTTCCAAGCATCAAGGGCTCCTGGAATAGTAACAGAGTGAGGGGTTGTTAAATCTATTTTATCAATATTTTTACTTTCAAAAAATTCAAAGTTAGCTTTTTTAGGAGCGATACCTGATCCATTGTAGGAAATTGGATCTTTATTTTCCATTTTGACAATTGCAAAACAATCACCACCAATACCAGTTGAATTTGGTTCTACGACTGATAAGCAAATTGATGCTGCAATTGCAGCATCTACTGCATTCCCACCTTTTTTTAGAATATTAAGAGCCTCTTCCGTTGCGAGTGGGTGTGAAGTAGCGGCCATTGCATTTGAAGAAATAGAGTCTAAATTTTTGTTAGATTTCATTAATAAATTCTACAGAATTAATCTCATTTAATACAAATAATTAAAATACAATCTGGAATTGAATAAAACGTCATTAGGGGCAAAACGTCCAACTTTTTAGAAAGACTCTATTGTAAATCTATGTTTAACTTCGGTCAGTTAATTAACTAGAGGAGAGAACAAAATGATTAAAAATAAAAAATCATTAAAAGGTGCTAAAACACCTTCAAGACGAAAGTTCTTCAAAGCAGCAGCAGCAACTGGTGCAGCAGCAACAGCAGCTGTAGCAATGCCGAATCTTGCTTTGGGGGCTGGTCACATTACTCTAAAGATGCAAGCAGCTTGGCCTTCAGGCGCTAACATCTTTTTTGAAATGGCGTCAGACTACGCAAAAATGGTTAGCGATATGTCAGACGGAAAACTAAAAATTGACGTTCAACCAGTCGGTGCAGTTGTTAAAACTTCTGAAATCGGACAAGCGGTAAGTTCTGGAGTAGTAGATATGGGTCACTGGGTGACTGCATACTGGTACGGAAAAAATCCAGCAGCTTCACTTTTTGGAACTGGTCCTTCATACGGTATGTCATCTCAAGAAGTTATGGCTTGGATGGAGTATGGTGGAGGAAGAAAGTTATATGAAGAAGCGGTAGCAAGTGTAGGATTTAATTACACAGGTTTCTTCCATATGCCTATGCCGGCTCAACCATTTGGTTGGTTTAAAAAGAACGTGACAAAAGTATCTGATGTTAAAGGCATGAAGTATAGAACAGTTGGTTTAGCGACTAACGTTTTAACTGCTATGGGAATGGTCGTAAGACAATTACCTGGTGGTGAAATCCAGCCAGCTATGAAAACTGGTTTGATTGATGCTGCAGAGTTTAACAACCCAACATCAGACTCACAGTTTGGAATGCAAGATGTCTCTAAACACTATCACTTAGGAAGTTTCCACCAATCTCAGGAAATGTTCGAAATTCCTATGAATACTAAGAGACTAAACAGCCTTTCACCTTCTCATCAAGCTATCTTAAAGAATGCTGCATATGCCGCAAACTCTGATAACTACTTCAAAGCTTTAGTTAGATATTCAACTGACTTAGCTAAATTGATGAATGAGCATAAGGTTAATGTATACCAAACATCTGACGCTATCTTAGCTGAACAATTAAAAGGTTGGGATAAAGTTATTGGTGAGTTTTCTGGTAAAGATGCTTTCTTTAAGAAAGTAGTAGACTCACAAAAAGCATACGCTAAGAGAACTATGAAGTATCTGTTGATGAATCAACCGAACTACAAATTAGCTTATGAAAATGAGTTTGGTCCAATTCAGAAAGTTAAAATCTAATTAACTTTAGAAAATTTAAAAAGGGGGGTTTAAAAACCCCCTTTTTTTTTGGTATAATTTAATATAATTGTTGATGATGAAATCTTTCATTAAATTTGCTGACACTCTTAGTACATCGATGGGTAAGGCATTTTCATGGTGCATAGTAATTTTAATGGGAGGAACTGTTTATGAGGTAGTGATGGCTTATGTTTTTAATAAGCCAACTTTATGGAATTTTGATTTTAGTATGCAGATGTATGGCGCAATACTAATGATGTCTGGTGCTTACTGTTTAGCAACGGAAGCTCATGTCAGAGGAGACGTGATTTATAGATTATTTAAACAAAGAACCCAGGCCTGGATAGATCTTATTCTTTATTTTATTTTCTTTTTTCCAGGAGTTATAGCTTTAGCTTTCTATGGATACGAGTATGCAGCTATGGCATGGAAAATAAAAGAAACTAGCTGGAGTAGTCCAGCTCAAATACAAATTTATATGGTAAAATCAATGATACCAGCTGCAGGTACATTGTTAGTAATTCAAGGCATCGCAGAAGTTTTAAGATCTATAATTTGCATTAGAACTGGGCAATGGCCCACTAGAATGGTTGTAGCTGAGGAAACTGAGCAAATGTTAATGAGAGCTGCACAGGAGGAAGACAAACAAAATGTTATTTAGTCTTACCAATCCAGAAGTAGCAATTTTAATGATGGGAATTTTTCTATTTGCTGTTCTTTTAGGTTTTCCAATAGCTTTTACACTTATGGCAATGGGAATTGGTTTTGGTTATTACGCATATTACGATGCAACCATGATGGAACATATCTTTGATAACAGGATATTCCAGTTATTTGTTCAAAACACTTACACAGTTATGGATAACAATGTGTTAACAGCAGTTCCTTTGTTTTTATTTATGGGTTATTTAGTTGAGAGAGCAGGAATAGTAGCTAAATTATTTTTTGCAATTCGATTAGCTGCTCACAGGCTTCCTGCTTCAATGGCTGTTGCTGCATTAATTACTTGTACATTATTTTCAACCGCGACCGGTATCATCGGAGCTGTTGTAACATTAATGGGATTATTGGCATGGCCTGCAATGGTTAAGGCTGGTTATGATAAAAAATTTGCGTCAGGAATTATTTGTTCTGGCGGATGTTTAGGTATTTTAATTCCACCGAGTATTATGTTAATTGTGTATTCAGTAATTGCACAATTATCTCCATTAAGACTTTTCGCAGCTGCTATTTTTCCAGGTCTGTTGTTGGCAGGTCTATATATTGGATATGCAGTTTTTCGAGCATGGTTAAATCCATCTATAGCACCTAGACCGCCTGAGGAAGATATTCCACCACGATCTGAAATATTAAAAGAAGTTTTAGTATCCTTTGTACCTTTATTTGGATTGATTATGTTAGTCCTTGGAACAATTTTAGCTGGGATTGCCACACCTGCAGAAGCAGCAGCAGCAGGCGCATTTGGTGCTTTAGTTTTATCTTGGTTCTACAAAACCCTTAAATGGCAAAATTTTAAAGAGTCAGTATTTTTAACCGCCAAAACAACTGCAATGATAATGTGGTTATTTATTGGGTCTTGGACTTTTTCATCAGTGTTTTCATATCTTGGTGGTCACGAAGTATTTGAACACTTCTTTACGTCAATTAATATTTCAACTTGGCAATTTTTAGTTATCACTCAAATAATAATTTTTCTTTTAGGTTGGCCATTAGAATGGACAGAAATTTTAATTATATTTGTACCTATATTCTTACCTCTTTTAGAGGTCTTTGGAGTAAATCCCTATTTTTTTGCTATGTTAATTGCTTTAAACTTGCAAACTTCTTTCTTAACACCCCCCATGGCAATGTCGGCATATTATTTAAAAGGTGTACAGAAAACTGCAGTAGAACTTTTGGATATATTTAAAGGAATTATGCCTTTCTTGGGAATTGTAATTTTTGCAATGTTCTTAATGTACATGTTTCCAGGTATAGCTTTATGGTTACCAGAAACATTATTTGCTCAATAATTTAAAATGTCAGACATATTTTCGTTAAAAGTTGAAGAACTTGTTTCGAAAATAAAAGATGCTCAATTAACGTCTGTCCAAATTTGCGAAAATTATATTGAAAGAATAAAAAAGTTTGAAAAAGATGTTAAGGCATGGGCACATTTTGACAAAAAACTTTTATTAGAAAAGGCTGCAGAGGCAGACGATCATCGAAGATCAGGAAAACCTATCGGACCATTACATGGTATACCAGTAGCTCTAAAAGATATTATAGGCACTGTAGACATGCCAACCGAGTGTGGAACAGTCATTAGAAAAGGAAAATCTTTTTCTCAAAATGCGGAAATTGTAGATTTACTTTTATCTGCGGGTGCAATTGTAATGGGAAAAACAGCAACTTCTGAGCTGGCTTTTCTTGGCCCATCAAAAACTACTAATCCACATGATTATTCCAGAACACCAGGTGGTTCTTCAAGTGGATCTGCAGCATCTGTTGCATCTTTTATGGCGCCTTTGTCAATAGGATCTCAAACTGGTGGATCAGTTATAAGGCCAGCATCCTACTGTGGAGTTGTGGGCTATAAACCATCTTATGGATTAATTTCTAGAAATGGTGTTCTTAAAACTTCTGAAAAGTTAGACCATATCGGTATCTTTGGAAAATCTGTAGAGGATATTGCGCTACTTGCAAAAGTTCTTATTAAAAAAGATAATTATGATAGTGCTACAATTCACTATTCAACAGAAAACTTACTGGATGAAACAAAAAAGGGACCATTGTTTGATCCAAAGTTCATCTTTTATAAAACTGATCATTGGAATATTGTAGATAAAAAATCAAAAGAAGCTTTTGAATATTTTATAAAATCTTTTAAAAAAAACATTGAAGTGTTTGATACACCTTCATATTTTAAAGATATTCATAAGTTTCATCAAATAATTCATGAAACTGATTTGGCAAACAATTTTGCGCTTTATTATAAAAAATATAAAAAAAAATTATCAAAATACATGCAAGATGCAATTGTTAGAGGGAATAAATATTCTGCAAAAGATTATGCAGAAGCAATAGATTTTATAAAAAGAAGTTATGAGTCTTATCAAGAAGTATTTGAGGATTATCATGGGGTGTTATCTCCATCTAGCCCAGGGGTTGCTCCTAAGGGATTAAAAAGCACTGGTACAGCTGAATTTAATAAAGTTTGGTCTTATTTTGGAACTCCGTGTATATCCTTACCTTTATTACAAGGCGAGGGGAATATGCCTTTAGGAGTTCAGTTAGTTGGAGCAAAATACGACGATCATAGATTTTTAGGTATTGCTAATTGGCTAGAAAAAGAATGTAATAATTAATATGCAAAAATTTACAACATTTCTCGGCACATTGCTTGCAACGGCATTTTTAATTGGTCTTGCAACTACCTTAACAAGATCAACCATGATAGGTTTTTTAGATGTATTGCCAGTTTATCTATTAATGGGTATTGCCATATTTATGATGTTGTACGAGGCTTTTTTCGACAAAAAATAATTTAGAAAAATTGTCTAATCAAAAAAGATACCTATTAGCTTTTTCTTTATTGTTTATTCAGCCTATTTTTATGGCTTCAAATTTGATAGTTGCGAGAGGGGGTGTTGAATTTGTTCCACCAATTTCTTTAGCATTTTGGAGATGGACTTTCGTTTTTATAATACTTTTACCTTTTACTTATTTTTCGTTAAAGAAAAGTTACCCAATCATTAAAAAAGAATATAAAAAATTATTTTTTCTTGGCTCAATGGGATGTGGGGTATGTGGTGCATTTCCATTTTTAGCTGGAGAAACAACAACGGTTACTAATATGGGAATTATTTATACATCTTCTCCTATTTTCATAATTTTGATCTCAGCATTATTTTTTAATGAAAAAATAAATTTGCCTAAAATAGCCGGACTAATTACATGTTTAGTTGGCGTTTTTGCAATAATTATAAAAGGTAACTTAGACTTATTATTAAATTTAAATTTTACAATTGGGGATCTTTGGATGTTGGCTGCTTCTATAGGTTGGGCGCTGTACTCAATTTATCTTTTCTATTGGAAATCTGAATTATCAATTTTTCAAAGATTTACCTTAATCTCTTTTTTCGGTGCATTTAGTTTACTACCTTTCTACATGGTTGAAGAATTTTTTGTAGCCAGAACTGTTTTTAATAAACAATTTTATCTTTGGGTATTATTTGCAGCAATCTCGCCTGGAATTATTGCTTTTACACTCTATACTCAGGCTCAAAAAAGTCTTGGAGCATCTTTAACTGGATTTACACTGTATGTTTTTACAATTTATGGAGCAATTTATGGTTATTTTATATTTGAAGAAAAATTAGAGTCTTATCACTATTTAGGCACAGCTTTGGTATTCTTAGGTGTTTACTTGGCTAGAAAAAATTATGAGAATAAGTCGTAGGAATATATTTTTGGAAATAATAATTGGAATTTTAGTTGTTTACTTCTCGATTTTGATTTTACTTTTCATATTTCAGAGAAATTTAATGTATCACCCAAATGAAAATAATTATTATGGCGAAAAATTAGAAGTTGAAATTGAGAAAGTAAAAATTAAAACAAGCGACAACATTAATCTTTTAGGATGGTTTCATAAAAAGAACTTAGAAAATAATAAAACAATTCTCTTTTTTCATGGTAACGCAGGAAATCTTGAGAACAGAATAAATAAATTAAATCATTTTAAAGATTTAAAGGTAAATTTTTTGATTATCGCTTGGAGAGGTTTTAGTGGAAATGATGGAAATCCCACTGAAAATAACCTTTATATTGATGGAAAAAGTGCATTGGAGTGGCTAAAAAATAATGGTGTAGATGAGAATAATATTATCATTTATGGCGAGTCACTTGGAACCGGAATAGCAACTGAGATTGCTCAAAAAGGGAATTTTGCAGGATTGATACTAGAGACACCTTTTACCTCTATGGTAGAAGCTGCAAAGAACTTTTATCCCTACATCCCTGTTGGCCTACTCTTAAAAGATAAATACGAGAACCAGAAAAAAATCAAAAGTATTAATATCCCAGTTTTGGTAATGCATGGTGAAGCAGACAAAATAGTTCCTTTTTGGATGGGAAAAAAAATATTTGATTTGGCAAATAATCCAAAATATTCATATTTTACAAAGGATGACGACCATATGATGGAGTATGATTCTAAATTAGTTTCTATGTTAAATGATTTTTTAAAACGATTAAATTAAGCCACATTCTTAACAAATATAATCCAAACTTTTATTTTAATGACTTAAGGATGAAAAAATTATATTTATTTATTTTTATACTACTTTCATTTGGAAACTTTAGCTTTGCAAAGGAAAACTTATCTTCGGTAGATAATTTATTTCACATAGATCAAATGAATTCACATGATGAAAACTTTGCCTTATATTTTAAAACACGTGAAAAAGCTATTTTGGCACGAGGGGAAAATAATAACTACATAAACGATTATCCTAAAGACCTCTATATATATGATTATGAAACAAAAAGTTCATCACCTTTAATATCTTACGAATGGTTTCCAAGAAGAGCTAAATATTTTTTGCAGGAATATGATTTTCCAGTCTTTCCTGATGATTTTGCATACTATTTATTAAAAGATAATAAAACACTTGTTATGATTAGTGCCGTTAAAAGCTTAAGAGCTAATTTCAAATTTGATATTACAGAAAAAAAATTAGAGGTTTATCCGGTTAATGGAAAGTTCGACTTTATTATATCTTCAATTGCAAAAGACTGTGATCATTATGATTTTAAAGACAATTATAAATGTAGCTTTTATAAACCTTTGATTTCAAGCACTTTAATTAATTAATCTGTGTAAAGGCATCAGCAAACTTTTCTGCCTCAAAAACTTGCAGATCATCTTCTTTTTCACCTAAACCAAGAGCAACTATTGGCAGTTTATATTTTTTAGCAACCGCTAAAAGAATTCCTCCTTTAGCTGTTCCGTCTAATTTTGTCATTATTAGTCCAGTAATAGGGATAATTTTATTAAACTCCTCAACTTGATTGAGTACATTTTGTCCAGAAGTAGCATCTAAAATTAAAATTACATCATGTGGAGCCTCAGAGTCGATTTTTTTAGTTACGTTTGCAATTTTTTTATATTCCTCCATTAAATTTTTTTTGTTTTGCAATCTTCCAGCTGTATCTATCAAAACTTGATCAAATTGGTTATTTATTGCATCTTCGATAGCTTTATAAGCAACAGATGCTGGATCGGATCCTTGTGATGATTTTGTAAGATAAACATCAACTTTTTTTGCCCAATTTTCCAGTTGTTCAATTGCTGCTGCTCTAAATGTATCTGATGCAGCAAGCATGACTTTATTCCCATTAGCTTTTAATATTTTACTTATTTTACCTATCGTAGTTGTTTTACCAACTCCGTTAACACCGGACACTAGAGTAGCATATAGTTTTTCTTTTTTTTTAAAAAAATCGAAACTTTCTAAAGGTTTCATTAACTCAATTATATAATCTTTTAAAATTTTATTTATTTCCTCTGCAGTGTCTTTGTTTGGATCAATTTTAGTTTTTGAGATAATTTCTCTAATTTCTGACGCTGCGGTTGTCCCAACATCTGATTGAATTAAATAATCTTCAATTTTATCTAATGTTTTGTCGTCTATTTCTTTTTTTATTACAATATTCTTTAGCCCCGAGGTAAATGCGGATGCACTTTTTTTAAAACCAGATTTAAATTTATCAAAAATTCCCATTAAATTTTTATATTAATTTCTTTAATATCTGAGACAGGTCCTTTCATGTGAATACTATTATTTTCATCAATAAAAATTAATAATTTACCTGTAGAAAACTCTATATCCACCTTATTACTTGAAAGCCTATTTTTCATTGCAGCAAATGCAGTAGCACACGCTGCTGTACCGCAAGCCTTTGTAAGACCAGCTCCTCTCTCCCAAACTTTAACTTTTATTAATTCCTTATTAACGACTGTTGCTAAAGTGACATTGCATCTTTCTGGAAACAAAGGATGGTGCTCAATTTCTGGTCCAATTTTTTTTATTTCAAAATTTTCGTTATTATCAACAAAAAAAATTACGTGGGGATTTCCAACGTTTACAGCCGCTCCTCCCGTATAATTATTATTATCTAAATCCGATATTTTGATATTAAGGTTATTGGTGTCTAGTTTTTTAGAGAGGGGAATTTCGTTCCACTCTGTTTTACCTTTTCCAATTTCTGTAGAAACTAGCTTGTTTCCCAATATCTCTGATTTTAAATCTCCAGATTGTGTGGTTAAAGTAATTAACGATTTATTATTTTCTTTTGATAATAAATCTGCAACACATCTTGTTCCGTTTCCACATGCTCCAGAAGTTCCACCATCAGAATTATAAAATTCTAAAGATGCATCTGAAGTCTCGTTTTTATTTATCAAAATTAATTGATCACAACCGATAAATTTCCTGTCACAAATTTTAATTATTTGTTGTTTGGTTAAATCAGTAATTTTTTGCCTATTATCTATAATGACAAAATCATTACCCAAACCATCCATTTTAAAGGCTTTGATATTCATATATAGATATTTAACTTATTTATTGACTTTTTGAACCTCTATTATAGGTTGTTGCCGTTTCCGCAAAAACATTAACTTTGCGGTGTCTTTGGAAACAAAGAGATCGACACTAGTCAGCGAGGCTTCGCCCACTAGTGCGATTACTGCTGTGTGAAAAAATATGTTTGAAAATTTAACAAATAAATTTGAAGAAATTTTTTCTTCTTTAAAAAAATCTCCTTCTCTTGATGAAGCTCAAGTAGATGAGGGTTTAAGAGGAATAAGACAAGCTCTTTTAGAAGCTGATGTATCTTTAGAGGTTGCTAAAGACTTTATCGAAAAAGTTAAGCCAAAAGCATTGGGACAAGAAATTATTAGATCAACCTCTCCAGGGGATATGGTTGTCAAAATTGTTTATGATGAACTTGTTAATTTGTTGGGAGAGTCAAATAGCGATATAAATCTTAATGCGGTACCGCCTGTTCCAATGATGATGGTAGGTCTGCAAGGTTCAGGTAAAACCACAACCACTGCAAAACTTGCCAAGTATTTAGAGAATACGAAAAAGAAAAAAGTCATGATGGTCAGCTTGGATATTTACAGACCAGCCGCTCAAGAGCAACTTAGATCTTTAGGGGAACAAAATAACATTTTAACTTTACCAATTATTGAAGGACAACAGCCAGCTGATATTTGTAGAAGAGCTATTAGTGCTGCCAATCTAAATGGTGCAGAAATAGTTCTTTTTGACACTGCAGGAAGAACTCAAATTGACTTACAGATGATGAGTGAAATTAAACAAATTGAAGGTGTAATAAATCCAACAGAGACTTTCTTAGTTGCAGATTCTTTAACAGGTCAAGTTGCAGCATCAGTTGCAAAAGAGTTTAAAAATACAGTCAATTTATCTGGAATTATTTTAACAAGAGCTGATGGTGATGCTAGAGGTGGTGCTGCTGTAAGTATGAAATATGTTTCAAATGTTCCAATTAAGTTTTTAGGTATAGGAGAAAAAATTGATAATCTCGAAGTTTTTCATCCCGACAGAATAGCTAACAGAATTCTTGGCATGGGAGATATTGTTTCTCTTGTAGAAAAAGCTGCTCAAGATCTTGGCGAAGAAAATATTAAAAAAGCTGAAGAAAATTTAAAAAAAGGTCAGTTTTCAATGGAAGATTACTTAGCCCAACTAAGACAAATGAAAAAAATGGGAGGCATTGAAGGAATAATGTCATTTATGCCTGGAGTTTCAAAAATTAAATCTCAAATGGATTCAGCTGGAATTGATGAAAGTATTATAACTACAAATGAAGCTATTATTTTGTCTATGACAAAAAAAGAGAGAGAGAACCCAAAAATAATTGATAGTTCAAGAAAAAAAAGAATTGCTAATGGCTCTGGCACCAATCCAGCCACTATCAATAAATTGTTAAAACAATTTAAAATGATGTCTGAAATGATGAAAAAGATGTCTAAAGGAAATATGAAGGGTATGACTGATAAAGGAATACCTCCAGAGCTATTCAATCAATTAAAATAAAAAAGGAGAAAATATGTTAAAACTTAGATTATCAAGGGGAGGAACAAAAAAGCGTCCAGTCTATAAAGTTGTGGTAGCAGACAGTCGTTTTGCAAGAGATGGAAGATTTATTGAGAAAGTTGGATTTTTTAATCCTCTTTTGCCTAAAGAGAAAAAAGAGAGAGTGGGTCTTGAGGCTGAAAGAATTAAATACTGGTTAGGTCAAGGTGCAAAACCAACAACTAGAGTTGCAAGATTATTAGGCGAAAATGAACTAATGCCAATGCCAGCAAATGGTAATAATCCTAATAAAGCTATTCCAAAAAAAGAAAGAAACAAAAAAGAGGAAGATAAAGCAGAAGCTCCTAAAGAAGAAGCTCCTAAAGCAGAGGCAGCACCAGCAGCAGAAGCTCCTAAAGAAGAAAAAAAATAATTTAAAAGTTATTTATGTGGCAAGCTCAAGTGTTTACACTTTATCCAGAAGTTTTTCCTGGACCTCTTTCTAAGGGTATGTATGGAAAAGCAATGTCAAAAGATTTATGGAGTTTAAAAGTTGTAAATATTAGAGATGCGGCTGAAGATAAACACAAAACTGTGGATGATACTCCTTATGGAGGAGGATCAGGAATGCTATTAAAACCAGATGTCCTTGCTAAATCATTAGATCAAAATAAAATTGAAGGTGAAAGAATTTTATATTTATCTCCAAAAGGAAAAAAATTTGATCAAAATTATGCAAAGAGATTGGCAAAAGAAAAATCTATATCACTTATCTGTGGGCATTTCGAAGGAGTTGATGAGAGAGTTCTATCCACAAGAAATATTGAGGAAATTAGTATAGGAGATTATGTTCTGTCTGGAGGTGAAACTGCAGCTTATGTTGTTATAGATAGTGTGCTCAGGCTTTTGCCAGGAGTATTAGGAAATGATAATTCTAAGACTGAAGAAACTTTTGAAAATGGTCTTTTAGAGTATCCTCAATTTACAAAACCTCAAATTTGGGAGGAAAAAGCAGTACCAGATGTATTATTATCAGGGGATCATAGCAAAATTAAAGACTGGCGTTTATCTCAATCAGAGGCTATAACACGCGACCGAAGACCAGATTTATGGGAAAAATATAAGAAGAAATAATTTGATAACAACTAATATGAAAACAATTGAAGAAATAAATCAGCACAACGTAAAAAAAATTCTAGCAGAAAAGAAAATTCCAGAATTTTTTCCAGGGGATGTTGTTAAGGTTGGTGTTAGAATTACTGAAGGTAAAAAAGATAGAATTCAATATTTTGAAGGCGTTTGTATTGCAAAAAAAAGTAGAGATTTAAACTCCTCTTTTACAGTTAGAAAAATTTCATTTGGAGAAGGTGTTGAGAGAACTTTTCCATTATATGGAACATTAATAGACTCAATTAAAGTTATTAGATCAGGTAAAGTTAGAAGAGCCAAATTATACTATCTTAGAGACAGAACAGGTAAATCAGCTAGGATTGCAGAAAAAATAAGAAAGAAAATTGGTATTGATGTTGATATAAAACCAGAGACAGTGACTGAAGAAAACTTAGCTCCAGTGGTTGAAGTTCCTACAAAAGAGACAGCACCCATAGCAGATGCAGTTCCAGCTGTAGAAGAGAAAAAAGAAGAACCGAAATCAGAAAATACCTTAGAAAATAAATAATTTTTTTAATGGCTAAAACCCTTTACGATAAATTATGGAGTGATCATTTAGTTGATCAACAAGAAGATGGAACTTCTTTAATCTTTGTAGGTCGACATCTAGTTCATGAGGTTACAAGCCCACAAGCCTTTGAAGGTTTAAGAAATACAAAAAGAAAAGTAAGAAATCCAAATTTAACTCTAGCAGTTGCAGATCATAATGTACCAACCACAGACAGATCAAAAGGTATTTCTGACAAAGAGTCAAAAATTCAAGTTGATACTTTAGCAGCTAACTGTAAAGAGTTTGGTATACAACTGTTTGGAATGGATGATAAAAGACAAGGAATAGTTCATATCATTGGACCAGAACAAGGTTTTACTCAACCAGGTACTGTAATAGTTTGTGGAGATAGTCATACAGCAACCCATGGAGCATTTGGTGCGTTAGCATTTGGAATAGGAACATCAGAGGTTGAACATGTTCTAGCAACCCAAACACTCGTACAAAAAAAAGGAAAAAATTTTAGAATTAACGTTAATGGACAGCTTCCATTAGGTGTTACTTCTAAAGACGTAATTTTACAAATTATTGGAAAAATTGGTACAGCTGGTGGAACAGGTTATGTTTTAGAATATGCAGGTGATGTAATCACATCACTAACTGTTGAACAAAGAATGACTATTTGTAATATGACAATAGAAGCTGGTGCAAGAGCAGGCCTGATAGCCCCAGATGAAAAAATTTTTGACTATTTAAAAGGTAAGCCTATGTCGCCCAAAGGTGACAGTTGGAACAGAGCATTAGAGGAATGGAAAAAACTAAAGTCTGATGATGATGCAGTTTTTGACAAAGAGATAACTATCAATGGAAATCAAATACTACCGATGATTACATGGGGAACTTCACCAGAGGATGTTATTACAATAGACCAAAAGGTCCCAAACCCTAGAAACGAGACAGATGAAGATAAAAAAAATTCTATAGAGAGATCTTTAAAATATATGGGTCTAAAACCTGATATGGCTGCTACAGATATCAAGATTGATAAAGTTTTCATTGGAAGTTGCACAAATGGAAGAATTGAGGATTTAAGAGAAGCAGCTAAAATTTTAAAAGATAAAAAAATTTCTACACACGTTGAGGCGATGGTAGTTCCTGGGTCAGGTCTTGTTAAAGAACAGGCAGAGCAAGAGGGACTAGATAAAATTTTTATTCAATCAGGATTTGATTGGAGAGAACCTGGATGTTCTATGTGTTTGGCCATGAATGCTGATAAACTTAAACCAGAAGAGAGATGTGCCTCTACATCAAATAGAAATTTTGAGGGAAGACAAGGAAGAGGTGGTAGAACACATTTAGTAAGCCCTGGTATGGCTGCCGCTGCAGCAATTTCTGGTAACCTTGAAGACGTAAGAAAGTTTCAAGATTAATGCAAAAGTTTAGTACATTAAAAAGTATCCCTGCATACTTATCAACAGCAAATGTTGATACCGATATGATCATTCCAAAGCAATTTTTAAAAACAATTAAAAGAACAGGTCTTGGAAAAAATTTATTTTTTGAGATGAGATATGATGATAAAGGAGCTGAATTAAGTGACTTTGTATTAAATAAAAATCCATATAATAATTCTAAAATATTAATAGCAGGAAAAAACTTTGGTTGTGGCTCTTCTCGAGAGCACGCACCGTGGGCTTTATTAGATTTTGGAATAACTTGTGTAATAAGTTCAAGCTTTGCAGATATTTTTCACAATAACTGTTTTAAGAATGGCATTTTGCCAATAACGCTTGATGAAGAAAAAATTAAAGAATTATCTGAATATGCTAATAGAAAAGAAGAAATTTCTGTAGATCTTGTTGAGGAAAAAGTTTTTTTTGGAAATAACGAGATTAAATTTGTAGTCGATCAATTCAAGAAAAAATGCTTACTAGAGGGTCTAGATGAAATAGCTTTATCTCTTAAGAAGTCAAATAAAATTGAAAGTTTTGAAAATAATTTAAAATCTAAAAGGCCCTGGGTTTTTAATGATTAAGGTAAAAAAAAGAAAAATTCTTTTATTACCTGGCGATGGTATTGGTCCAGAAGTGATAGGTGAAGTCAAAAAAATTATTAATTGGTTTAATGATAAAAAATCACTTGATTTTGAAATGGATGAGGATCTTGCTGGAGGTTGCTCTTACGACAAACATGGTACACCAATTACTGATGAAGTGTTTTATAAAGCTTTAGAAAGTGAAGTTGTAATGTTGGGTGCTGTCGGAGGACCTAAGTGGGATGAAGTCGAATTTTCAAAAAAACCTGAAAGAGCATTATTAAAACTCAGGAAAGAACTAAAATTATTTGCAAATTTAAGACCAGCAATTTGCTTTGAACAATTGGTAAGTGCTTCAACCTTAAAACCAGAAGTAGTCTCGGGCTTAGATATAATGATTGTTAGAGAGCTTACTGGAGGAATATATTTTGGTGAGCCAAGAGGAATTAAACCAATTGAAAATGGAGAAAGAAAAGGAATTAATACTCACACATATACGACTAGTGAAATAGCAAGAGTTGCACGTATTGCATTTGATCTTGCAAGAAAAAGATCGAATAAAGTAACTTCTTGTGAAAAATCAAATGTTATGGAAGCTGGACAGTTATGGAAGGAAGAAGTGCAAGAGCTTCACGATAAAGAATTTAAAGATGTTGAATTAAGTCATATGCTTGCTGACAATTGTGCAATGCAACTATTAAGAAATCCCAAACAGTTTGATGTAATTGTAACTGATAATTTATTTGGTGATATGCTTTCAGATCAAGCCTCAATGTTAACAGGTTCTTTAGGGCTTTTGCCTTCGGCATCTTTGGGTGCAAAAAATAAAGATGGAGAAATGAGAGCAATGTATGAACCTATTCATGGTTCAGCACCAGATATTGCTGGTAAATCAATAGCAAATCCTATTGCTTCAATTTTAAGCTTTGCTATGGCTTTAAGATATTCATTGGATTTAGATGATGAGGCTGATGCATTAGAAAAAGCAGTACAGCACGTATTAAATGATGGTTTAAGAACTAAAGACATTCTATCAGATGGAATGAAAGAGGTATCAACTTCAGCAATGGGTGATGCGATAATTTCAAAATTGCAATAAATCTATAATTATTCTAAAGTTTTAAAATGCCAAGTTATACAGCTCCAGTAAAAGATATGATGTTTCTTTATGAAAAGTTAAGAGACAATAAAAACTACAATGAATTGGAAAGGTATAATGAAGTTAATTCTGATTTAGTAAAAGATATTCTAGAAGAAGCAGCTAAAATAAATCAAAATTTAATATTACCACTTGCAAAAGTAGGAGATGAAAATCCTGCGGTTTTAGAAAATGGGGTTGTTAGAACACCTCCAGGCTATAAAGAGGCCTACCAAAAATATATTGAAGATGGATGGACATCGTTATCTTGTGATCCAAAATACGGTGGTCAAGGAATGCCTAAAACTGTAAGTGCTTTTTTTGATGAAATGTTATCGTCTGCAAGTTTATCATTTAAACTTTATAGCGAATTAAGTATTGGGGCTTATAATTGTATTAATCGTCATGCTTCAGATGAAATTAAAAATAAATATTTACCTAAAATGGTTGAAGGTAAATGGAGTGGAACGATGTGTTTAACCGAACCAGTTTGTGGTACTGATTTAGGACTTTTAAAAACTAAAGCTGAAAAACAAACTGACGGAACATATAAACTGAGTGGCCAGAAAATTTTCATTACTTCTGGTGATCAAGATCTCACAGAAAATATAATACATTTGGTAATTGCTAGAGCTACAGACTCTCCTGCTGGTACCAAAGGTATAAGTTTATTTTTAGTTCCTAAATTTGTAGTAAATGAAGATGGAACAGTTGGTCCAAGGAATGGAGTATCAACGGGATCTATTGAAAGCAAAATGGGAATAAAAGGATCAGCAACGTGTGTTTTAAATTTTGATGAAGCAACTGGGTATATGATTGGAGCTAAAGACAAAGGTTTAAGTGCTATGTTCACAATGATGAACTTAGAGAGAATAGTGGTTGGGATTCAGGGTTTAGGGTTATCCGAGATAGCTTATCAGAACTCACTTGCCTACGCAAAAGAGAGAAAACAAGGGAAAACGAACAATTCTAAGTCAATCAATGGTGCAGATTTTATAATTGAACATGCAGATATAAGAAAATCACTATTGAACATGAAATCAATAATTGAGGGTGAAAGGGCGTTATGTTTTTGGCTATCTCAACAAACTGAAGTCAGCCTTTACCATCCTGATGAAAAAATAAAACAAGAAGCATCTGATTACGTTTCATTAATGACACCAGTAGTAAAATCACTTTTTACAGATTTAGCTATGGAGATAACAAATGATGCAATGCAAATCCATGGTGGGTATGGGTATACTAAAGATCAAGGAATTGAGCAATTATATCGAGATAATCGTATCACTCCTATTTATGAAGGAACAAACTCAGTTCAAGCAGCAGATTTAGTATTTAGAAAATTATCAAATAAAAATGGAAATATAATAAACAGATTTTTAGATATGGTTAAGTCAGAGTGCGAGAGTAAAAAGGGAAAAGTTGAAACTTTTTCAAAAGAATTAAATCATTACCTTGATATATTAACTAAATTTACAGGTTGGATCAGTGATCAAAGTAAAATCGAAAAAGATGATGTAAGTGCAGCAGCAAATGACTATTTAAGAACACTTGGTTATGTCTCAATTGCATATTCTTGGATAAAGGTTTTAGAAGTTAGTTTTAATGATTATGAAAAAAATAAAGATTTTTACTCTGATAAAATCAATACAGCTAAATTTTATTTTGAAAAAGTACTACCCAGAGCCGAATATCATTACAAATCTGCAATTTCTGGAAGCTCAAATATAATGAAATTTAATTTTATTTAGGGATGAATCATTACGATACTAATTTGGAGAAAAACGAAGCCAATCATGTTCCTTTAACTCCACTAACATTTTTAAAAAGAGCAACAGAAATTTATCCAAATTATGAAGCAATTGTTTATGAAGATAGAAGCTATACTTGGAGTGAAGTTTATAAAAGAGCAATAAAATTTGCGAGTGCTTTGTCTAAAATTGGTATTAAAAAAGGTGATACGGTTTCATTTTTAGCGTTTAATACACCTGAAATATTTGAAGCCCACTACTCTGTTCCAATGACAGGAGCAGTTTTAAATACGATTAATATTAGATTAGATGCAAACACTATTGCATATATTCTAAATCATAGTGATGCAAAAGTTTTAGTGGTTGATAGACAACTACATGTAGAAGTAAAAAAAGCTTTAAAAACTCTAGATAAAAAAATTACAATTATTGATATAAATGACAAATATGCTGACCAATCAAAGTGTGAAAAAATTGGTGAGCATGAATATGAAAACTTTTTAAATACTGGGGATGTAAATTATAATTGGCAAATGCCTGATGATGAATGGCAATCTATTTCGTTAAGTTATACTTCCGGCACTACTGGAAATCCAAAAGGTGTAGTTTATCATCATAGAGGAGCTTATTTAATGTCTACAGGAAGTTCTGTGGCATGGAATATGCCTAACCAATTAAATTTCTTAACAATTGTCCCAATGTTTCATTGTAATGGTTGGTGCTACCCATGGACGATCCCAATGCTGAATGGAAGGACCGTTTGCCTAAGAAATATAGATGTTAAAAAAATATTCGAGCTAATTGATAAATATGATGTAACGCATTTTGGTGGAGCGCCAATTATTCTTAATATGATTACTGGTGCCCCAGAAGCTGATAGAAAAAAATTAAAACATAAAGTTCATGTTTTAACTGCAGGCGCACCACCTCCAAGTATAATCTTTAAAAAGATGAAAGCCCTAGGGTTCGAAGTCATGCATGTATACGGTTTAACAGAAACTTACGGACATGTTACCCAATGTGCTTGGAATGACGAATGGAATGATTTTGATGAAGATAAACAAAATGAAATTAAAGCAAGACAAGGAGTAAGATATCCTAATACTGAAGGTGTAACAATTTTAGATCCTGAAACTATGAAAGAAGTTCCCAAAGATGGCAAAACAATTGGAGAGATAATGATAAGGGGGAACGTAGTAATGAAAGGATATTTTAAAGACAAAGAAGCTACCGATAAAGCGATGAAGGGTGGTTGGTTTCACACTGGAGATTTAGCTGTTATGCACCCTGATGGATATGTAAAAATACAAGATAGATCTAAAGACATAATTATTTCTGGAGGAGAAAATATATCTTCAATTGAAATAGAAAATACTCTTTCTAAACACCCTTCAGTTTCTATCGCAGCTGTGGTTGCAAAACCTGATGAAAAATGGGGTGAAGTTCCATGCGCTTTTATCGAAATGATTAAAGACAAACCAACCAGTGAAAAAGAATTAATAGATTTTTGTAAAGAAACTTTAGCAGGATTTAAAGTACCAAAAAAAGTAATTTTCTGTGAGTTACCAAAGACTTCCACAGGAAAAATTCAGAAGTTTGAACTAAGAAAACAATTCTAGGTAATTATTTGATTTTCCAAGTTGAAAATAAAAATGTCCATGCATCAGATGCAGGGCAAGGTATTGATCCAAAGAAAGAAACAATTGTATTTTTGCATGGAAGTGGAATGTCTCATATTGTTTGGTCTTTAACAGAGCAATTTTTTTCAAATCAAAATTTTAATGTTTTATCAATAGATTTACCCGGACATGGAAATTCTGATGGTCCCTGTAAAGATACAATAGAAAAAATCACAGATTGGTTAGAAAAAGCGTTTAATCAGTTAAATTTACGTGATTTAGTTTTAATTGGACATTCTCAGGGATGTTTAGAAATTTTAGAATTTGCTCATAAATATCCAATAAGAATTAAAAAATTAATTTTTGTTGGTGGCTCTTATAAAATGCCAGTTCATCCCGATTTAATTGAACTAGCAAAAAATGGTGACTCAGATGCTGTTAAATTGATGATGAAATGGGGGTATGAGGGCTCCAAAAAATTTATTGGAGGTAATCCTATTAAAAGAATAATTCAATCAACTCGAGATATCAGTGAAATATTAGCTGTTGATCTTATTGCTTGTAACAATTATTCCAACGGTAAAGAGGCTGCTGGTTCAATAAATTGTCCAAGCATGTTTATATTTGGTGCCCTTGATAAGATGGTTAACATTGAAGTAGGAAAAAAATTTTCAAATCTTGTAAAAAATTCATCTACTCACATCTTCGAAGGATGTGGTCATATGATTATGATTGAAAAAGCGTTTGAAATGAGAGAAAAGATCCTAGAATTTTTAAAAAAATGAAAAACTTTTCTATTGCAAAATCAAGAAGACTTAGAAGTACACCTTATACTGATAGAATAGAAGCTCATGGTGTGAGTAGCTACACAGTCTATAATCATATGTTGCTTCCAGCATCCTTTAAATCATTAGAGAGCGATTATCATCACTTGAAAAAATTCGTACAAGTTTGGGACGTTGCAGCAGAAAGGCAAGTTGAGATTTCTGGAAAAGACTCATCAAAATTAGTTCAACTAATGACTTGTAGAGATCTATCTAAATCAAAAGTCGGAAAATGTTATTATGCTCCGTTAATTGATAATGAGGGACTTTTAGTCAATGACCCAATAATTAATAAACTTGCAGAGGATAAATGGTGGCTATCTATAGCTGATGCAGATGTAATATTTTTTGCAAAAGGTCTTGCAGCTGGAAATAAATTTGAAGTTGAAATAAATGAACCAAATGTAAACATCTTGGCTGTTCAAGGGCCTATGGCAGATGACTTAATGTCAAAATTATTTGGTGAAGAGATTAGAAAATTAAAATTTTTTAACTTTGATTATTTTGAACTGAAGGGTCATAAATATTTTATTGCAAGATCTGGATGGTCAAAACAAGGTGGATTTGAAATTTATGTTGATAATGACATCGCGGGTCAGAATTTATACGATTATTTATTTGAGTCTGGAAAAGAATTTAATGTAAAGCCAGGTTGTCCAAACCTAATTGAGAGAATAGAAGGCAATCTATTGTCTTATGGAAATGATTTTGACAACAGGGATAATCCATTTGAAGCAAATTTTGATAAATTTATTCATTTAGACAGTGATGTTGATTTTCTAGGTAAAGAAAAACTCAAAAAGATAAAAGACCAAGGAATAACTAGAAAACTTATGGGTGTAAAAATTGAACACAAAAAAATTGATATGTATTGTGAAAAAACTTTATTTGATGATAATAAAGAAATAGTTGGATATGTTAGATCAGCCACATATTCCCCTACATTTAATAAAGTCGTTGGAATTGCAATGATTAATAAACCTTACTGGAATACAAAAAATCAGTTTAATATAGAAATAAATGAAAAAATATATGTGGGTACTGTTTGTGATTTACCCCTCGTTTAGAATTAAAAGTCATTTAGTGTTATGAACATTGCAATAGTTGGCGCAACAGGAAATGTTGGAAGAAAAATAATTGAAATTTTAGAGAAAAAACAAATTAATATAGAGAATCTATTCTTACTTGCTTCAAAAAATAGTGAAGGAAAAAAAATTAACTATAATGGAAAAGAATATGTAGTAAAAGATCTTAAAAAATTTGATTTTTCTAATGTTAAAATTGCATTTTTTGCAGCTGGGAGTGGTGTTGCTGAAAAATGGGCTCATGTCGCTGCTGAAAAAACTATTGTAATTGATAATTCGAAATACTTCAGAAAAGATCCTGATATTCCATTAATTGTTCCAGAAGTTAATTCAAAAAAATTATCTGATGTAAAAAACAAAAATATTATTGCTAACGCTAATTGTTCAGTAATTCCAGTTGTGGTGGCCTTAAAGCCATTACACGACTTGTATGATATCAATCGAATAGTTGCATCCACATACCAGTCAGTATCAGGGGCAGGTAAGTCAGCTATGGATGAACTATTGTCTCAAACTGAGAATTATTTTCAAAATAAAAAAATATTATCGAAAAATTTTACTAAGCAAATAGCATTTAATGCAATCCCTCATATTGATAGTTTTTTAGAAAATGGTTACACAAAAGAGGAACAAAAAACTACTGATGAAATCAAGAAAATTTTAGATAAAAAAATTAAAGTGACTTCAACTTGTGTAAGGATACCCGTTCTTGTTTCTCATTGTATTAGTGCAAATGTAGAGTTTAATAAAAAATGTGATTTAGATGAAATTAGAACAGTTTTGTCTACTTCTCCCGGGTGCAAGGTTGTTGATGAACATCAAGACGGAGGCTATATAACTCCTATTGAGGCAGAGGATAAATTTGAAACTTTTATCTCTAGAATAAGACTGGATGAGTCTAGGGAAAATACAATAAATTTATGGATCGTATCTGATAATTTAGTTAAAGGGGCGGCATTGAACGCAGTGCAAATTGCCGAAAGTTTGATTAAAAATGATTTTTATGGAAGATAAAAAACCATTATCACCTCATATACAAATTTATAGATGGCACATTTCGTCATTAGTTTCAATTTCACACCGTATAACTGGAATTATAAACATTATAGGAATTACTTTAATTTGTTTTTTGTCCTGCTGGCTGATTTTAGGTGAAACAAATTATACTTTAATCAATTTTTTTTTTAATTCTTTTTTTGGTAAATTTATCGTTTTAGGTCTTGTTTGGTCATTTAGCTTTCAAATTTTGAGTGAGATAAGACACTTGATAATGGACATGGGCTATGGTTTTGAATTACAAACAACGCGTTTGACAGGATTGATTGTTATATTTGGTTCGTTCTTATTTACTGTTGCTATTTATTTAATTGGTAGAAATTTTTTTTAATATGAATTTAGCCACAAAAAAATGGGTTTTTACTAAAGTTTCATCAATAATTTTATTACCACTCATGATTTGGTTTATATTAAGTTTTGTATCTATTTATGATCAAGGCTATTCTGAAATTTTCAATTTTTTTACCAACCCAATAAACAAATTTCTCTTTAGTTTATTTGTTATTTTTGCATTTTTCTTCTCATCACTAACTATTAGTGAGGTTTTTGAGGATTATATTAGTAATGAAAAAATCAAAAATGTCGCAAACAGACTGTTGTATATTTCTGCTATAGGTATTTCACTTTTAACAATAATTATTATATTTAATCTAAAATAATGAGTTCATACAATATTATAGATCACGAATATGACGTAGTAGTCTTGGGTGCTGGTGGATCAGGCCTAAGAGCTGCCGTAGGCTTGAGTGAAGCAGGATTAAAAACTGCTTGTATCTCTAAAGTATTTCCGACTAGAAGCCATACTTCTGCAGCGCAGGGAGGAATTTCAGCTGCACTTGGAAACATGGGTGAAGATGACTGGAGATGGCACATGTATGATACTGTAAAAGGGGCTGATTGGTTAGGAGATCAAGACAGTATTGAGTATCTTTGTAAAGAGGCACCAAAAGCAGTTTTAGAATTAGAAAAATATGGAGTTCCATTTAGTCGAACAGATGAGGGGAAAATTTATCAAAGACCATTCGGAGGTATGACAAAAAATTATGGAAATGGAATAGTCCAAAGAACTTGCGCAGCAGCGGATAGAACTGGACATGCAATATTACACACTCTTTATGGACAAGCTTTAAAACATAACACAGAATTTTTTATAGAATATTTTGCATTAGATTTATTAATGAAAGACGGGGAGTGTAAAGGATTAATAGCCTGGAATTTAAACGACGGAACAATTCATCGATTTAGAGCTCATACAGTCATTATAGCAACAGGTGGTTATGGAAAAGTTTATTATTCAGCAACTTCTGCGCATACTTGTACGGGAGATGGAAATGCAATGGTATTGAGAGCAGGATTACCGTTACAAGATATGGAGTTTGTTCAATTTCACCCAACAGGTATTTATGGACACGGAACCTTAATTTCTGAAGGTGTCAGAGGAGAGGGAGGATATCTAGTAAACTCTAAAGGCGAAAGATTTATGGAAAGATACGCCCCAAATGCTAAAGATTTAGCATCAAGAGATGTTGTGAGCAGATCAATGTCTATAGAAATTAATGAAGGAAGAGGTGTAGGGAAAGATCAGGACCATGTTCACTTACATTTAAGTCACTTAGACAAAAGTGTAATCGAAAATCGACTTCCTGGTATTACTGAAGCAGCAAGGTTATTTGCAAATGTTGATGTAACTAAGGAACCAATCCCAGTTGTTCCTACTGTGCATTATAATATGGGGGGAATTCCAACCAATTATAAAGCGGAAGTTTTAACCGTAAATGGATCAGAAAAAACAGTGCCTGGATTGATGGCAATTGGAGAAGCAGCATGCGTGTCGGTTCATGGAGCTAATAGACTTGGGTCAAACTCTTTAATTGATTTAGTTGTTTTTGGAAGAGCGGCTGCAAAAAGAGCAGCTGAGCTAGTTAAACCAGGAGCGCCTCACGAAGAAATTTCTGAGACAGAAACACAGAAATGTCTAGACAGATTTGATAAATTAAGAAATGCGCAGGGTGATAACAGTACTGCAGAATTAAGACTGGCAATGCAAAAAACAATGCAATCAAAATGTGCAGTCTTTAGAACAGAAAAAAATTTAGAAGAGGGTGTTAACGAAATTAGAAAAACCTATGATGGTATAGACTCAATTTCAGTTAAAGACAGATCTTTAGTTTTTAACACAGATTTAGTAGAAACTTTAGAATTTGATAATTTAATCAGACAGGCAGTAACTACGGTAGACTCTGCATATCATAGAAAAGAAAGTAGAGGAGCGCATGCAAGAGAGGATTACCCTAACAGAGATGATAAAAAATTTATGCAGCATACTCTTGCTTGGTGTGATGGAAAAAATACTAAAATAACATACAGACCAGTTCATAATTCAACATTGACTAATGAAGTTCAATATTTTCCCCCTCAAGAAAGAGTTTATTAATGGCCCAAATAAGTTTGCCTAAAAACTCTGAGGTAAATAAAGGGAAATATTTCAAAGATAAGACTGGATCAAAAAATATTCGTAAAATTAATGTTTATAGGTGGGATCCTTCTACAGAAGAAAATCCAAGAATTGATACTTATGAAGTTGATATGGATAATTGTCCTTCAAAAGTTTTAGATATTTTAAACAAAATTAAAAACGAAATAGACCCAACATTGGCATATAGAAGGTCATGTGCTCATGGTGTTTGTGGTTCATGTGCAATGAACATGGGAGGTAAAAATGGTCTTGCATGCACAAAACCTCATTCTGAAATAGATGGGGACATTGATATTTATCCTTTGCCTCATCTAAAAGTGAAGAGAGATTTAATTGGTGACTTAGATGGTCTTTATAAACAGTACGAGTCTATTGAGCCTTGGTTAAAAAATAATTCAACTAAAGAAACAACAGAAATTTTTCAATCAAAAGAGGATAGGGCAAAATTAGATGGTGCGTATGAATGCATTATGTGTGCATGTTGCTCGACTTCCTGTCCTAGTTATTGGTGGAATGGAGATAAATATTTAGGTCCAGCTGTTCTTTTACAGGCTTATAGATGGATTGTTGATAGTAGAGATGATGAAAGAAAAGCTAGATTAAAAAAAGTTGCGGATGAACTAAAACTTTATAGATGTCATACTATTCTAAATTGTACCAGCGCATGTCCTAAGGGGCTAAATCCAGCTAAAGCAATTGCTGAAATCAAGAAAATGTTAGCCACAGCTAATGTTTAAATAGACTAATAAGTATTTTTGTTTTAAAAGATCCTACTCATGAAGTTAATTGAACACTTTGTTGGCGGAAAGTTATTTTCAGGTTCTTCTGACAGAAAAGGTAAAGTTTTTAATCCAGCAACAGGGGAACAAGAGTCTGAGGTTAACTTAGCCTCGAAATCAGACTTGAACCAAGCAGTGGAAATTGCCAAAAAGGCTTTTGAAACATGGTCTTTAAAACCTCCACTTCAAAGAGCAAGAGTAATGTTTAAGTTCAAAGAATTAATTGAAAAAAATTCTGATGAATTAACAAAATTAATTGTTTCAGAACATGGAAAAGTTTTTGAAGATGCTAGAGGCTCATTAACAAGAGGTCTTGAAGTTGTTGAATTTGCTTGTGGAATCCCTCATTTATTAAAAGGTGAATTTTCTGAAAATGTTGGAACGAATGTGGATAGCTGGTCGATAAGACAACCTTTAGGAGTAGTTGCAGGAATTACTCCATTTAATTTTCCTGCAATGGTTCCTATGTGGATGTTCCCTATAGCAATAGCGTGTGGAAATACATTTATATTAAAGCCATCTGAAAAAGATCCTTCATGTTCTATAATGTTAGCTCAGTTACTTTCAGAAGCAGGTCTTCCTGAAGGTGTTTTTAATGTAGTGAATGGTGACAAAGAGTCTGTTGATGCAATACTAGAGAACTCAGATATCAAAGCAGTAAGCTTTGTAGGCTCAACTCCTATTGCAAAATATATTTATGAAAATTCAGCTAAAAATGAAAAAAGAGTTCAAGCATTAGGTGGAGCAAAGAATCATCTAGTTGTAATGCCAGATTGTGACTTAGATGGCGCAGTCAATGGTTTGATGGGTGCAGCTTATGGTTCTGCGGGAGAAAGATGTATGGCCCAATCGGTTGCAGTTGCAGTTGGTGATATTGGTGATGAACTTGTTTCAAGATTATCTAAAAAAGCTGAAGTGCTTAAAGTTGGTCCAGGGATGGATAAAACTTCTGAGATGGGTCCTTTGGTTACAAAAGAACACCTAGAAAGAGTTAGGGGATATGTTGATTTAGGTGTCGAAGAGGGTGCAAAGTTAGTTGTTGATGGAAGAGATCTCAAACTTCAAGGCTATGAAAATGGATTTTACATAGGAGGATGTTTGTTTGATCATGTCAATAAAGATATGAGAATATACAAAGAGGAAATATTTGGTCCAGTTTTGTCAGTTGTTAGAGTAAAAACTTTTGAAGACGCTGCAAAATTAATTAACGATCATGAATATGGAAATGGTGTAAGTATTTATACTAGAGATGGAGACGCTGGAAGAACATTTGCCAGCAAAATACAGGTAGGCATGGTAGGTATTAATGTTCCTATACCAGTGCCAATGGCCTTTCACAGTTTTGGAGGCTGGAAAAGATCTTTATTTGGAGATAGCGCAATGCATGGCATGGAGGGAATTAAATTTTATACAAAACTTAAAACAATAACTTCAAGATGGCCTTCTGGTATCCGTTCTAATGCGGAATTTGTAATGCCTACAATGAAATAAAAGGAAAATAATGACAAAAATATCTTTAATTGGCGCAGGCCAAATTGGTGGAACCCTTGCTCACTTAATTGGCACAAAAGAATTAGTAAATGAAGTAGTATTATTTGATGTAGCAAGTGGAATTGCAAAAGGCAAAGCATTAGATATTGCTCAATCGTCATCTGTAGACGGTTTTAATGTAAAATTTTCAGGCACCGATGATTACAAAGATATTAAAGATTCAGATGTAATAATTATTACTGCGGGTGTTCCTCGAAAACCAGGAATGAGCAGAGATGACTTACTTGGAATAAATTTAAAAATTATTAAACAAGTAGCTGACGGTGTAAAACAAAATGCACCAAATGCTTTTGTGATATGTATTACCAACCCATTAGACGTTATGGTTATGGCATTTCAAAAATTTTCTGGTTTTCCTGCAAATAAAGTTGTGGGCATGGCAGGAATATTAGATACTTCTCGATTTAAACTATTTTTATCCCTGGAATTAAACGTTCCAGTTAAAGAGATTGATGCAATGGTGATGGGTGGTCATGGAGATACAATGGTTCCTATGCCAAGGTTTACAAAAGTCTCAGGAACACCTCTGCTTGATTTAGTCAAAGAGGGAAAAATTTCTAAGGAAAGACTCGAGGAAATAAACCAACGCACAAGAGATGGTGGAGCCGAGATAGTTAAGTATTTAGAAAAAGGTTCTGCGTTTTATGCTCCTGCAGCATCAGGCGTTCAAATGGCTGAGGCATATTTAAACGATCAAAAAAAATTATTGCCATGTGCAGTCCAATTAAATGGAGAGTACTCAGTCAATAATGTATATGCTGGTGTGCCTGTAATAATAGGAAAAGGTGGTGTTGAAAAGATTGAAGAAGTCAGTTTAGATGAAAATGAGAAAAAAGAGTTTATGCACTCAATAGACGCAGTTAAAGCTCTTTGGGAAGCAGCATCAAAAATAGATCCCGATCTCTCAAAATAAAAATGAATATTCACGAGCATCAAGCTAAACAAATATTAAAAAAATATGGTGCAGTAGTCCCAGAAGGAGTATTTGCACTAAATGTTGATGATTTACTTGATAAGGTAAAGTCACTCAAAACTGAAAAATATGTCCTAAAAGCACAAATACATGCTGGTGGAAGAGGAAAAGCTGGAGGTGTAAAAATTTTAAATACAATTGAGGAGCTGGAATTAGCAGCTAAAGAGTTGTTTGGAAAAATACTTATAACTCATCAAACTGGCCCAGAGGGAAGAGAAGTTAAAAGATTGTACGTTGAAGAGTCCTCAAATATAGAAAAAGAATTTTACTTATCATGCCTTGTAGATAGAGCTAGTTCAAAAATTGCTTTTATATCAAGTGATCAAGGAGGTATGGATATTGAAGAGGTAGCGAGCAAAACGCCAGAAAAAATTATAACCACAAAAGTTGCTATTAATGATGAAATTTCAAACAATGATTGTGAAAAAATTATAAAAGTTTTTAATTTAAATAATGATGCAAAAAACCAAGCAATAACTTTAATTAAATCAATTTATAAAATGTTTATTAGCACAGATGCAAATATGGTTGAGGTTAATCCTTTGATTTTAACCAAAGAAGAAAAAATAGTTTGTTTAGATGCAAAAGTAAATTTTGACTCTAATGCCTTGTTTAGACATCCTGAAATTGTTGAGCTTCGAGATCTTAACGAGGAAGACTCAACTGAAATTGAAGCAAGCAAACATGATCTTGCTTATATAAAATTAGATGGAAGCATTGGTTGCATGGTTAATGGAGCAGGCTTAGCAATGGCCACAATGGATATAATAAAATTGTATGGAAAAGAACCAGCAAATTTTTTAGATGTAGGAGGTGGAGCATCAAAAGAAAAAGTTTCTGCAGCTTTAAAAATTATTCTTTCGGATAAGAATGTAAAAGGAATTTTGATTAATATTTTTGGGGGAATTATGAGGTGTGATGTGCTTGCACAAGGAGTGGTAGATGCAGCTAAGGAGATAAACATTAGCGTTCCCTTAGTGGTTAGACTTGCAGGTACAAACTTTAAACAAGGTAAAGAAATACTCGATAATTCTGGTTTAAAGTTAATATCAGCAGAAAATTTAGATGATGCAGCTAAAAAAATTGTTGAGGCTATAAAATAAATGTCAGTGCTAGTAAATAAAAATACAAAAGTAATTTGTCAGGGTTTTACAGGATCTCATGGTACTTTTCACTCTGAGCAAGCAATACTGTATGGAACAAATCTTGTAGGTGGGGTAACTCCTAAAAAAGGAGGCCAAAAACATTTAGAGAGGCCAGTTTTCAACACAGTATTAGAGGCAAAAAAAGAAGTAGGTGCTGATGCTACTATGATCTATGTTCCTGCAAAGTTTGCAGCAGCCGCAATCATTGAGGCCATTGATGCATCAATAGATCTAATAGTTTGTATTACAGAAGGTATTCCAGTCCAGGACATGCTTAAAGTAAGACAAAGTCTAGCAGACTCAAAAAGTCGACTTATAGGACCGAATTGCCCTGGAATAATTACACCTGATGAATGTAAAATTGGAATAATGCCAGGAAATATTCATAAAAGAGGTTCAGTTGGAATTGTTTCTAGATCAGGAACACTAACTTACGAGGCAGTTGCTCAAACTACAGAAAATGGCTTAGGTCAATCAACTTGTATTGGTATTGGAGGAGATCCAATTAATGGTACAAATTTCATAGATTGTTTGGATTTATTTTTAAATGATGATGAGACAGAGTCGATTTTAATGATTGGAGAAATAGGTGGCACAGCAGAAGAGGAAGCTGCAGAATTTGTCAAAAATCATAAAATTAAGAAACCAATAGTTGGATTTATTGCTGGAATTACTGCTCCACCTGGTCGAAGAATGGGTCACGCTGGTGCCATTATATCTGGTGGCAAAGGTGGCGCAAAAGATAAAATAAAAAAAATGGAAGAATGTGGGATTACGGTTGCAGAAACACCATCAATTATTGGAAAAACATTGTTTAACAAACTGTCTAATTGAAAAATACTATTAGAAGGATATATTAAGCAATAAAGATGTCTTCATCGAAAAATCTTGAATTTGAAAAAACTTCATTCTTAAATAAGTCTAATAGTGCATTTATTGAACAAATGTATCTTAAATTCATAAATAAAGACCCTGATTTGCCTGAGAGTTGGGCAAATTATTTTGAGGGTATAGGAGAAGAGATAAAAGTTATTGCATCTGAAATAAATGGACCTTCGTGGGGACCTTCAAAATTAAAAATAGATATTGATGAACTACAAAAAAAAATAGAGATAGATGAAAATAATAAAGTTACCGGTGAAAAAATAGATACATCAGAAAAATTCAATTTCCAATTACTTGCAGACTCTAACAAAGATTCTATTAGTGCTGTTGCACTAATACGTGCTTATAGGTTGAGAGGACATTTATTAGCAAATCTAGATCCACTAGAAATGAGAAAGTCGGAGTATCTTGATGAATTGCATCCCGAATTTTATGGTTTTAAAAAACAGAATTATGATAAGAAAATTTTCCTAAATGGTGTTATCAATAAAAAATATGCTAATATAAAAGAAATACTAAAATTTTTAAAAAAGACATATTGTGGAAACATTGGATATGAGTTTATGCATGTATCAAACCCAGTCGAGAGAAAATGGTTTAGAGACAGAGTAGAGCAAGATCAAAATGCCTTAAATTTTACTAAAAATGGTAAAGAGGCAATACTAAATAAACTTGTACAGGCAGAAGGTTTTGAAAAATTTTTAGCAACCAAATATGTTGGTACAAAAAGATTTGGGCTTGATGGAGGTGAAAGTTTAATACCAGCTCTTGAACAAATAATTAAAATTGGTGGACAAAATCAAATTAAAGAAGTTAAAATTGGAATGTCTCACAGAGGAAGACTTAATGTATTAGCTAATGTTTTACAAAAGGATTATAAAAGAATATTTAATGAATTTGCTGGGGAAATTGTTTCAGATTCAGAAGAAAGTACAGGAGACGTAAAATATCATCTTGGGGCATCCTCAGACAGAGTGTTCGATGGAAATACTGTTCATGTAGGTTTGACAGATAATCCATCTCACTTAGAGGCTGTCAATCCAGTAGTCCTAGGACAAACTAGAGCGAAACAATTTTTTCACAAAGATAAAGAAAGAAATAAAGTTATACCAATTCTCATTCATGGAGATGCAGCCTTTGCTGGTCAGGGGGTTGTAGCTGAATGTTTTGCTATGTCTGGACTTCCAGGTCATAATACTGGGGGCACTATTCATATCATAGTTAATAATCAGATTGGTTTCACTACAAGTCCAAGATTTGCGAGGTCATCACCCTATCCATCAGATGTTGCAAAAATGGTTGAGGCTCCAATTCTTCATGTGAACGGGGATGACCCAGAAGCTGTTGTTTATGCGACTAGAATTGCTACAGAGTTTAGGCTTAAGTTTAATAGAGATGTTGTGGTTGACCTAATTTGTTATAGAAGATTTGGACATAACGAGGGAGACGAACCTTCATTCACTCAGCCATTGATGTACAAGAAAATTAGATCACATCCAAGTGTTTATAAGATCTATGGAAGCAAACTTGTCAATGAAAATTCAATTACTCAAAATCTTTTAGATCAAAATGTAAAAGCATTTAAAGATTTATTAGATGAGCAATATAAAAGTGCAAAAGATTATAAACCTAAAATAGAATGGTTTGAAGGTTCATGGTCTAGATACAAACCTAGAAAAGGCAAAGATAAAAGAGGTGTGACCGGCTTTGATGAAATCAAGTTAAAAGAAATTTCAGATAAAATTAATACTATACCTGCTGAAATTAATATTCATAAAACTATTTCCAAAATTTTGAATGTTAGGAAAAATTCAGTAGATAAAGGTCTTGATATTGATTGGTCTGCAGCAGAAGCGCTAGCTTTTGGTTCTTTACTAGAAGAGGGTTTTCCGGTGAGGCTTGTTGGACAGGATTCTGGTAGAGGAACATTTAGTCAAAGACATTCAGTCCTAAGAGATCAGACTGATAATTCAAGATATATTCCGTTAAATAATATTTCAAGTAAACAAAAAATTTTTGAAGTTGTTGATAGTTTTTTGTCAGAACTTGCTGTTCTGGGTTTTGAATATGGGTATAGTTTAGTAGAGCCTAATACACTAACTTTGTGGGAAGCTCAGTTTGGAGATTTTGCAAATGGTGCACAAGTTGTAATTGATCAATTTATTGCATCAGGCGAAAGAAAGTGGAACAGAGCCTCTGGTTTAGTGATGCTACTACCACATGGTTATGAGGGACAAGGACCAGAACATTCTTCTGCGAGATTAGAAAGATTTTTACAATTATGCTCAAATGATAATATGCAAGTATTAAACTGTACAACCCCTGCTAATTATTTTCATGCTTTAAGAAGACAAATGCATAGAGATTTTAGAAAGCCATTGATAATTATGACACCGAAATCTCTATTAAGAAATAAATTCTGTGTTTCAAATTTAAAAGACTTCAATAAAGAAAATACATTTCACAGAGTCTTATGGGATCATGCAATTGATCCAAAATCAAGTGGGTTTATTAAGCTTAAGCAAAGTTCAAAGATTAAAAAAGTAATTCTATGTTCAGGAAAAGTATATTTTGATCTTTTGGATGCGAGAGAAAAACTTAAAAAAGATGATGTTGTGATATTTAGAATTGAGCAACTATATCCATTCCCGGCAAAAGCTCTAGTAAACGAGCTAAAACCATATGCAAAAAATGCTAATTTCTTTTGGTGTCAAGAAGAGCCTAAAAATATGGGCGCTTGGTTTTCAGTTAGAGACTATATCCAATGGACATTGGATAGTTTAAAGGCTAATAATAACAAAATTTCTTATATTGGAAGAAGCCCAGATGCAAGTCCAGCAACAGGATATGCTAAAAGGCACAATTCTCAACAACAAGAAATAATTAATAAGGTTTTTGAATAGTTTGTAATGAGTGAAAAAATAGTAGTTCCTGCACTTGGTGAAAGTATAACTGAAGCAACGGTAGCTAAATGGTTAAAGAATACAGGAGATTCTGTTGATGCGGACGAACCAATTGTTGAACTTGAAACAGACAAAGTAAATCTGGAAGTTCCTTCGCCAATCACTGGAGTATTAAGTGAAATAAATTCAAAGGATGGGTCAGTAGTGGAAGTGGGTGCATTATTGGGATCTGTTTCAGAAAATGGCGGTAGTGCAAATCCTAGCCCTACAAAGAATGAAGAAGTAAAAAAAGAAGAGATCAAACCTAGTGAAAATAACGTCATCAAATTAGACCCAATAAAAAAAGAACCTAAAGTTTTTGAGGAGACCCCTAAAGAAGAGGAGCCAACAGAAAAACCATTAGTATTGACAGAAGAGGTTGTTGAAGAGACACCAAAATTTAATAACATCCAAAGCCAAACATTGTCACCTGCAGTTCGAAAAATTGTTGCTGAAAACAAAATAGACTTAGCTACCGTCCAAGGATCTGGAAAAGATGGACGTGTTTTAAAAGGTGACCTAATAAGCATTATGGGTGTAAATCCAAAACCTTCAGAGAGAAAAATTCAATATGGTCAAGAAGAGAGAATTAAGATGACCAGACTTAGACAAACTATTGCGAAAAGATTAAAGCAAGCTCAAGAAAATGCAGCTTTACTAACAACATTCAATGAAGTTGATATGACAAATATTATGGAAATGAGAAAAGAAAATCAGGAAGATTTTCAATCTAGATACAATATTAAACTCGGCTTCATGTCATTTTTTGTAAAAGCATGTGTTGTCGCTCTTAAGAATTTTCCAGCTGTAAATGCAGAAATTGATGGGGATGAAATAGTTTATAAAAATTATTACAATATTAGTTTTGCAGTTGGAACTGATAAAGGTTTAGTTGTGCCAGTTTTAAGAAATGCAGATGAATTATCTTTTGCTGATATTGAAAAAAATATTAAAGAAATTTCTGAAAAAGCGAGGGATGGAAAATTGACAATTGAGGATCTTCAAGGAGGAACATTCACAATAAGCAATGGCGGAGTTTACGGGTCGATGCTTTCTACACCTATATTAAACCTTCCACAGTCTGGAGTTTTGGGTATGCATAATATTGTTGAAAGACCAGTAGTCGTTGACGGAGAAATTAAAATAAGACCAATAATGTATTTAGCATTATCATATGATCATAGAATTATTGATGGCAAAGAGTCGGTGTCATTTCTTAAAATGATAAAGGAAAATTTAGAAGACCCAAGAAGGTTGTTTTTGGATATTTAGATGTCAGAAAAATTTCAAGCAGTAGTAATTGGTGGTGGACCTGGCGGATATGTTTGCGCGATTAGACTTTCTCAATTAGGATTAAAAACAGCATGCATAGAGTCTAGAGGTTCTCTAGGAGGTACTTGTTTAAATGTTGGCTGCATACCATCAAAGAGCTTGTTAAATTTATCTGAGGAATTTCATAAAGTTAAAGGTTTAGCAAATAAAGGAATAGAAGTAGGAGATGTTAAACTAAATCTAGATAAAATGATGAAAAGCAAAGATAAAGCGGTAACTGTACTTACTAAAGGAGTTGAATTTTTATTTAAGAAAAACAAGGTAACTTATTTCAAAGGTTATGGAAGTTTCAAATCTCAAAACGAAATTTTAATTAAAGATAATGAAAATAAAGAGACCATTATACAATCTGAAAAAACTATAATAGCAACTGGATCTGTGGCTACTTCTTTACCAGGAATTGAAATCGATGAGCAAAAAATAGTTTCTTCCACAGGTGCATTAAAGCTTGAGAAAGTTCCTAATAAAATGGTCGTTGTAGGTGGTGGTTATATTGGATTAGAAATGGGATCGGTTTGGTCAAGATTGGGAGCCGAAGTGGAAGTGGTAGAGTTTTTAGATCACATCACTCCAGGCATGGATAAAGAAATATCCTCAGAATTTATGAAAATTTTAAAGAAACAAGGCATAAAATTTAATATGCAAAATAAAGTTGAAACAATTAAAAAAAACAAATCCGGAGTTGTAGTATCCACTGTAGATAAAGAAGGAAATAAAAATAATTTTGAATCTGATGTTGTTTTAATTTCTGTTGGTAGAAAGGCAAATACTGAGGGCTTAAATTTAGAGACTATTGGAGTTGAACTGGATGATAGAAAAAGAATTAAAACTGACAAATCTTTTAAAACAAATTTAGAGAATATATATGCAATCGGTGATGTAATATCAGGACCTATGCTTGCTCATAAAGCCGAAGATGAAGGTATTGCTGTTGCCGAAAACATTGCAGGGCAATCAGGGCATGTCAATTATGATACTATTCCAGGGGTTGTATATACTACTCCAGAAGTTGCAGCGATTGGAAAAACTGAGGAACAATTAAAAGACTCTAAAATGAAATATAAAGTTGGAAAATTTTCATTCATGGCCAACTCAAGAGCAAAAGCTATTGATGATGCAGAAGGATTCGTTAAAATTTTAGCTGATGAAAAGACAGATAAAGTATTGGGTGCTCACATAATAGGTCCACATGCAGGAGAACTAATTGCTGAAATTGGTGTCGCTATGGAATTTGGCGCTAGTTCAGAGGATATTGCACGTACTTGTCACGCTCACCCAACTTTTTCAGAGGCAGTAAAAGAAGCAGCTTTATCGGTAGATAAAAGAGCAATACACTCTTAATTTTTTTTCATATTATAAAATATGAAATATCCGATTCTGTTACCAAATATATTTAATTATCCGTTCACATATGAAAGTGATTTAGATTTAAAAATTGGTGAATATGTATCAGTACCCTTTGGTAAAAATAAACTTACCGGAGTGGTATGGGATAAATTAGAAGATAACGAACAAAAAAAATTTAAATTAAAAAAAGTATTTAAGAAACTACAAGTTAATCCACTAAAAAAAACAACTATAAACTTTTTAAATTGGTTTTCAGAATACAATATTATTCCAAAGGGTATGGCTTTAAAATTGATGCTATTGAGCAACAATGCGATAGAAGACAACATAAAAAATAATTTTCAAGTTTTTGAAAGTAATATAAAAAATAATTCAATAAAACTCTCTGAGGATCAAAAGAAATCTCTGAAGGAAATGGTCGTTTTAAAAAATAAATTTAAAGTACACGTATTACAAGGAACAACTGGCTCCGGAAAAACTTTTGTTTATTTTGAAGCATTAAAATCAATAATACAAAAGGGCTTTCAAGGCTTAATATTATTACCAGAGATAGGATTAACAGGCCAATTTCAGCAAAAATTTGTTGAATATTTTGGTTTTAACCCAGCTGTCTGGCACTCAGGAATATCTAAAAAGAAAAAAGAAATAATATGGAACGGAATTTCTAATGGAAAAATTCAGGTTATTATTGGGGCAAGATCGTCTTTATTTTTACCATTTAAAAAACTTGGAATAATCATTGTTGATGAAGAACACGATCAATCCTTTAAGCAAGATGAGGGGATAACTTATAATGCGAGAGACATGGCTATAGCCAGAGCATCATTTGAAAACATTCCAATAAATCTAATAACTGCAGTTCCATCTGTTGAAACATATGAAAATATAAAAAAAGGAAAATATAGTTTATCCAGATTAAACCAGAGATATCAAAATGCTTCTCTTCCTAATTATGAAATTATAAATTTAAATAATTCTAAGTTGGAAAAGCAATCGTGGTTATCAAATGAAATTGTTAAAAAGGTAAATTCACATTTAGAAAAAAAGGATCAAGTTTTATTTTTTTTAAACAGACGTGGGTTTTCACCACATGTATTATGCAATAAATGTTATACAAGTTTTTCATGCCCAAATTGTAGTATCAATTTAGTTTACCATAAAAATAAAGGTAATTTGCTTTGTCATTACTGTGGGTATAAATCTCATTTAAAAAGAGACTGTTCAAAAGAGGGAAACTGTGAATTTATTTTTAGTGGTCCTGGTGTTGAAAGAATATCGGATGAAGTAAAAAGAAAATTCCCAGATAAGAAAATTGAAATCTTTTCAAGTGATACAATGAATAAAAAAGATTCAATGGATAAGTTAGATAAAATTATTAAAAATGAAACTAACATTTTAGTTGGAACTCAACTAATTTCAAAAGGATTTCATTTTCCAAGTTTAAATTGTATTGTAGTTGTAGACATCGATCTTTTATCACAAGGACACGATTTGAGAGGAGCTGAAAAGAATTTGCAACTTTATCATCAACTTTCAGGAAGAGCAGGCAGAACAGGTAAACCAGCGACAGTTTATTTTCAAACTTATAATCAAGATACAAAAATGATTGATGATATTACTAATAAAAATCCTGATATTTTTCTAGAAAGGGAGTTAGAGATTAGAAAAAAAAATAAACTTCCTCCATTTCAAAGATTTATCTCACTTATTCTTACAGGTGAAAATGAGCATAAATTAGAAACGGAGGCTTTAGGATTTAAAAATTTTATAGAAAATAAAATTGAAGGAAAGGTATTGGGGCCAGTAAATTCACCAATATTTAGGTTGAAGAAAAAATTTAGAGTTAGATTGCTAATAAGAGGAATTAAATCAATGAAAGTACAGAACTCAATTGCAAAAATTATTCCAAATTATAAGTTTGCAGCTGGAATAAAACTTTCAGTTGATGTTGACCCTATAAACTTCAATTAATGAGCAAAAAAATACCTTTTTAACAAATCGGTTACTTGAAGACACAAAGGTCATATGCTATGCAGAGCGTGATTTTTAAATAATCTTCAACATTATAGAGGAATTAAGTTGAGTAAAGATACTGGATTTTCAATAACTTCAGCTGAAAGGTATTCGCTTGCACTTTATGAGCTGACCAATGAGAGCAATCTTCTGACTCAAATTGAAGAACAGTGTTCATCAGTTCTGGGTTTAATAAACTCAAGTGAGGATTTTAAAAATTTAATTAAAGATCCAACAACAAAACAGGATGATTTATTAAAAATTATAACCTTAATTTCAGAAAATTATAAATTTGAAACCTTATTTAAAAATTTTTTAAACTTTTTAATTCAAAAAAGACGCTTCTTCTTTCTAGAAAGAATTCTTAAAAGCTTTATAGAGATTTGTTCAAAAAAAAGAGGTGAACTTAAAGCAGAACTAAAATCTGCAAAAGAATTATCTAATGATGAAATAACTAAAATTACAGAAGAGCTAACAAAAAATTTTAGTTCAAAAATAAAATTAAACTACAAACATGATGAAAGTTTAATAGGAGGTTTAGTAGTACAATTAGGAAGTACTATGGTTGATACTTCAATTAAAAATAAATTACAACAAATCGAAAATAGAATGATAGAGGCATAAATGGAAATAAATCCTTCAGAAGTTACAAAAATATTAAAAGAACAAATTAAAAATTTTGGTGAAAAGACTGAGGTTACTGAAGTCGGCCAAGTATTATCTGTTGGGGATGGAATAGCTAGAATTTATGGCTTAGATAATGTTCAGGCTGGTGAGATGGTTGAATTTTCTGATGGATCAAAAGGCATGGCCCTTAACTTGGAAAGTGAAAACGTAGGTGTTGTAATTTTTGGTGATGATAGAAACATTAAAGAAGGTGATGTTGTTAAAAGAACTGGAAATATTGTTGATACGCCAGTCGGAAAAGAACTTTTAGGTAGAGTAGTTGATGGCCTAGGAAATCCAATTGATGGAAAAGGAGCGCTGGATAAAAGTGTTAAAAAAACAAGGGTAGAGGTCAAAGCCCCTGGTATTATTCCTAGACAGTCAGTTAGTGAACCAATGCAAACTGGACTAAAATCAATTGACAGTTTAGTGCCAATTGGACGAGGACAAAGGGAATTAATAATTGGAGACAGGCAGACAGGTAAAACTGCCGTTGCTGTTGATGCAATTATAAATCAGAAAAAAATTAATGAGTCAGGTGATGAGAAACAAAAATTATATTGTATATATGTTGCAGTCGGTCAAAAAAGATCAACAGTAAGACAAATTCAAAAAACGTTAGAAGAAGCAGGCGCAATGGAATACACAACTATTGTTGCAGCTACAGCATCAGATTCAGCTCCTTTACAATTTTTAGCTCCTTATACAGGTTGTGCGATGGGCGAATATTTTAGAGATAATGGAATGCACGCTTTAATTATTTATGATGATTTGTCAAAACAAGCTGTTGCTTATAGACAAATGTCTCTTCTTTTAAGAAGACCTCCAGGAAGGGAAGCCTACCCAGGAGATGTATTCTACTTACACAGTAGATTATTAGAAAGGGCAGCAAAACTTAGTGACGAACATGGCGGAGGATCACTAACAGCACTTCCAATAATCGAAACACAAGGAGGAGATGTTTCTGCATTTATCCCAACAAATGTAATTTCAATTACAGATGGTCAAATATTTTTAGAAACAGAGCTCTTCAACCAAGGTATTAGACCAGCAATTAATGTAGGATTATCAGTATCGAGGGTTGGATCTTCAGCTCAAACAAAAGCTATGAAAAAAGTATCAGGCTCTATGAAACTTGAGTTAGCTCAGTACAGGGAAATGGCAGCTTTTGCGCAATTCGGATCAGATTTAGATGCTTCAACGCAGCAGCTACTTAATAGAGGTTCAAAATTGACAGAACTTTTAAAACAAAAACAATATTCACCACTGACAGTTGCAGAGCAAGTAATATCCGTTTTTTGTGGAGTTAGAGGCTATTTGGATGATATTGACTTAAAAGATATTGCCGAATTTGAAATTAAAATAATTGAAAAGTGCAAATCTGATAAACCTGAAATAATTGATTCTATTCAGAGTTCAGGAAAACTTGAAGAAGATAAAGAGAAACTATTAATAGAAGTAATTACCCAACTTAAACAAAACTTTAAATCATAATAAAAAATGGCAAGTTTAGACGATTTAAAAAAAAGAATAGCTAGTGTTAAGTCTACCCAGAAAATTACAAAAGCTATGAAAATGGTTGCTGCAGCGAAACTCAGAAGAGCTCAGGAAAGTGCAGAAAAGGGAAGGCCTTATTCGGAAAAAATGAATAATGTCATTTTAAATTTATCTAGTGGCATATCAGATAAGGAAAACGCTCCAAAACTTTTATCAGGAACAGGGAATGACAAGATTCATTTATGTGTCGTAATGACATCAGATAGAGGATTATGTGGGGGTTTCAATTCTAATATAATTAAAAAAGCCAAAAGTTTTTTCTCAAAAATTTTAAGTGATGGAAAAGAACTCAAAATCATAACAGTAGGTTCAAAAGGAAATGATCAGTTAAAGAGAATGTACGGTGATAAAATTATTGAAAATATTTCTTTTAAAGAGTCAAAAAATGCCAATTACTTTGACGCTGACATGGTTGGTAAGATAGTAATTGATAAATTTGAAAGTAGTGAATTTGATATATGCACTATTTTTTATAACCAATTTAAAAATGTGATCACTCAAATTCCTCAAGCTCAACAGATAATACCTTTGAAAAGCGAGGATAGTGAAGAAAATACTTTAGAGGAAAGTTATGAATTTGAACCAGATGAAGATGAAATTTTAAGTAATTTATTACCAAAAAATATTTCAACACAAATATTTAAAGCAATGTTAGAGAATTCAGCTAGCGAACAAGGATCAAGGATGAGTGCAATGGACAACGCAACCCGAAACGCAGGTGAAATGGTTGACAAACTTACTATCGAGTATAATAGAAGTCGTCAAGCAGCAATTACAAAAGAACTAATAGAAATCATATCAGGAGCAGAAAGTTTATAATTATGAGCAAGGGAATAATCACACAAGTTATTGGAGCAGTAGTCGATGTAAAATTTGATGGAGCACTTCCGGAAATATTAACAGCATTAGAATGTAAAAATGGGGATAATAGGCTAGTTCTAGAAGTTGCACAGCATTTAGGTGAGACAACAGTTAGAACGATTGCAATGGATGCAACTGAAGGATTAAAAAGAGGTGATGAAGTAATTAATACAAATGCTCCTATTCAAGTTCCTGTTGGACCTGAAACTCTTGGAAGAATTATCAATGTAATTGGTGAGCCTATTGATGAAAGAGGCGAAGTTAAAACAAAAGAAAGTTGGCCAATTCACAGAGCGGCTCCAGAATTTAATGACCAGTCAACTGAAACAGAAATTCTTGTAACTGGTATAAAGGTTATTGACTTGTTAGCACCTTATGCAAAAGGTGGAAAAATTGGATTATTTGGTGGGGCTGGAGTTGGTAAAACAGTCTTAATTATGGAATTAATTAATAACGTTGCAAAAGCTCACGGAGGATTTTCAGTTTTTGCAGGGGTAGGCGAACGAACCAGAGAAGGAAATGACCTTTATCATGAGATGATGGATTCTGGAGTAATAAAAAAAGAAGGTTCTGGATCTAAAGCTGCATTAGTTTATGGGCAAATGAATGAACCTCCAGGAGCAAGAGCAAGAGTTGCGCTTACAGGTTTAACGGTGGCTGAGTATTTTAGAGATCAAGAAGGTCAAGATGTTCTTTTCTTTGTTGATAACATTTTTAGGTTTACTCAAGCAGGCTCAGAGGTTTCTGCACTTTTAGGAAGAATCCCATCTGCAGTCGGATATCAACCAACATTAGCTACAGATATGGGAAACCTTCAGGAAAGAATTACCACAACAAACAAAGGTTCAATTACTTCAGTTCAAGCAATTTATGTACCAGCTGATGATTTAACTGATCCAGCTCCAGCTACTTCATTTGCCCACTTAGATGCAACAACTGTATTATCAAGACAAATTGCTGAAATTGGTATTTATCCTGCAGTTGATCCTTTAGACTCAACATCTAGAATTTTGGATCCAAGAGTTGTGGGTGATGAGCATTACAAAGTCGCAAGGGATGTTCAAAGAATATTACAATCTTATAAATCCCTTCAAGATATTATTGCCATTCTTGGTATGGATGAATTATCTGAGGAAGATAAACTAGTAGTTGCTAGAGCAAGAAAAATTCAAAGATTTTTATCTCAACCGTTTTTTGTAGCTGAAGTTTTTACAGGTTCACCAGGAAAATTGGTTGATTTAGAATCAACCATTAAAGGTTTTGATGCTATTTGCAAAGGGGAATATGATCATTTACCAGAAGCTGCATTTTATATGGTGGGTACTATTGAAGAAGCAATTGAAAAAGCTAAGAAAATGGAAAAAGAAGCAGCAGCGTAATGAGCGAAGAATTTAAAATTGAAATTGTAAATCCTGAAAAATCTTTTTTAGTAAAGGAGGATGTTTCGGAAGTTGTTGTTCCTGCTTATGAGGGAGAAATGGGAATATTAAAAGATCATATTTCAATTATTTCTTTTTTAAAACCCGGAATAATAAAAATTACGTCTAAATCAGGAAATGAGAATTATTATGTTGAAGATGGTATTGTTGAATTTAAAAATAATAATCTTTCAATTCTAACTAGCTCAATATTAAATATTGCCGACATAGATAAATCTAAACAACAAAATTTATTAAAACGTGCAGAGGAAGAGTCTGTCAAGGGTGAAATAAGTGACCAATCAAAATATTTAATAGATCAAAAAATCGAAGTTTTAAAAACACTAAATTAAATTAACTTTTGAACTTTTTCTTGTATTTCTTTGTAAACATGTAATTTAAAGTCTACAACCACTTTAGTTAATTGATCTAACTCAATCCATTTCCAATCTAAGAATTCTGGATGATGAGTATTAATATCAATTTCTTTGTCTTCGCCAGTAAATCTCATCAGAAACCACTTTTGTTTTTGTCCTCTATATTTACCTTTCCAAATAATTCCTAATAAACGGTCTGGAAGCTCATATGTTATCATCCCATCTAATTCTTTAATAAGTTTAACGCTTTTAATGCTAGTTTCTTCCTCGAGTTCTCGATAAGCAGCTCTCAAAAAATCTTCACCCGAGTCCACTCCACCCTGAGGCATTTGCCAAAATTTTTTTGAATTATCTATTCTTTTTGCTACAAAGACTTTGTTTTCTTGATTTAAAACAACTATTCCTACTCCATTTCTAAGTGGTAAGTTACTGTAGTTTTTAATCATATTATCCGTTAAGTAACTTTATAGCGTAGCTTAATTGATTATCTGTATCAGACTTTATTTTAAAATCGTCTCCTTCTTCATTAATTTCAATATCAGGTCTGACCCCTACCTCAGAAATAGACTTTCCAGATGGAAGATAATATTTTGCAACAGTTAAACGTATTGCTCCTTTATTCTTAAGTGGAATAATTGATTGGACGGATCCCTTTCCATAGCTGTTCTCTCCTATGATTATTGCTCTTTTATGATCCTTTAATGCACCAGCTACAATTTCAGAGGCTGAGGCTGAACCATAATTAATTAAAACTAATAATGTTTTTCCATCGGTAATGTCGCCTTTTTTAGCAAACCATTTTCGGTTCTCAGATTTTTGTCTACTCTTTGTTGATACTATTTCTCCATTATCTAAGAAAAAGTCTGAAATTGTTATAGCTTGAGATAGTAGTCCTCCTGGATTATTTCTTAAATCTAAGATAAATGCATTTAAATTTTCACTTTTTTTTAATTTCTTAATCTGTTTTTCTATTTGGTCACTACTATTTTCATTGAATGAGGTAAGCCTTATATATCCAATATTATTTTCTAAGATTTCAGATTTTACTGACTGAATTTCAATTATTTCTCTTGTGATATTAAATGTTAATGCCTTTTTTTCTCCTCGTCGCCTTACCGTCAATTCAATACCCGAACCAACTGGACCTCTCATCATATCAACTGCCTCGGCTAAAGATTTTCCTTGTACTTGAATGTTATTTATTTTTACAATGTAGTCTCCTGCTTTTAATCCAGCCTTAGACGCAGGAGTATCATCAATTGGTGAAATTACTTTAACTACACCAGCCTCCATACTTACCTCAATACCAAGTCCTCCAAATTCACCGCTTGTTTCTGTTTGCATTTGTTCAAGAATTTTTGGCGACATATATGCTGAATAGGGATCAAGAGACTGTAAAAGACCATTTATCGCTGAGTCCATACTTTCAGACTGATTTATCTCATCAACGTATTCTCTGTTTATTTTTTCAAGGACTTCACCAAAAAGATCAATTTTTTTATAAATATCTGTTTCAGCTGCATTTAGATTATTTTTAAAAAAAAAAACTGATAAAAAAAATACTATATATAATTTAAAATTTTTCATATGATAACTTTTTCTTTAGGAATAAATTCAGACCAAATTTTTTCAAGTTCATAAAATTTTCTTTTTTCAGGATGAAAAATATGAATAATTAAATCTATACCATCAACTAGTTTCCACTCCCCACTTTGCTTACCTTCAATTTTAGAATCTGTAACACCATTTTTCTTAAGCTTTTCTAAAACTTGCTCTGATAAAGACTGTATATGCCTTGATGAAGTGCCACTTGCAATAATCATATAATCAGCCATTGAACTTTTATCTTTTAAGTCGATAGTGATAATATCTTGGGCTTTGTTTAAATCGAGAGTGTTGACTACAATCTCTTTAAGATCTGAAATTTTATCCATTAGTTAGTTTAAGAATATCAAATTTTTCTTAATTGAGAAGATGAAATGTTGACCTTTTTAAATTCAATAAATTTAAGGACACTTCCATTAAGCTGTTTAAATGTCTTTGAATTTAATGAATTTTTTTTGTAGCCATGACGATCAAAAACTAAAATGTTGCACTTTTGTGAAATTAATTTTGATTTATGCCATTTGTGGAAATTAATTAAATTATCTGCACCCATTAGAAAATAAATTTCTATTGTTTTGTTCTTTCTTAAATAATTAATAAGATCAATAGTCTTATTTGATTTAATAATATTTTCATAAAATTTTATTTTTATAAATGAATTTAAACCAATTAAACGCTTACATTTTTTTATTCTTTCATATACAGAAGTCTCACTTTTTGTTTTAAAAGGATTTTTTTTTGTAATTGCCCAAATTATATTATTTAAATCAAATTTCTTTTTAGCTTCTTTGGATATCGCTAGGTGTCCTTTATGTGGTGGATCAAATGAACCACCAAGAACACCAATTTTTATTTTTTTTTTGTTCAATTTATTTTCTTATTTTGCCTCTACTTGTTATTTCATATTTATATGAAATTAACTGATTTAATCCTACTGGTCCTCTTGGTGGAAGAGTGTTAGTAGAAATTCCAACCTCCCCACCAAAACCAAATTCTCCACCATCAGCAAATTGAGTAGATGTATTATGCATCGCAATAGAGCTTTTAACATTTTTCAAAAAATTTTTTGCTGTCTTTTTGTTGTTTGTGATTATTGCGTCAGTATGCATCGTCCCATAATTGTTTATATGACTGATAGCTTCTTTTAGATTATTTACAGTTTTTACTGAGACTGCACGTGCTAAATATTCGGTTGACCAATTTTTCTCTTTAGCTGGAAATATTTTTCCATTGTAATATTTCTTTAAAATTTTATCTCCATAAATCTTGCAACTTTTGTTTTCAAGCTCACTCAAAATTGGATTACAAAAATTTTTTACAATTTTTTTATGCATTAGAATAGTTTCTGTTGCACCACAAATACTAGTATTTCTTAATTTTGCATTGTAAACAACTTTTTTTGCCATATTTAAATTTGCATCTCTATCGATATATGTATGACAAAGTCCTTCAAGGTGCCCAATTATTGGAACACTGGATAAATCTTGGACTCTTTTTACTAAATTTTTTCCTCCTCGTGGAATAATTACATCAATATATTTTTTCATACTTGATAGCATAATATCCACTACTTTTCTCTGTCGTGTATCAATAAATTGAACAAAGTTTTCATCAACTTTATTAACCCTAAGTGCTTTTCGAAAAATCTTTGCTAAAATCCTATTAGTATTTATTGCTTCTGATCCACCTTTTAAAATTACTGGATTTCCAGATTTAAAGCATAGACTAGCTACATCCGATGTTACATTTGGCCTACTTTCATAAATAACTCCAATTACTCCTAAAGGTATTGATATTCTAAAAATATTCAAACCATTAGGCCTTTTCCATTTTTCTAAAGTATTTCCAACTGGATCTTTTAATTTTGCAATCTTACTAATTGAATTTTGAATATCTTTTAATTTAGTTTCATTTATGAACAGTCTACTTATTAAATTATTTTTAATACCTATTTTTTTAGCGTAATTTACATCTTTCAAGTTTTGCTCAAGTATTAATTTTTTTTGATCAGCTAATAATTCTGCATATTTATTTAATACTTTATTTTTGATTGCTGTATCAACTTTCTGTTCAAAAGCCTTTCTTGCTTTTCTTCCAACTAAATTCATGAATTTGATCATTTAAACTTCTACCATATCATCTTTATGAATTACTTCTGATTTAGAAACATAACCTAATAATTTTTCAATTTGATTTGAATGATGACCCATAATTTTAATTATCTCGTCAGAAGTGAATGAACTTAATCCCCTGGCACATTCAACATTTTTCTTATCTAAAATTTTTATATGATCTCCTTTATTAAATTTTCCTGAAATTTTTTTTATACCAGCTGCTAGTAAACTTTTACCAGATCTTAGCGCTTTTTTTGCCCCATCATCAATAATAATTTCACCCTTTGGTGCTACTGAACTTATTATCCATTTCTTTCTTGCGTCAAGTTTTGAGACCCTTGGACTAAACCAGGTACAATTATTTTGATCAATTATTTTTGTAATAGGACTATTATGAAGCCCATTCGCAATGACCATATTACTACCTGCTAATTGACAAATTTTTGCAGCCTCAATCTTAGTTTGCATACCTCCACTACCAAATTGATTCATACCTTTAATATTTATATTGCCTAAATCTTTTTTTAAATCTTTTACTTGCTTAATTAATTTTGCCTCTTTAAAAATCTTTGGGTTTTTTGTGTAAAGTCCATTAACGTCAGATAGAAGAATTAAAGTATCAGCGTTAGTAATTTGTGTAACTCTAGATGCCAACCTGTCGTTATCCCCATACTTTATCTCTGTTGTAGCTATGGTGTCATTTTCATTTACTATTGGGATAAATCCTAAGTCAAATAAATTTTCAAAAGTTCTTTTTGCATTTAATGACCTTCTTCTTTCTTCTGTATCTTCAAGAGTAAGAAGTATTTGAGAAATGTTAAGTTTAAATCTAGCAAATGTTTGTGAGAATAAGTTCATCAACTCAATTTGACCTATCGATGCAATAGCTTGACTTTGATCTAGTTTGATATTTTTTTTATTATAATTCATTTTTTTACAACCAAGAGCTATTGCACCTGAGCTCACGATTATAATTTTTTGATTTTTATCTCTTAATTTTTTTATATCTTTTGCAAAACTAGATAGCCATTTCTTTCTAATTTTTTTATTTTCATCTACAAGAAGTGAGGAACCAATTTTAATAACAATGATTTTAGAATTTTTAAGATACATAAGATAAAAGTTTAGCCTTTATTTTAGATATAGAACTTTTTTCTAAAGTTGTCATAGTCAATATCTCGCATTTTTTATTTTTGGAAAAATGATCGACCACTTCTTTTGTAGTATCTTCATCGATTAAATCAATTTTACTAAGCACTACAAGCTCTTTTTTGTCTGATAATTTATAACTGTAGTTTTTTAATTCATTTTTGACCTGATTGTAAGATTCATTAAGATCAATATTTGTAATGTCAATTAAATGTAAAAGTGATTTACATCTTTCAATGTGTTTTAAAAATTGAGTCCCAAGACCTATACCCTCATGTGCGCCTTCCACTAATCCAGGTATATCTGCAATTGTAATTTCTTTATCATCGTAAGAAGCAACACCAAGATTAGGATTTAATGTAGTAAATCTGTAATTTGCTATTTTTGGATTTGCATTTGTAAGTGCAGCTAGCAAGCTCGACTTACCAGCATTTGGCAAACCAATTATACCAATGTCTGCAATTGTTTTTAGTTGTAGCCAGATTGTAAATTCTTCTCCATCAATTCCTTTAGTAAATTTTCTTGGAGCTCTATTCGTTGAACTCTTAAACCTGGTATTTCCAAGACCACCTTTACCACCATTTGCTGCAATAAATTTCTCTCCCTCTTTAACAAAATCAAAAAGTAAAGTTTTATTGTCTTCTTCAAATACTTGAGTACCTAGAGGAACTTTTAGAACTAAATCATCTCCACTTCTTCCAGTCTTATTTTGCCCTGCACCATTTTCACCTCTTTCTGCTTTATGATGTTGCTGATATCGATAATCAATTAAGGTATTTAAATTTTTCTCTGAATTTAAAATTATTGATCCACCTTTACCACCGTCTCCACCATCTGGACCTCCAAATTCAACATATTTCTCTCTTCTGAAACTTGGGGATCCATCTCCACCATTACCAGCTTTAATATAAATTTTAACTTGATCTAGAAATTTCATAATACAACATCTACTTTGGTTGTACTATTAGTTGGGTTTTACTGAAACGAAAGTTCTATCTGCTTTTGATTTTTTGAATACAACTTTACCTTTAACCACTGAGAAAATAGAATGATCCTTACCCATACCTACATTCTCACCAGGAAAAATTTTAGTTCCTCTTTGTCTTACAATTATATTACCAGGTACGACTGTTTCACCACCATATTTTTTAACACCCAATCTTCGTCCAGCACTATCTCGTCCGTTTCTCGAAGATCCACCTGCTTTTTTTGTTGCCATAATTTACCTTATTTTATTTACTTTCTGCTTTTTTATTCTCTTCTTTTTTTTGGGTTTTAGAAACTTTTTCAGCTTCAGACAAAACTTTACCATCTTTCGAAAAAATTTTATTTATTCTTATCATTGAATACTCTTGTCGATGTCCATTTTTTCTTCTTGAATTATGTCGTCTTCTTTTTTTAAAAATTAATATTGTTCTATTTTTACTGTTTTTAATTAAATCAGCTTCAACTTTTGCTCCACTCACATGAGGAGCTCCAACCTCAATAGATTTATCATCTCCATATGCTAGAATTTCACTAAACTCAATTTTTTTTTCAGGATTAGAATCTGGAAGTTTTTCTATTTTAAGAATTTCTCCAGACTTAACTTTGTACTGTTTTCCACCTGTTTTTATTACTGCGTAAGACATAGTATGAATTTTTATTTAAGTATTCGCAATATAATTGTAGCTAAGTTTTAGTCAAGCCGAATTAGCTAGAAATTATCCTTTAAATCTCTCAGTTTTGAAAAAGTTTTGATATCTTTTGCTCTTAGAAAAATATTACAATCCAATTCTTCTTTAAGTGTAGACGGAATTGTGGGTAAGTTACTGTTGAGTTTTATTTGAATATTACGAATTTTTTTTTTTAGATTTAAATTTTCAGAGTCATATTTTATGCAAAATTTTGAATTGTTAAGAGTATATTCATGACCACAATAAATTTGAGTATCAAGAGGCATGGCTTTAATTTTGCTTAAAGAACTGAACATTTGTTCGTAGGTGCCTTCAAAAATTCTTCCACATCCAAGAGAAAAAAGAGTGTCCCCAGTAAATAGTAATTTTTCTTTAAAAAAATGAAAACAAATATGACCCTTAGTATGTCCTGGAACATGAATTATTTTGGCTTCAAAATTATCACTTTTCCATATCTCATTATTTTCTAGACAGATATCAATTTCTGGAATTCTTTCTGAGTCATGTTTAAATCCAACAACAATACTATTATATTTTTTTTTTAATTCTTTATTTCCTCCAACATGATCAAAATGATGATGAGTATTTAAAATATATTTCAGTTTAATGCTTTTATTTTTTAAATAACTAATTATTGGACCAGCCTCACTTGGATCAACAATACATGCTAAATTGTTAGTCTCATCAGTAATTAAATAACTATAATTATCTTGAAGACATGAAATTATTTCTACTTTCATTTTATTTTTCAATTAAAAATATTCCAAGGTCAGCAAAAAAATTTTTGATTGCTAAATTTTTGTTATTTATTATGGACACATTCTGATTGTTTATAGCCAGTGATTTAAAGATTTTAATATCTCTTGATTTCACGAAGTGAAAAAAATCTTTTATTGAACACATATGAATATTAGGAGTATTGTACCACTCATCTGGTAATGTTTTAGTAATTGGCATTGTTCCTTTTAAAAGTAAATCTAATCTTATTCTCCAGTAACCAAAGTTTGGAATAGTTACAATCGCTTTTTTTCCAACCCTTAAAAGTTCGTTTATGACTAGCTCGGGATCCAAAAAAGCTTGAAGAGTTTGACTAAGAACAACATAGTCGAAGGATTTGTCTGGAAATTGTTTCAAATCTTTTTCTGCATTTCCTTCAATTACAGTTAATCCTTTTGCAATACACTCTTGTACTTTATTTTTTGATATTTCCAGTCCTCTTATGTTAGTTTTTTTGTTGGTTTTTAAAAAATCCATTAAAATTCCATCTCCACATCCTACATCTAATACTTTTTTTTCCTTTTCTATTAATTTAGCTATCACTTGAAATTCGTTTTTCATAGTTAATTTTCTATATATGATTTATCTAAAAAGTTTTTAAGTGCACCTAAAAAGTCTGGTACATCTAATAAAAATGAGTCATGGCCTTTGTCGGACTCTATTTCAACAAATCCAACATCTGCACCAATAGAATTTAAGGCAATTACAATATCTTTATTTTCTTGGGTTGGATAAAGCCAGTCTGATGTAAAAGATATTATAAAAAACTTTGCTTTTGCAGCCCTAAACGCATCAGCCAAATTACCTTTGAATTGTTTTGCTAAGTCAAAATAATCCATTGCTCTTGTGATATAAAGATAACTATTTGCATCGAATCTATCTACAAATACTGAACCTTGATATCGTAAATAACTTTCTATCTGAAAATCTGCATCAAAACCAAATTTCAAATCCTCTCGTTCTTGAAGTTTTCTCCCAAATTTTTCTTGGAGACCTTTTTTTGAAAGATAAGTTATGTGCGCAGCCATTCTTGCAACAGCCAAACCTTTGTTTGGGATTGTACCCGCAGAGGAATAATTTCCATTTTTCCAATTACTATCTGCGGCTATTGCCTGTCTTCCCAACTCATTGAAAGCAATATTTTGTGCGGAGTGACTAGAAGTACACGCAATTGGGATAACAGTTTTAGCTTTATCAGGAAAATTACTTATAAACTGAAGTACTTGCATACCACCCATTGAACCACCTGCAATTGAAAAAAGTTTATTTATACCAAAATGATCAAGCAAATTGTATTGCGCATTAACCATATCGTTAATAGTTATAACCGGAAAATTTGTTCCAAAAGCAGTCCCTGTATTGGGGTCTTCATGGCTTGGTCCAAATGAGCCCATGCATCCACCAATTACATTTGCACAAATAACAAAGTATTTTTTGGTATCAATTGCTTTATCAGGACCAACTGCGTAAGACCACCAACCATCTTTCTTTGTTATTGGATTTAGTCCGGTGACAAATTGATCTCCAGTTAGTGCATGAAAAACCAAAATAGCATTATCTTTTTTTTTATTTAATGAACCGTAAGTTTCATATGCTATTGGGAATTCGTTAATAGTTTTTCCACAATCTAATTTTAAAGGTTTTTTTACTATCAGGGTTTTAATATTATTCTCAGTATTCATATCAAAGCTATTATTTGAATTGTGAGAAAAAAAACTATTTTAGCGGTTTTTTTTATGCGCTCGCAATTCAGTTAAATCAGCGCATAATTTTTGTACTAGAACTTATTTATTCTGTCAATTTTTTTTAAAAATCGTCTTATTCTCTATAAAAATTTGTAATTTTATCTATAAAGAACTCATAAAATTAAAAAATGATAACTCCAAAATTTAAAAAATTTAATATCGAGGCATATAAACCTGGCAGATCAAAGGTCAAAAAGCTTAAAAAAGTTATAAAACTTTCAGCCAACGAATCTGCTCTTGGGATCAGCCCAATGGCAAAGAAAAGGATATCAAATAAAAAAATGATTTTAGATAAATATCCTGATGGAAAGTCACTAGATTTGAAAAAAGCAATTTCCAAGAAATACAATTGTAATTCAAATAAAATTATTTGTGGTGCAGGATCTGACGAGGTAATTCAAATGTTGTGTCAATTATATTTAAATCCAAAAGATGAAGTAATAGTTCCAGAATACAGTTTTTTGATGTACAGAATTTACGCGAAAATTGTAGGTGCTAAAGTTTTATTTGCAAAAGAAGTAAATTTTAAAGTCTCAATAAGTGAGATTTTAAAAAAAATTACAAGAAAAACAAAAATAGTATTTATTGCTAATCCAAATAATCCAACTGCAACTTATTTGACAAAAAAAGAAATATTAGAACTGAGAAAAAAATTAAATAGAAATATTTTACTTGTGGTTGATGATGCGTATTCAGAATATATGAAAAATAATGATTATACTTCAGGTTTAGATTTATTTAGAAATAAAGATAATGTTTTTATATTGAGAACATTTTCAAAAATGTTTGGACTAGCTTCTTTGAGAGTAGGTTGGGGATATGGATCAAAAAAAATAATAGATGCTTTAAATGTGATAAAACCACCATTTAATGTAAATGGAGTAGCACAACTAGCTGCTGCTGCATCACTTAATGATAAAAAATTTATAAGTAGATCTGTTAAGCATAATTTATTCTATGCCAAAAAGTTAAAAAAATTTCTTGAGTTATATGATATTTCTTCTAACAAAATTTCTGCAAATTTTTTATTTTTAAATTTTGACAATTGTAAAATTTCAGCAAAATATTTTTACAAAAAATTAAAACAAAAAGGCATTATCTTAAGATCGACAGAGGAGGGCTATGGCATTGAAAATAAATTAAGACTAACTATAGGGTCTAAGGAGGAAAATTTAAAATTTATAAATACTGTAAAAAGAATATTAAATTAAATGAATAATATTTTAATTATTGGATGTGGTTTATTAGGATCATCTTTATTAAGACGTATTCATAAAAAAAAAATTGTTAAAAAAATATTTATTTATGAAAAATCAAAATCAAATGTTTCAAAAATAAAAAAGTTAAGGCTACCAGGAATTGTTATTAACAAACTTGATAAAGGATCAACTGATTATGATTTAATTATTTTTTGTACTCCAATGAGTGAATATAAAAATCTAATTTTAAAAATAAATAATTTTATTTCACCCAAAACATTAATTACAGACATTGGATCATCTAAAATAGAAACTTCAAAGCTTATAAAAAAATTTTTAAAAAAAAATATAAGTTGGACACAAAGTCATCCCATTGCTGGTTCTGAAGTTAGTGGCCCAGAGCATGGTAAGGAAAATATGTTTCAAGATCGATGGTGTATTTTAATAAAAGAAAAAAATACCAAAAAAAAACATTTGAACATTTTAAATAATTTTTGGAAAAAAATGGGTTCAAAAGTTATTGTTATGACACCTGAAAAACATGACATAATTTTTTCTATAACGAGTCATTTACCCCATTTAATTGCTTACAATTTGGTAAAATCAGCACAAGATTTTGAAAAAAAACAAAGTTATGATTTGATTAAATTTAGTGCTGGAGGACTTAGAGACTTTTCCCGAATAGCAGCTTCAAATGAAATTATGTGGAGAGATATTTTTTTCAACAATAGTAATAATATTTCAAAAGCTATTGATTTATTTATCAAAAATTTAAAAGCCTTTAAAAAAGATATAAATTTAAAAAATAACAAATCAATATTAAAAAAATTAATTCAAACTAAAAGAGTTCGATCAAAAATTATTAAATTAAAACAAGATATAAATAAACCTGACTTTGGTAGAAGTTAGAAATTTATTTTAGAAATTTTTCTCATTTTAAGATTTGCCGTATTAAGTATCCTTTTAATAGTTTTATGTATCGGCATTACAATTACTCTTTTTTCAGGGCCATAAGCATGAATCAATTGTTTAGAGTTAATACAAATAGCAACATGACCTTCCCAAAATATAATATCTCCCTTTTTAAATTTTTTTGATATTTTTTTTTTAGAATACTTTATTTGGTCTTTAGTATCACGTGGATAAAATAAATTATTATAATAAAAAAACATTTGTAATAGAGCTGAACAATCAATTCCTTTATTTGTTTTACCACCCCAAACATATTTAGTTTTAAGAAAAAGGTTTAATATTTTAACAAAATTCCTTTCTTTGTGCGTAATTTTTTTTATGTCTTTTGATTTAACCCATTGGTTTTTCTCAAATCTAGCAAAACCATTTCTCTTCTCTAAAACTGACAATTTTGATCCAAAATATAAGGTTCTTTCAGTTTTAGTGTTAGGGTTTTTAAATATGTTAGCTTCAATATTGCTTACTTTATGTGAAATTTTTAATTTGCTAACATAGTTTTTATCTTTAATAAAACCAACGTATCTGTCATATAAAGATTTTATTTTAATCCACCCTTTTCTTTTTGATAAAATTTTAAATTTCTCCCCATACAATATCTGAGATGTTACCTCTGAACGTTTATTAGGCAATTTATAAATATTTGAAAAAGTTTCTTTAAAATAAAAATTATTTTTCACTTAGTTTTAACTTATTTTTTATAATCCATAGACAAATTAGAGAGGGAACAACCATTATTGCAGTAAGTATAAAAAATATCCCCCAATCTCCATTTAACCAGTCAACTAAAGCACCCGAAGAGGATGCGAGTGTTGTTCGACCAGCTGTTCCGATTGATGCGAGTAATGCATATTGAGTAGCTGTATATGTCCTATCTACCAACAAAGAAATAAAGGCTACAAAAGCCACTGTTGCAAATGCTGCAGCAATATCATCAAAAATCACTGCAAATGCAAATAATAACTCGGACTTGCCAATCCAAGCAAGAGCAGTAAACAGTAAATTTGTTGATGCCATTAAAATGCCAGCCAAAAACATTGCTTTAATTACTCCTGATCTGATTACAAATAATCCTCCTAATAAAGTAAAAACAACAGTTGTCACCCATCCTAAAGTTTTAGAATAAATCGCTATGTCTCCTTTAGAAAATCCTATTTCTTTATAAAAGATTACTGACATTCTTCCTAAAAAGGCCTCTCCAATCTTAAACAAAAAAACAAAGCCAAGAATGCCAAGTGCTATGGAAAAACCATTTTTTTTGAAAAAACTTACAACTGGACCTCCTAAAGTTCCGCTTATCCATGCAATAATTTTTGTTAAAATATTTTGTGAGCCTAATTTATTTTGTATCAGCTGATCAGTCTCATTTTGTTTTTGACTTCTACTTATAGAGGTTGGCTCATGAACAAACATTAAACCTATATTCATTAAAATCACTATAACACCCAAAATTAAAAATGTAGTTTGCCAGTAATTAGCTATCCCTATATTTTCAAAATATTCTGCAGTAAACAGAGATATTACACCACCTAATTTATATCCACTCCACCAGCCCACAACTGCTATAGCTGCGCCAGCAGCCATGGATTGATTTTCATTTTCACCTATCTGTTCTATCCTCAGTGCATCAACAGTTATGTCTTGTGTTGCAGATGAAATCGCAATAATTAATCCGATAGTAATTACTAGAGCTAAATTATCAGTTGGACTAATTATACTCCAAATTAGTAAGCAAATTAGTATTGAAATCTGCATTAAAACTATCCAACCACGTCTATGACCAATTTTTTTTGTAAGATAAGGTATTTGTATTCTGTCTATAAGTGGCGCCCAAATATAATTAAAAGCATAAACGGCAAAGATTAATCCTGCCCAACCAATTGTTGATCTACTTAAGTCATCTTCTTTTAACCAAAGACTAAGACTACTTCCAATTAGAACCCATGGAAATCCTGAAATAGCTCCTAATAAAAGAATTCTTAACATTCTTTTATCATAATAGACGGAGAAAGTTTCAGATAATGTTTGTTTTTTTATAGTAAGCATCAGTTATTCCAAAAAGATGGAAGAAATAATACTAGTATTGCGAATAGCTCAAGTCTACCCAAAATCATTCCAACTGATAAAATCCATTTTGATATATCTGGTAATGATGAAAAATCTCCATTTGGTCCTATTATTGGACCTAAGCCTGGACCAACATTTGAGATAGATGTCGCGGCTCCAGATAGAGCTGTAATGAAGTCAAGACCTGTCAAAGACAATAAAGCAGCTAAAATAAAAAATATTACAAAGTAAAAAAATATAAAAGATATAATTGATGCTATAAATTTTTCATCTACTTTGCTGTTGCCATATTTTATTAAAAATACACCTTTTGGATAAATAATTTTTTTAAGTTGATTTAATATGAATAGATAAAGTATTTGAATTCTAAAAATCTTTACTCCACAGGTTGTAGATCCTGCACATCCTCCAATAAACATTAATGCAAGAAAAATAGTTATTGGAAAACTACCCCAGTTATCAAATTCAGCATTTACATAACCAGTACCAGTTAAAATAGAAATAGTATTAAAAAATATAGACCTTAAAGAAAAATTATCGTTATTTGTTAAGAACAAATAAAAAGATAAAACAATGATGGATAAAACTATAATTTTTAAAAATGATCTAATTTGTGTGTCGTTTTTAAATATTTTTTTATTACCATTTAGAAATTTTATATAAGCAATGAATGGGATACTCCCTAAGAATATGAAAAACATTGAGGAAATTTCAATATAAACACTATCAAAATATCCTATAGATTGATTGTAGTTGGAAAAACCACCTGTTGCTATTGTTGTCATCGAATGTGTTAGGCTATCAAATTTCCCCATACCAAAAATCCAATAGCAAATCGTGCATAAAACGGTCAAAGCTGAGTAAATATATATTAACCTTAATGCTATCTCTTTAGACTTCGGAAGTATCTTTTCTGATGAGTCGTTGCTAGAGATTTTAAACAATTGCATTCCTCCTACATTCATAATTGGCATGAGAGTGATAGCCATAACAATTATACCTATTCCCCCTAACCACTGCAAAATAGCTCTCCATAAAAGAATACCTCTTGGGGCATTTTCTAAATTAGATATTATAGTAGAGCCTGTAGTAGTTATTCCAGACATACTCTCAAAAAAAGCATCTGTAACAGACATTTCCATAGATGAAAAAATGAAAGGTAATGAGCCAAAAATTGCCACACTTAACCAAGACAAAGCTGTTAACAAAAAGGCTTGTTGTAAATTTACTTTTTTATCATGATTAATATTAGTTAAAAAAAAAAGAGCGCCAAAAACTATAGTCACAATTGATGCCCCAAAAAAAGATGAGTCAATCTCAGAATAAATAAATTGTACAATTACAGGGATAAACATAAATACCCCTAAGATTATTTGTAAAATTCCAAGTGTAAAAAATACCGTTTTATAATTAGACATTTTGAAAGAACATTATTTTATGGTAAATAAATTTCAACTCTATAAGAATTAATAAAATCGCTGTTTTGAGATTTTATGAGAACAATTCATGATTAAAAAAGAAATTTTAGACAAAACCAGTGCTTGGCCTTTTGTGGAAGCTAAAAAAATTTTGAGAGAAAGAAAATCAATCATAGAAAAAAAAGGAAAAATTACATTACAAACTGGATATGGACCGAGCGGTTTACCCCACATAGGTACTTTTGGAGAAGTTGCAAGAACCTCTATGATGGTAAATGCTTTAAATCAATTAACTGATTTACCTACAGAAATTATAACTTTTTCGGATGACATGGATGGTTTAAGAAAAGTTCCAGAAAATATTCCTAACCAAAATTTGTTAAATAAAAATCTTCACAAACCATTAACTGAGGTTCCAGACCCGTTTGGGAAATTTAATAGTTTTGGTGAACATAATAATGAGATGTTAAAGGATTTTTTAAATACTTTTAATTTTAAATATAGCTTTAAAAGTTCAACAGATTTGTACAAATCTGGATACTTTAACTCAACACTAAAAATAATTTTAGATAATTATGATGGTATAATGAATATTATACTCCCAACCTTAGGTAAAGAACGTCAAAAAACTTACTGTCCATTTTTACCTATATGTCCTGACACTGGACATGTACTTGAAATACCAGTTGTAGAAATTAATAAAGAAAAATCTCAAATAATTTTCGACAACAAAGGTAAAAAACTTGAAAAAAGTATTCTTGATGGAAACTGTAAACTTCAATGGAAGGTTGACTGGTCTATGAGATGGTATGCTCTAGATGTTGACTTTGAAATGTATGGTAAGGATTTAATTGAAAGTGCAATATTATCTACAAAAATTATCAACTTGCTTGGTAAAAAGAATCCCTCAGGCTTTGCATATGAGTTATTTTTAGATGAAAAAGGTGAAAAGATTTCTAAATCGAAGGGAAATGGAATTACTATTGATCAATGGTTGAAGTATGCATCTCCTGAAAGTTTATCTTTATATATGTATCAAAACCCAAAAAGGGCAAAAAAACTATATAATGAAATTGTTCCAAAGGCTGTAGACGAATATTTAGATAATATTGAAAAATCTAAAAAACAGACAGATCAGCAACTGATAATGAATCCGGTCTGGCATGTTCATGAAGGCAAAATCCCGACTGAAGAAATGATTATGACCTTTTCCATGTTGCTTAACTTGGTTGAAACAAGTAATGCAGATAGCAAGGATTTACTTTGGAAATTTGTTAAAAAATATAAACCAAATATCCAAGAAGAAAACTCTCCAATCTTTGATGGATTAGTTGGATATGCAATTAAATATTTTAATGACGTAATCAAATCACAAAAAAAATATAAAAAACCAAGTGTAAGTGAAAAAAAAGCTCTTCTAGCTTTAATTAAAACTTTAGAAACATGTAATGATGGAATGTCACCTGAAGAAATTCAAACTTTAATTTATTCAGCTGGTAAAGAAAATGGATATGCTGATAAACTAAGAGACTGGTTTAAGTTAATTTATGAAGTTGTTTTTGGTGATGAAAATGGTCCAAGAATGGGTTTTTTCATAAGTTTTTTTGGTGTAAACGAAACTAAAGAGCTTATAACGAATAAATTAAAATAATGTTTTCAAACTTAAGATCTTTAATATTTAAAATAGATCCTGAACGAGCTCACTTTTTAGCAATACAGTCACTCAAACTCAACCTAGTTTCCAATATCTTTGATGACCATAAAAATGATCCTATTTTTAAGACAAAAATTTTTAACAAAGAATTAAACAATCCCATCGGGATAGCGGCAGGTTTTGATAAGAATGCTGAGGTCTACAACCCTTTATTTAAGTTGGGATTTGGATTGGTAGAAGTTGGTACAATTACACCTTTAAAACAATATGGGAATAGTAAACCTAGAGTTTTTAGATTAATAGAAGACCAAGCACTTATCAATAGATTAGGCTTTAATAATCATGGTTCAGATCTGGTATTAAATAGGATTAAATCAAATAATAAACTGGGAGTGTTAGGAATAAACGTTGGTCCTAATAAAGATTCTGATAATCGAATAAATGATTATTTAATAGGAATTGAAAAATTCCATGAAGTTGCAGATTATATTACTATTAATATCTCTTCACCAAATACAGAGAACTTAAGAAATTTTCATGAAGAAAGAAAATTGCAGGATTTACTTAAATCTGTTTCAGAAAAGAAAAAAAGTTTAGATTCAAATATTCCAATAGTAGTAAAAATTTCACCTGATATAGATGAAAATCAGATAAATCTAATTTCAGAAATTCTTTTAGAAAATGATATAAGTGGAATAATTATTTCAAATACCTCAGAGTCATCGAGAGATATTTTAAAAAATATTCAAAGATATCAAAAGGGAGGATTGTCTGGAAAACCTATTGAGAAAAAATCAAATTTATTGATAAACAAGTTTTACAATTTATTAAAAGGTAAAATTAAGATTATTGGGGTAGGAGGAGTAGACTCTGGACAATCAGCTTACGAAAAGTTTTTATTAGGCGCAGACTATATTCAACTATATACAGGAATGGTGTTTCAAGGTCCAAATATAGCTAGTATTATTAAAAAAGACCTAAAAGAATTATTGACTAGAGATGGCATTAAGAATTTTAGAGAAATTATAGGAAATAAAACTCTTTCTTAATTCTATTAAACTTGACGCCATCAACATCTAACTTTATATAAGCACTACTATTATGTCAAAAAAATGTGAACTTACTGGAAAAATCCCTTTGAAAGGTCATAACGTTAGTCACGCTAACAACAAGACCAAGAGAAGATTTTTGCCCAATCTTAAGAAAGTAAAGTTTACTAGCGAACTAATGAAAAGAAGCCTAAAATTAACAGTGAGTAATGCTGGAGTTAGATCAGTTGATAAAAAAGGTAGTTTTGACGAATATTTAAAAACTGTAAAAAATAAAAACTTATCTCCGAGACTTAAAAAATTAAAAAAAGGTATTCTAATTAAATCCCCATTTAAGAAAAAACCTTTGGCTAAATCTGCATAATGAATAAATTATTCTTATTTCTCTCATTTTTAATGGGAGTGGTTGTTTTATCATCAAATTATTTAGTTCAATTCCCAATTAAATACTATGGACTAGAAGAGATATTAACATATGGAGCATTTAGTTATCCAATAGCTTTTTTAATAACTGACTTAGCAAACAGATCTTATGGAAAATTAGTTGCAAGAAAAATTGTTTATATTGGTTTTGCAATAGGAATTAGTTTTACTCTTATATTCTCAACAAATTTTGGAGATTTAATTTCAGTAAGAATTGCAATTGGATCTGGAACAGCCTTTTTAGTCGCTCAACTATTAGATGTCCAAATATTTGATAAATTAAGAAAAAGAGAGTGGTTCATTGCTCCTATAACATCATCCTTAATTGGATCTACAATCGATACATTTTTGTTTTTTTCAATATCTTTTTATGCAACAGGTATTCCTTGGGTTACTTTATCTTTAGGAGATTTAGCAGTCAAGATATTAGTTGCTCTTGTAATGTTAATTCCATTCAGAATTCTTCTTGGTACTTTAAAGCCAGTATAGTTTAGATTTTGGGCTCTGGTTGTGTCATACAATGAATAGCTCCAAAACCCCAAATGAGTTTGGTACAGTCAATTGGTACAATTTTTTTATTTTTAAATATTTTTTTAAATATTAAAATTACTTTTTTATCATTTTTGTCGTTAAAGATTGGTAATAGCACTATTTTATTAGCAATATAAAAATTTAAATAACTTGCAGGAACTCTCACTTTTTCAATATATATAGGCTTAGGCATTGGTACTTCAATTATTTTAAATTTTCTTTTATTTATATTTTTAGCGTTCTTTAAAATATTTAAATTTTCTTTTAAATTTTTATAATTCTTTTCATTTCTATTTTTTTCGACTGCAGTCATAATTACGTCTTCAGAGACAAACCTTGAAATATCATCTATGTGTCCGTGCGTATCGTCTCCTTTAATCCCCTTATTAAGCCAAATGAAATTTTTAACATTTAAATATTTACTTAATGCTTTTTCTAATGATTTTTTTGTAATCCCAGGATTTCTTTCTTGTACTTTGCTTAAAAGACATTCCTTCGTTAGAAGAACTGATCCTTTACCATTGACATCTATAGCGCCTCCCTCCAACACTAATTGTTTTGACTTATTATTAATCTGAACAAAAGGCTCTATTTTTTTTACTTTAGTTAATTTTGATAATTTATTATTGATTTTGTTGTCTTTTCTATAATCTTTGTATTTACTCCATGCATTGAATTTAAAATTTACAATCAACTTTTTTTTGGTCTTTTCATTTATTATATATATTGGACCTGAGTCTCTTAACCAAATACGATTAGTGGATATTTTATGAAATATAATATTTTGTAACTTATTAGGAAATTTATTTATTAAATTTATAATTTTTTTTTTATCTTTATGATTATTTACTAATAAATTTATCTTTTGTGATCTTGATAATTTACTTATTATTTGTGCAACTACTTTTGGGATATTTTTAAAAAGACCAGGCCAGTCACTTTTGTTGTATGGCCAAGCTATCCATACACTTTCTTGCAACTCCCATTCTGCAGGCATTCTGAAGCCAATGAGAGATAAATTATTATTCATCTTTAGGGTTTTTTAGAAGTCCTTTGTAATAATCTATTCTTCTATCTCTTAAAAAAGGCCAGTGATTTCTAGCTGTTTCAATTTTATTTAGATCAATTTTAGTAATTAAGATTTCCTCTTTATCTGATTTTGATTTCGCAATAATATTTCCACTAGGATCGATAATCATTGAGTTACCCCAAAAGTGTATTTTTCTCTTTCTGGTTTTCTCTAAACCAATTCTATTTATAGCAGCAACAAATACCCCATTTGCTATAGCGTGAGATCTTTGGATAGTTATCCACGCTTCTAATTGGGATTTTCCAAATTGTTTTTTCTCTTTAGGGTGCCAACCAATCGCTGTTGGATAAAATAAAATTTCTGCTCCCTTTAGCGTTGTTATTCTGGCAGCTTCTGGAAACCATTGATCCCAGCAAATCAAAGAACCAATTTTTCCGTATTTTGTTTTTGTAGATTTAAAACCTAAATCTCCTGGAGTGAAGTAGAATTTTTCATAATAACCTGGATCATCTGGAATATGCATTTTTCTATATTTTGATATAATTTTACCCTTGTCATCAATTACAATGCATGTGTTATGATAAAAACCAGTAGTTTTTTTTTCAAATAAAGAAATCATTAAAACAACAGAAAGTTCTTTGGCTAATTTACAATATATATCTGTTAATCTACCTGGAATTTTTTCAGCCAACTTAAACTTAGCATGATTTTCACTTTGACAAAAATATCGAGATAAAAATAGTTCAGGAAGACATATTATTTTTGCTTTTTTCTTTGCTGCTTCTTTAATTTTAATTATAGAATTTTTTATATTTTTATTTTGATCATCAAAAACTTTAGTTTGAACTAAACCAATTGTAGTCTTTTTTGCCATGTATTATTTAAAAATATTTGAAAAATTTTTTCGATCTCTACTTTTCCATTCTCCTCTATGATAAGCATCACTAGCTATTAGAGGTAACACGCTTGTAGCTTCTGCAAAAACCATTTGTTCTTTCGTGATATCAACTTTACCCCAAGAACTTGCTTCTTTTAGAGTTGAGCTACTACATGCTCCATCTCTACTATCTGCAACTGTGATTTGAATAGCATACTTGTGCATATCAACATCTTTTCCTAAAAGTTCTGCACAAATAACTGTATCTTGAATGAAATTCTTTGGCACTCCACCACCTATCATAAATAATCCTGAGCCTTTGGATTTAATCTTTATTTCTGTAAGTTCCCTAAATTCCCTAACAGAGTCAATTGTCATATGTTTTTTTGGATTTTTTTCTTGGTGCATTACTAAACCAAATCCTGCACTCGAATCTGTAAAAGCAGGGCAGAAAATTGGAACATCATTATCAAATGCTGTTTCAATTAATGAGTCTTTCTTTTTTGAGTTCTTTTTCAGATACTTTCCCATTTCATATATAAACTCTCTGGAAGTGTAACTCTTTGGTTCTAATGTATTAGCTATATCACATATGATTTTGTCACACATTTGAAGCTCTTCCTCATCAATATAAGTGTCGTAAATTCTATCGATATAATTATTTCTTAACTCGGTATCATCTTGAAACTGTGAGCCCTGGTAATGTTTAAAACCTAATGCTTCAAAAAAATCCATATCTACAATTGAGGCGCCAGTTGCAACAATTGCATCAACCATATTATATTTAACTAAATCCTTATATATATTCATACATCCTGCAGCTGATGTTGATCCAGCCAAAGTTAGGAAAATTGTACAATCTTTATCTTTCAACATTTCATTATAAATATTCGCTGCATTAGCAGTCTCCCTAGATACGAAAGACATTTTTTCCATTGATGAGATTATCTTTCTTGAATCAAAGGAGGTGATATCAATGTGTTCTACTGGGTTTTTTAGGAAATCTTTTTTACTATTGTGACCCAGATTTTTTTGGTCTGACATTAAGCAACCATATTAGCTTTATTGCTTTCTTTACCGTACATGGTCATTATTGGTTTATCTTCAACTTCATAAATCTCATCCGAATAATAGCCGTTGAATTGAGTTCTAAAAGTTAATCCATAAGCTCCAAGTTGACCAAGTTCTATATAATCATTCTCTTTAATATTGTTTGGAAGCAAAAAAGGACCCTTCATATAATCCATGCTATCACATGTTGGACCAAAGAAATCAAAAGCTGTTAATTTTTTTGAAATAATTTTATTTGAGTTTTCTTTAATCATCTTTGACGGGTAAACAATATTTGGAGTACCAGCATCAAAAAGAGTACCGTATGTACCATCATTTATATAAAGCTTTTGTTTTTTTCTTAAATTAACTTTAACAATTGTTGACCCACTTTCTGCAACCAAAGCTCTTCCAGGTTCACAAATTATTTTTGGCAATGTTTCAAGTTTTAAATTTTCTAAACTTTTTTTTATTTCAGTAAAGTAACTATTCAATGATTGGGGAATTAAATCAGGATAGATAGTTGGAAATCCACCTCCTATATTTATATAATCTGGAACTATTTTTGTTTTTTTTATTATATTTCCAATTTCAGTTATACCCTTCGAGTAAGAAATTGGATGCATACATTGGGATCCAACATGAAAACTTAAACCTATTTTTTTTGCATGTTGTTTTGCTAATCTAGTTAAACCTACAGCCTCAGAAGTTAAAGCTCCAAACTTTTTTGACAAGTCTATTTCTGCGTGCTCATTTGAAACTGCCACTCTTACAAATAATTCTAAATCCTTTGCATTATTCGTACTTTCTATAATTTTGATTAATTCGTCTTTAGTATCTAATGAAAAAGTATTAACATTATAATTAAAATAAGCTTCCTTAATACTTTCTCTACTTTTTACAGTATGCATATATGAGCATTTTGCATTATGACTAAAATTTCTTATGCTTTTTATTTCTTCGATTGATGCAACATCAAATTGCTCTATTCCACTATCTATTATTGTTTTTATTACTTCTGGATGAGGATTTGTCTTTACAGCATATAAAACGGATCCTGAGAATTTTTTTAAAAAGAACTTTACTGCAGATTCAATTGAGCTTTTTCTAATACAATATACTGGTTTTTCAGGTTTCAGTTGATTTATAAGTTCTTCAACTGATTTAAATTTTTGCATTTTTAATGCCTCCAAAAAAAATTTAACAAAAAAAAGTTATTTTAATAAAAAACTTTAATATTTTTGGCATCTAAAGTTAAAAATCACCAATGTAAAGTAAATAATTCAGGTCAGCATTGTTAAATAATTATATATTGAAAAATTTTAATTAGTTACCATATCAATATGATGAAACAACAAACAATTCTTCAAAACCTGAGTGATTTTGAGAATAAATCACTGTTAATTTGTGATGACGACAATCCTTTTAGAGAAAGATTGGCAAGAGCAATGGAAAAGAAAGGTTTTGAGGTTTTTCAAGCAGAGAGTGTACAAAAAGGTGTCGAAGCTGTTAAAGCAAAAAAACCTGGATTTGCTGTAGTAGATTTAAGACTTGGAGATGGAAATGGTCTTGAAGTAGTAAAAGAAATTCAAACCTCAAATAATGATAGCAGAATTATAATGTTAACTGGATATGGAAACATTCCAACAGCAGTTGCGGCTATTAAAGAGGGTGCAATCGATTATCTTGCTAAGCCAGCAGATGCTGAAGATGTTGAAAAAGCTTTG
>CACIYQ010000002.1 GCA_902590915.1 uncultured Pelagibacteraceae bacterium
ACATTAGCAATTAAATAACCACATATAATAATCGATACATTAAAAATACTTATTACTAAGAAGGTATTTACATGTGAGTTTTGCATTTTCTCAAATATAATATGATGAAAATGTATTTTATCTGCAGCATAAAATTTATTTCCTTTTACAATTCTATATAAAGTAACATATAAAAAATCATAAACAGGGTACCAACATGTCCAAATTAGAAATGCTGGGTGAATGCTGCTTGATTTAAATAAAAATATTATTAGAAAGCTCATTAGAAAACCTATGAAAAGGCTTCCAGAATCTCCAGTGAATATTTTAAAATAACTCGTACCTGGGAAAAAATTGAAAATTAAATTTATGATTAATGGAATAATTATAAGAGTTAATAATTTTATTACTTGTTCATTGTTTTCTAAAAAAATTAAATAAATTATTCCTATTATAGTTATCCCAGATAATAATCCGTCTATACCATCAATATAGTTATAACTGTTAATTAAAAGCCCTACAGATAAAAATGTAAAAATTATGCCAAATTTATTTAATTCAATTTTATTTATAAATTCATACGTTCCAAGATTTTGAATTACGTAACCATTAAAAATTAAATAGCTAGCAGGCATGAAAATTAAAATTAATTTCATTCCGGGCGTTAAATTAATCCTATCATCTAAAAAACCAGTTATCACTACAGCTGAACCAACAACAATAATATTTTCTATTTCATAAGATAATTCGTTAGCTGTGACTATCAATGCCAAATAAATATATAGCGCTACACCGGCTGTATTTGGTATTTTATGTTTATGAACTTTCCTTTGATTCGGATTGTCGTAAAATTCAAGCTTTTTTGATAAAAATATTATTAAAACTAATATTGTTATATACAAAATTGTAAATAATAATAAATCCAACATAATTTAAAATAATAAACCATATTATTTTATAATAAAAGCCAGATTTTGTAAGAATGAAAAAATGAATATGGATAAAAAAAAAAATATTTTTAAATATGAAAGAAATATTTTTTTCTTTTTATTATCTATTTATCCATGGCTATTAATTACCGGTCCATTTCTTTCGGATAGTTTTGCTATAATCTTTTCATTTTATTACATTATAAAAAGAATAAATGAGAAAAATTACGAAGATTTTAAAACAATACCATTTGTTATATTTTGTGCTTTCTGCCTTTATATTTCTATCAACTCAATTTTTGTAGCACAAAACTTGGTTTCACTTAAATCATCTTTATTTTTTTTTAGGTTTGGAATATTTGCTTTAGCCATATGTTATTTGTTAAATCAGAATAAGAAAAGACTAAATTATTTCTTTTTTAGTTTGACACTTGCTATGTGTTTACTTTTTTTTGATAGTATTTTTCAAAAGATATTTGGATTTAATATCATTGGTATAGAAAAAGCGCACTCGATAAGAATTAGTTCTTTTTTTGGTGATGAGCTTATATTAGGTTCTTTCACTTTTAAGATAATGCCATTAATTTTATCTTTTTTGTATTATCTTTACCATGATAAAGCTAACAAATATTCTTTAATATTTATCTTTATTAGTTTGATAATAATATTGTTGAGTGCTGAAAAAGCTTCTTTTGCTATGATAATTTTATTTTGTTTGTTATTTTTTATTTCAATTAATTTTAAAAAAAGAATAAAAATTTTTTTAACTTTAATATTTTTTTCAATAATCGTCTTGATGTTGTTTTTAAATAAACCAATTCAAGATAGATTGTATCACCAATTTTTATCAAATTCTGCAAGTGGAAAGTATATTTATTCAGCAATTCACGATAGTCATTTTAGAACAGCATATAAAATGTTTAAAGATAAACCTATATTTGGTCATGGTCCCAAGATGTACAGATTTAAATGTGGAGAAAATAAATATAAGATTAACGAGTTTTCTTGTTCTACTCACCCTCATAATTTTGTTCTTCAAATTTTATCTGAAACAGGCGTAGTAGGATTTATATTTTATTTACTATTTTATTTAAGCTTATTTAAAATTTGTTTTAAAAGTTTTTATTTTGATAATTTATTTAAGCAAAAATTTTTACCAAATTATATTTTGACTTCCTCTTTATTGGTAATTTTTTTTCCACTAGCCACTTCAGGAAACATATTTAACAATTGGTCTTCATGTCTTCATTTTTTGACTATAGGAATTTTAATTTTTTTCTTAAAATTGAATAAAAATAATACTAAAGTTAACGTTTGAAATAATATTTAACACCATCATAGTGTTTATAAGTGAATAAAAGTTACATAAGTTTTAGTTTTAGATTGTGTATATTATCCTTTACAAACTCATTTTTACAAGTTAGAAAGCGGTGCCTGGTGATTATTGCGAAAGTGTGATACCCGATCCCATTCCGAACTCGGAAGTCAAGCCTTTCAGCGCCAATGGTACTTTGTCTTAAGACATGGAAGAGTAGGACATTGCCAGGCTAATTCATATTAAATGAAAAATATCATTGTAGTGACTGGTGGGGCTGGGTTTGTTGGATCAAATCTTATTGAATTTTTACTAAAAAAAACGAAATATAAAATAATAAGTATAGACAATTATTCTTCTGGGACTAAAAAAAATCATATAAAAGATATAAGAGTCAATTACATCAACGCAAATACATCAAAAATTAAAAAAATACTTGATAATAAAAGAAGAAAAATTAAATCAATATTTCATTTTGGTGAATTTGCTAGAATATTTCAAAGTTTTAAAAAATTTGATGAATGTTATCAATCTAATACTATAGGAACAAAAACAGTATTTAAATTTTGCTTAGATAATAATATAAAATTAATTTATTCTGCTACCTCTGCTAGTTTAGGTCATAAAGGTAACGATAAAAATCTTTCGCCTTATGCATTTACAAAATCGAAAAACTTAGAACTTTTAGAAAATTTAAAAAAATGGTTTGATTTTGAGTTCGAGGTTGTTTTTTTTTACAATGTTTATGGACCTAGACAAATTAAGATTGGAGATATGGCAACTGTGATTGGTATATTTGAACATCAGTATGAAAAAAAAAAACCATTGAGTGTTGTTAAGCCTGGGTCTCAAACAAGACGTTTCACTCATATTACTGATACTGTTAAAGTTTGTTATGAGGCATTTAGGGCAAATAAATGCAGATATTATAGTATTACAAGTAAAAAGTCTTATTCGATTCTTGATGTGGCAAATTTGTTTAAAAGTAAAGTGGTGTTTTTAAAACCTAGACTTGGAGAGAGATATGCTTCAGCACTAACAAAAATATCCAACAAAAATAAGATAATTAGAAAATATGGAAAATTACAATTGAAAGATTACGTAAGTTCCTTTATTAAATTTCACAAATTATGAAAATTAAAAGCTCATTAAAATCTATAAAAAAAAGAGACTTAAATTCTAAGCTGGTTAGAAGAAGAGGTAGAGTATACGTAATAAATAAAAATAACCCAAAATTTAAAGCAAGACAAAAATAATTTTTATGGATAATAAAAACCATAAGAATACCTGGATAAATTTTACAAAATTTGTTTTGTGGGGAACTGTCGCAGTAATCTCTGTTTTAGTTTTAATGGCGATATTTCTTTTATAATATATTAATTTATCTTTATTATGAATTTAGCTTCAATTTCAGAACACAGAGATATTGAAAAGCGAATTGCAATTACTCCACAAATTGCAAAAAAATATATCAATTTGGGGTTTAATTTAATATTACCAAATAATTATGGAACCCACTTAGGATTTAGTGATGAAGATTATAAAAATCTAGGAGTTAATTTTTTAGATAATGAAAATGAAATAATTAAAAATTCTGAGATTATAGTTCAATTAGGATTACCTGTTGAGGAAAAATTATCATTGTTTGAAGAAAATCAAACTTTAATTGGTTCATTAAACGCTTTTATTAATAAAAAAAAATTAGAGAATTTAACTTTAAACAAAATAAATTGTTTTTCTTTAGAGTTGCTACCAAGAATAACGAGAGCACAAGCAATGGATATTCTATCATCACAAGCTAACCTCGCTGGTTACAAAGCTGTTGTAGAAGCTTTCCAAGTTTATGAAAGAGCAATTCCGATGATGATGACTGCAGCTGGAACAATTCCTGCAGCAAAAGTATTAGTGGTTGGAGCAGGAGTTGCAGGATTACAAGCTATTGCAACAGCTAAAAGAATGGGAGCAGTTGTGTTTGCAACGGATGTTAGAATGTCTTCAAAAGAACAAGTTGAGAGTTTAGGTGGTAAATTTTTAACTGTTGATGGATCTGAGAATTTAGAAACTAAAAGTGGCTATGCAAAAGAAGCTTCAGATGAATTTAAAAAGAAACAAGAAGAATTACTTTCTGAAACATTAAAAAAAATAGATATCATAATTTGTACAGCTCTAATTCCAGGTAGAGAAGCTCCAAAAATAATTAAAGATGAAATGTTTAAAAATTTAAAATCGGGTTCAATTATTTATGATCTAGCAGCTGTTCAAGGAGGAAACACTGTATTTACAAAAGTTGATGAAATCGTTGAAATAGATGGTGTTAAAATTTTAGGAGAGGCAAATATATTAAACAAATTACCCGTATCAGCTTCTAATTTGTATGCAAAAAATGTATTTAATTTTATTTCTAACTTATATGATAAAGAAAGTAAGAAATTAAATATTAATTTAGAAGATGAAATCATAGAGAAAACACTTATTAAATAGTAATATGGAAATAGATCCTTTTATATTCAGATTAAGTATATTCATATTGTCAATATTTGTTGGTTACTATGTCGTATGGAGTGTAACACCTTCTTTACATACTCCTTTGATGTCAGTCACAAATGCAATCTCTTCAGTAATTATAGTTGGTGCAATAATTGCAGCTATATCTGGAGGTGATGGAATAATTTTTTCATCATCTAGTCTTTTTGGATTTTTAGCGATTATTTTAGCAGCAGTGAATATTTTTGGTGGTTTTTTAGTCACTCAAAGAATGCTTGCTATGTATAAAAAAAAGAAAAAGGAAAAATAATTAATGTCAGCAAATTTATCTGCAATATTATATTTGGTATCCGGGGTATTATTTATCTTAGCTTTAAGAGGTTTGTCATCTCCTGAAACTTCAAGACAGGGAAATTTATTTGGAATTATTGGAATGTTAATAGCCGTGACTGTTACATTTCTTTCAGTTGGAAATTTTTCTTTAGGATTTATTTATGTTCTTATATTTTTAGCTATTGGTGGAAGCATTGGTGCTTTCATAGCATACAGAATACCAATGACAGCAATGCCAGAATTAGTGGCTGGCTTTCATAGTTTAGTTGGTCTTGCAGCAGTATTTGTTGCAATCTCAGCATTTATAAATCCTGCAGCCTTTAATCTTGGCACACCAGGGAATATTAAACTTGCAAGTTTAATAGAAATGGCGATCGGAGCAGCAGTAGGTGCAATTACTTTTTCTGGTTCAGTTATTGCATTTTTAAAATTACAAGGAATAATGTCTGGGGCACCTATTACTTTCAAAGGTCAGCATTTAGTAAATGCATCATTGTTAGTATTAATTGTAATAATAACTGTTTATCTTTCTTCAACTCAATCATCTAATTTATTTTGGATATTAATTGCAGTTTCTTTTTTAATTGGATTTTTAATTATTATCCCAATTGGTGGTGCTGATATGCCAGTTGTAATTTCAATGTTAAATTCTTATTCAGGTTGGGCTGCAGCTGGAATTGGATTTACATTAGAAAATACAGCCCTGATCATAACTGGTGCATTAGTAGGATCATCTGGTGCTATCCTTTCATATATTATGTGTAAAGGAATGAATAGATCATTCTTTAATGTAATATTAGGTGGTTTTGGTGCTACTGACCAAAAAACTAGAGATCAAAGTAAAGAGCAAAGACCTGTAAAAAGTGGTAATGCTGAAGATGCAGCTTTCTTAATGAAAAATGCTTCTTCAGTCGTAATTGTTCCAGGATATGGTATGGCGGTAGCACAAGCACAACATGCCTTAAGAGAAATGGTAGATACATTAAAAAAGAACGATATAAAGGTGTCTTATGCAATTCACCCAGTAGCAGGAAGAATGCCTGGACATATGAATGTCTTGTTAGCAGAGGCAAACGTTCCATACGACGAAGTTTTTGAATTAGATGAAATAAATAATGATTTTGCAAATGCAGATGTTGCATTTGTTATTGGTGCAAATGATGTCACTAACCCCGTAGCGAAAACAGACCCTCAGAGCCCAATCTATGGAATGCCAGTTTTAGATGTTGAAAAATGTAAGTCCGTTTTATTTGTAAAAAGAAGCTTATCGCCTGGATATGCAGGAATCGATAATGATTTATTTTATAAAGAAAATACATTGATGTTATTTGCAGATGCAAAAAAAATGACAGAAGATATTACAAAAAATTTATAGATTTAATGAATACAAAAATTTTTTGCGATATTGCAGACATATCTTCAATAAAAAAATATAATAATAAAAAAATTGTAAAAGGATTTACAACTAATCCAAGCTTAATGAGAAAAGCTGGGGCAAAAGATTATAAATCATACTCTAAACAAATACTTAAATTTTGCAAAAATAAACCGATTTCTTTTGAAGTTTTTGCTGATGATCAAAAATCTATGATTCAGCAAGGAGAAAAAATAAATACTTGGGGCAAAAATGTATATGTAAAAGTTCCTGTAGTAAACTCAAGAAAAAAATTTTCAGGATATGTTATTAAAGAGCTAAATAGTAAAAATATTAAGTTGAATATAACAGCAGTATACACCGCTAGGCAAACTGCAAAAATACTTAAAGTAATAAATAAAAAAACAAAAGTAATAATATCTATTTTTGCTGGAAGAGCAGGAGATAATGGAAAAGATCCAGTTCCTGAATTTGCTAAAAGTATAAAGCTAGCAAAGAAATTTAAAAACGTAGAAATTTTATGGGCCAGTGTTAGAGAACCATATAATTATTTACAAGCTAAACAATTGGGATGTCATATAATCACTATCCCACCAACTTTGATTGAAAAAATTGAAAAATTCGGAAAGTCTTTCAATCAGCTAACTGTTGAAACAGTTAAAGCATTTTTAGTTGATAGTAAAAAATCTAATTTTAAATTATAGTTAAATTGGTTGCGGGGGACGGATTTGAACCGCCGACCTTCAGGTTATGAGCCTGACGAGCTACCAGACTGCTCCACCCCGCGGTATACTTAAATTCTATTTTTAAGTTTATTTAATTTTTTAACTCTTTTAATATTTTCTTGAAGAATTCTTTTCTTTTTTTCTGAGGGTTTTTCATAAGTATTTTTTAACTTGATAACTTTAAAAAAACCGTCTCTTTGGAGTTTTCTTTTTAAAACTCTTAAAGCTTGTTCAACATTATTATCTTTGACTTCTATTTTAATAACTACCTCCAAAAAAATAGTTGACTACCATTTTTATGAATTTATGTCTATTTATTTTATTCATTATACAGAGGGTTGGTTCGCCTTGTTTTGTTTTTCTTTTTGTTTCTTTTCTCTTTTAATTCTTCTCTCCGCTTTTTCAACAGCTTCCAATAAATCTTTCTGCAAAAATAGATTTAATGCTACTGGATCTTTTGGATTTAAATTATTGTAGTTCCAATAACTTTTGTTTCTAATTGATGTTACAGAATTTTTAGTAATTCCTACCAATTTAGCTATTTGAGAGTCTTTCAATAGGTTGTATTGTTTTAAAAGCCACAAAGCAGAATCTGGTTTATCTTGTCTTTTTGAAAGTGGGATATATTTTTTTATTTTCTTTTCTGAATTTGAAATTTCAATATCTCTACTTTTAATTTGTAATGGTCTGCTTTCATCTTTTGAAGATAATTCAATTTCCTCTCTTGATAACTGACCTGATATTATAGGATTGTAAGCTTTAATACCTTTTGCTACCTCACCATCTGCTATACCTTGAATCTCCACTTCGTGTAATTTGCAAAAATCTGCAATTTGTTTGAATGTTAATGTTGTGTTTTCAACTAACCAAACAGCAGTAGCCATTGGCATCAGGGGTGCATTTGACATTTAATTTTTTTTTTCTGATTTAAAATTTTGAAATTTTTTATTAAATTTACTTATTCTACCTTTATCCATTAATTTTTGTTTTCCGCCTGTCCAAGCAGAATGGGATTTAGGATCAATCTCTAATTTCAATAAGTCTCCTTCAGCGCCCCATGTGGACTTGGTTTCAAACTGACTACCATCTGTCATTTCTACTTTTATTTTATGGTAGCTAGGGTGGATATTTTTTTTCATAACGAGACTTATAGCAAAGGAAATTTAGAAAACAATTAAAAGTTCTCTAATTCTTTAAGCATTTTATTGCTAATTCCGTCACTTGAGGCTCTAATATTAATTCCATTATTGCTAAATTTATTTAGATCATTTACGATCCCACCAGCTTCTCGTACCAGCAGTGATCCAGCTGCTACATCCCAAAGATTAATATCATTGTGAAAAAAACCATCAAATCTTCCGGCGGCCACATAAGCTAGATCTAAAGCTGCACAACCAGTGTAGCGCATATTAAAATTACTAAATTTTACTCCATCATGATTACTCGAAAACAAACAATCATCTATGACATTTTTTTTTGATACTCTTAATCTTTGGTTATTGAGATAAGAACCTTTATTTTTTTCAGCAAAAAACATTTCGTCTTTGATAGGATCAAAAATTAAACCACTGACTATTTCTTCATTTGACTGTAAAGCAATACAAATTGCAAAATGTGGGATACCATGAAGAAAGTTTGTTGTCCCATCAATTGGGTCGATAATCCATATATTTTCCTCATCTTTATTTTTTATTTTTCCAACCTCTTCAGAAAGGAAAGAGTAATTTTTTTTAGTCTTACTAAGTTCCTCAATAATAATGTTTTCAACACGTTTATCTGTTTTAGTAACAAAATCTCGAGGACCCTTTTTAGATATTTGTAATTTTTCAACTTCACCAAAATCTCTAATTACCAACCTTGATGCTTTCTCCACAGCCTTTACCATAACATTAAGATTTGAAGATATTGAAATCATATTTTAAATTTTTTTTACGTATTCTAAATTTCTTGTATCAATTATTACTTCGTCTCCTGACTCAATAAACGGAGGTACTTGAATATTTAACCCATTGTCAAGAGTTGCAGGTTTATATGATGATGAGACTGTTTGTCCTTTTAAAGATGCATCAGTTTTTTCTATTTTACACTTTACTTGGTTAGGAAGTTCAACCGAAATTGGATCTTCATTATAGAAATTTACAGAAACTTCAAGATTTTCTGATAAAAGTTTTCCCTGATCTCCGACTACATTTTTTTTAATTTCTATTTGTTCAAAACTTTTTGGGTCCATTAAAAAATAATGATCTTCATCCTCATAAAGGTAATTAAATTTCACTTCCTCTAAAGAAGCCTTTTCAACAGTTTCACTTGATCTAAATCTTTCATTCAACTTTGTATGTTTTCCCACACTTTTCATTTCAACTTGTGCAAAGGCACCACCTTTACCTGGTTTAACATGCTGGGTTTTTAGAACTTGCCATAAATCATTCTTATACTCTAAAAGCATCCCAACTCTTATCTCACCAGCATTAATTTTCATTTTAATCTTTCCAACGCCTCCAATGGTTTATATTTTTTATTACTCCAAATATATCCCGAGATAGCTAAAAAATTTGCATTGTTCAATAACAGATTTTTATAATTTTTAGAATTAATACCTCCAATGGCTACAATTGGGGTTTTAGTAATTTTTTTAATCTTTTTTAAAATTTTGATATCCGCCACATGATTAGTTTTTTTAGTTTTAGATGAATAAAAAGCTCCAAAAGCTAAATAACTTGCCTTAGCTTTAATAGCTTTACGTGCTAAATTTAACGAATTGTTGCAGGTGATACCTATAATTTTCTTGCCTATTAACTTCCTTGCTTCCTTTATATCCATATCTTTTTGACCTAAATGACAACCATCAGCACCCAATCTCTTAGCAAGTATTGGATCGTCATTGATTAAAAATTTTACTTTATTTTTTTTACAGATATATTTTATCCTTCTTCCAATTAAAGTTTTATGTCTTAATGAATATTTCTTAAGCCTCAATTGAAAAAAACAAATTTTTCTTGTTTCTAGTAATTTTTGAAGATCCTTGAAGAATTTTTTATATAATTTGTTAGGAGAAATAAGATAAATAAATTTCTTTTTATTTACTCTCAAGTTCTCTCGCCCATTTACCCTGAGCAGCCAATGTACACATTTTAGCTCTATGATTAAAAAGTTTTTGAGTTGCTCCAATGTCGTTCAAATTTTTAGACCATACTTTAAGTGCGCTTTGTTGAAGAGCTCTTCCATATGAGTACGTCATAATAAAATTGGTGTTATTATTTTTATTTATCAAATTTAAATTTTCTGTAGCCTCTAATTCAGATTGACCCCCTGATAAAAAGGCAATCCCAGGCACATCACTTGGTACTGAATTTTTAAGACAATCAATTGTTTTAACTGACACTTCCTCACCGGGGATCTTTTCTTTTGATTGATTACCAGGTAATATCATATTTGGTTTTAAAATAATTCCTGAAATATCAACTTTATGTAAAATTAATTCCTCGAAGCATTTTTTTATAACCTCGGACGTTTTACTTAAACAAACATCTGCTGAATGTTCTCCATCCATTAATACTTCGGGCTCTACTATTGGGACCATTCCACTTTCTTGAGCTAGTGCTGAGTATCTCGCAAGTGCATGAGCATTACTATTTATTGCTAGCTTAGTTGGATATTTATTATTGATAGAATAAACGCCTCTCCATTTTGTAAATCTTGCTCCAAGTTCGTAATATTTTTTCAATCTATTTCTAAGGCCATCCAAACCCTCAGTAATTTTTTCTTCAGGAGAGTTTGCTAATTCTACAGCACCTGTATCAACTTTTATTCCAGGCACAGCTCCTGATGCTGAAATTAGATCAGGGATTAATTTTCCAGAACTTGTAGTTTGATTTATTGTTTCATCATAGAGAATGACCCCTCCAATACAATCTTTCATGCATTCAGATGAGAAAAGAATTTCCCTAAACAACAGTCTATTTTCTGGAGTAGAATTTACATTTACTGCTGTAAGTCTTTTAGTCATAGTACCAGTGCTTTCATCTGCAGCAAGTATACCTTTACCTTTAGAAATTATTTTTAGTGCAATTTTATTTAGTTCTGACATTTATTGATTCAGAGCTGTTATACCAGGAAGATTTTTACCTTCAAGATATTCTATAAACGCTCCACCTGCAGTTGAAACAAAATTAAAACTATCTACAGCTTTAATGCTATTTAATAATGATACCGTATCTCCTCCACCAGCAACTGAAAAAATTCTGTTTAATTTATTATTTTTAATTATTGTCTTTGCTATTTCAATACTGCCGTTTGCAAAGTTTGGGTTTTCAAAATATCCAGCAGGTCCATTCCATAATATGGTCTTACTTGAATTAATAACACTTTTTATTTTATTTATAGTTTTTGGACCGATGTCTAAAATCATTTCATCGTTCAAAATTTCATTTAATTTTTTTTTTTTGCTTGATCCATTTAAATTTCTAGATACTAGCACATCTTCTGGATAAGTTATTTCACACTTTTCTTTTTCTGAAAATGAAATAATTTCTTCAATTATTTTTTTACAATTTTTTTCTTTAATGGATTTTCCAATATTGTGACCGAAGTACTCAATAAAATTATTAGCCATACCGCCAACAATAATAATATTGTCAAATTTTGGTATAAGATTTTTAATAATTTCAATTTTGGTTGAAATCTTAGACCCTCCAATTATACAGGATATTGGTTTTGTGATTTCAGATGTAATTTTAGTAAGAGCATCAACCTCTAAATCTAGTTGTAATCCAGAAAATGAAGGCAAGAATTTAGAAACTTCAACAATTGATGTATGTGATCGATGAGAACAAGAAAAAGCATCATTAACATAAAGATCACCAAGATTTGCAAGGTGTTTTGCAAAATTATTATCATTTTTTTCTTCTTCTGGATAAAACCTTATATTTTCTAGCATTAAAATTTCCTCGTCAAATTTATCGAAGAAATCTTTTTTTTCAATTTCATTGATATTTTGTGTAATCAGTCTCACATTTAAACCTAATTGGTCTTGTAAATTTTCACAAATTGGCTTTAATGAAAGCTCTTTTGAAATTTTACCTTTTGGCCTACCTACGTGAGATAAAATAATAATTTTAGTTTTTTGTTTATTTAGAAATTTTAAAGTAGGTAAAATTTTATCTATTCTAGTTGTGTCACTTATTTTTCCTTTAATTAAGGGAACATTTAAATCCAATCTTAATAGTATTTTTTTATCACGTAGATTTGTTTCGTTCCTGATACTTTTCATTAATAGAATTTATGCAAATTTTCTGCGATATCACACATTCTATTAGAAAAGCCCCATTCGTTATCATACCAAGCGGAAATTTTACCCATATTGGCTCCAACCACATTTGTTAAAGACGCATCAATAATTGCTGAGGCTGAATTATGATTGAAATCAACTGAAACTAATCTTTCATGTGTAACTTCTAAAATTTCTTTTAATTCTTTTTTTGAAGCTATTTCAAATACATTGTTTATACTTTTTATATTAATTTTTTTTTTAGTACAAAAAACTAATTCTACAAGTGAAACATTCGGTGTCGGTACTCGCATCGCCACACCTTCTAACTTTCCTTTCAGACTTGGAATTATTTCACCTATCGATTTTGATGCTCCTGTGTATGTAGGTACAATCGATTGGCTTGCAGATCGTGCTCTTCTTGGATCTTTATGAGAATTATCTAAAATTCTTTGGTCACTTGTAAATGAATGAATTGTTGTCATAAAACCTTTTTCAATTACAAATTTTTTGTGAATAACATTTACAATCGGTGCCAAACAATTCGTAGTACATGAGGCAGCTGAGATTATTTTATCTTTTTTAGACAAGGTATTTTGATTAACACCAAAAACGATCGTTTTGTCTGCATTTTTGCAAGGAGCGGAAACAATTACTTTTTTCGCACCATTTTTTATATGGGCTTCAAGTTTTTCTCTTGAGTTAAATTTACCAGTACATTCTAAAACATATTCAACACCATATTTTTTCCAATTGATTTTTTCGATCTTAGGCTCTTGAGAAAATGAAATTTTTTGATTATTTATTATTAAGTGATTTTCATCAAAATTAATATCAGCATTAAATTTTCCATGGACAGAATCGTATTTAATTAATCTACTTGTACTCTCTGAATTTGATCTATTATTAATGTGTTGAATTTTCAAATTTTTGTTTTGACTTTCAAAAATTGATCTAACAATCATTCGACCAATTCTACCCAATCCATTGATCCCAATTTTGACCACCATAATTAATTTCTTAGCATCTTCTTAGTTTTACTAACAATATTTGAAACTGTTAATCCAAAATGATTAAAAATATCTTTGTAGGGTGCACTCTTACCAAATTCGTTAATTCCGAAAGTTAAACCTAAACTTCCTACATATTTTTTCCAATAATCGCTTGATCCAGCTTCAATTGAAATTTTAAATTTAGTTTCGTTTAAAATTTTATTTTTATATAATTTTGACTGTAGATCAAAAAGCTCCATCGATGGCATAGATATAACTTTTGAATATATTTTATCTTTGGCTAATTTATGACTGGTTTCAATTGCCAAATTAACCTCTGAGCCACTTGCAAATATTGTTAAAATAATTTTATTATTAGTTCTCAAAACTTCATAAGCTCCTGAAGAACATTTATTTACACTTGTATAAGATTTTCTTATTGGATTTAGACTTTGTCTTGTTAATGATAAAATACTTGGTGTTTTTGAACTTTTTAAAGCATGTTCCCAACATTCTATTGTTTCAACTCTATCTGCTGGTCTAAAAACATTTAAATTTGGAATAGATCGTAATCCTGATAGCTGCTCAATTGGCTGATGGGTTGGTCCGTCCTCTCCAAGCCCTACTGAGTCATGAGTCATTACGTAAATTACTCTTTTTTGCATCAACGCAGACAATCTAATAGAGGGTTTACAATAATCGGAAAATATTAAAAAAGTACCACCGTAAGGAATTAAATCACCATAAAGTGCAATACCATTCATAACTCCACTCATTGCATGTTCTCTTACTCCGTAGTGGATATAATCTCCACTAAAATCTCCAGGTTTAATTATTTTTTGATGTTTTGTTTTTGTATTATTTGATCCTGCCAAATCAGCAGAACCACCAATTAAGTTATGGTTTTGGCTTGTTAATGCCGTCAAAGTAATTTCAGAACATTTTCTTGTAGCTAAATTTTTAGGTTCTTTAATTGCAGCTCTTTTCTGCTGTTTGAATATATTTGAAAAATTATTTTTTTTTATTTTTTTTAATTTTTTTTTATTTTTGTTAAATTTTTTAATCCATTTTTTTTCTATAATTTCACCCTTTTGACCAATTTTTCTCCACTCCTTTAAAAGTTTTTTAGGAATATAAAAAGGCTTACTTTTCCAATTTAGATTTTTTCTAACAAGTTTAATTTCTTCCAAACCTAAAGGGCTTCCATGAGAAGATGCTTTGCCTGATTTATTTGGTGAGCCATATCCAATTTTTGTTTTACATGAAATAACAGTTGGTTTTTTTGATTTTTGCACATTTTTTAAAGCTTTAAATATTTCTTTTTCATTATGTCCGTTTATTAAAATATAATCCCAACCATAACTCTCAAATCTTTTTTTAAAATTATCTGAAACAGCAAGATCAGTAGGCCCATCAATTGAAATTGAATTGTTATCGAAAAGCACTACTAAATTTTTAAGCTTCAAGTGACCTGCTAAGCTCATTGCCTCATGACTTATTCCTTCCATTAAACAACCATCTCCAGCTAAAACATAGGTTTTGTGATCAATTAATTCATTTCCTAATTTTTTTTTTAAAATTTCTTCTGCGAATGCAAATCCTACTGCGTTGGCAATTCCTTGCCCAAGAGGTCCTGTTGTTGTTTCTATACCAGAATTTGCGTGGTATTCAGGGTGACCAGCACAAATTGAGTTTAGCTGTCTAAAATTTTTTATATTATTCAATGTAATGCTCTTATATCCGGTTAAAAACAGCAAAGAGTACAATAGCATTGATCCGTGACCTGCAGACAAAACGAATCTATCTCTATTCATCCAATTTGGATTTTTAGGATTAAATTTTAAAAAACTCTTAAATAGTACAGTTACAACATCAGCCATACCCATTGGCATGCCTGGGTGACCAGAATTGGCCTTTTGAACTGCATCAATTGACAAAAATCTTATACAATTTGCTAAATCATTATGTAGTTTATTCAAAATTATCCTGACTAGACTAAGAAGAATCTATTTAATACTATATCTATATATATGAATTCTATAAACGAAAAAGAAAAAAAACTAATTTCACTTTTAGATCAATTAAAAAATTTAGACCTCACTAATCCAGAATTGCAAAATAATATTGAAAATTTAAGTAAACAAAAAAATCAATTAGAAATTGAAAAAAATGAATTTGAAAATAAATACAAGGCACTGATGGAGGAGCATGAAATTCTATCAAAAAAACTTGAGGAAATTAAAAAAAAAGAAAAAAAAGAGGAGAGAAAACAAATCGAGTTTTCTGAAAAAATTGATGAATTAAATCAAGAAACAGATACTTTATTAGAAGAAATTGATAAATGGCAAATGTAAGTATAAAATTCAATAATAAAGAATTCATATTGTCCTGTGACGATGGACAAGAGGAACATTTAGAGGAATTACTAATTCAAATTAGCAAAAAGTTTAACAATTTAAAAAATGATTTAGGCAATTTGGGAGAGAATAAGCTTCTGTTAATTACAGCAGTGAAAATAATGGATGAATATTATGAGACTAAAAAGAAGGTTGAGCAAAGAAAAAATGAATTTAAAGATTTGTCAAATAAATTTAAAGAACTTAAATCGTTAATTTATGAGTATCGAGATAAAAAAGAGGGTGAAATAAAAAAACTTAAGTTAAATCATGATGATTTTAAAGTTGAAATTGAGAATAATCAAAAAAAATATGAACAGTTAATTGATGAAGCGGCTGATCAAATATCAAATTTTGTCAAAAGAGCAAAAATAAACAACCTATCCCAATAAATTTGTGATTAAATCAAAGTTAAGAGATTCAATATTAAAAGTAAGAAAAAATAACTCAAAAAAAAAAATCAATTTAAATCCAAGTAGTATCTATTCGTATCTAAGCAAAAAAAAATATAATTTAAAAATTGTAGGTGGATATTATGCAACAAATTTTGAGATTGACGATTTAAAAATTTTAAATTTTTTTTTTAAAAAAGGTTCTACAATTTCACTTCCAAAAATTAAAAAAAAAGGTCAAATGGATTTTTATAAATGGTACAAAAATGAACCCTTGATAATTAATAAATATGGTATCCCAGAACCAGGGAGCAATTACAGAATTTATCCTGACATTTTATTTGTTCCATTGGTGGCATTTGATAAAAAATTAAATAGATTAGGTTATGGAGGTGGTTTCTATGACCGTTATATTCAAAAAATATCAAAGATTAAAAAAACAGTAAAAGTTGGCCTTGCTTTTTCTTTTCAAAAATTAAAAACCATACCAGTTAAGAAACATGATAAGAAACTAGATATAATTATAACCGAGAAAGATATTATTTAATGAAAATATTATTTTTAGGTGATGTTGTGGGTGTTGCAGGTTGTTCAAAGCTAACTAATAATCTTTTAAATGAAATTAGATCAAAAAATATTGATTTTGTAATTGTAAATGGTGAAAATGCGTCTTCCCAAGGGGTAGGACTTACAAAAGAAATATGTAAAGATTTTTTTAATTGTGGAGTAAATGTTATCACAACAGGAAATCATGTTTGGGATCAAAAAGAAATTATGGAGTATATTGATAAAGAAGAGAGATTATTGCGTCCTAAAAATCTTTTTGAACCTGCGCCTGGAAAAGGATTTAATATTTATAAAACAAACAACAATATAAAAATTGGTGTTTTAAATTTGATGGGAAACGTCTTTATGAAAAAGTGTGAGGATGTTTTTCAAGCATCAAAGAAATTTTTGAGCGAAAACAAATTAAAAGAAGATTATGATATACTTATTGTTGATTTTCATGGTGAAATTACAAGTGAAAAAAATGCTATCGGCCATTTTTTTGATGGCAAAGCTACCCTCGTTGTTGGAACTCATACCCATATTCCAACCAATGATGCAAGAATTTTAAAGAGTGGTACAGGATATCAAACTGATGCTGGTATGTGCGGTGACTATGACTCTGTTATTGGTATGAACAAGGAAAATTCATTAAATAGATTTTTTAAAAAAAACTCCACTAAACATTTTCCAGCTGTTGGTGAAGCCACTTTAAGTGGTGTTATGATTGAATGTAATATAGAAACTGGCTTAGCAAAGAACATTCAGAGCTATATATATGGAAATCTTATTAAAAATTGAGTAATTACCTATGGCAGGACATTCTCACTGGGCTGGTATCAAGCATAAAAAAGGAAAAGCAGATAAACAGCGTTCTAAAATTTTTTCAAAATTATCAAAAGAAATTACAGTCGCCGCAAAACTTGGCGATAAAGATCCTTCGATGAACCCTCGGTTAAGATCCGCTATCCAAGCTGCAAGATCTGCAAATATGCCTAAAGACAACATTGAGAGAGCAATTGATAAATCTTCAACAACATCTGGATCAAATTTTGAGAATTTAAGATATGAAGGATTTGGACCAGATAAAATTGCTGTTATTATTGAGACATTAACAGATAATAAAAATAGGACAGCCTCAAACATAAGAACAATTTTTCAAAAAAGCGGAGGAAGTTTAGGAACACAGGGATCAGCTTCACATAATTTTAAACAATTGGGAATTATCAAGATTGATCAAAAAGAAATTTCTGATGAAAATATTTTGGAATTAGCAATCGAAGCTGGAGCTGATGAATGTATATCACACAACGATTTTCATGAAATTCATTGTCCAGTCAGTGAGATCTATAATGTAAAAAAAAATTTAGAAAAAACAATAGTTGATTTTATTTCAACAAAAATTGAATGGATACCTCTAAATAGCATAGATATCGATAATGAAAAAAAAGATCAAGTTATAGGATTTCTAGATAGTTTAGAAGATGATGAAGATGTACAAAACGTTTTTTCTAATGTAAATTTAGAGGTTAATTAATGCTTATAATAGGAATTGACCCAGGAGTCTCAGGATCAATTTGTTTTTTTCAAGATGGAGTTATAAAAGATGTGGTTGAAATGCCAACTATGACTGATGGAAAAAAGAACAAGAAGCAAGTAAATGGATCTCAGATATTCAATGAAATATCAGAGAAAATAAAAAAAATTGATAAGAAAAATATAAAAGTAGTCATAGAGCATGTTACAGCAATGCCAGGCCAAGGAGTTACTAGCATGTTCAATTTTGGTCAATCTTTTGGAATACTTAAAGGAATTTGTAGTGCCATGCAGCTTTCAGTCTATTTTGTTCGACCTGCAAAGTGGAAAAAATATTTTAATTTAATTAATTCTGAAAAAGATGCAAGTAGAACAAGAGCAATTGAAATTTTTCCATATTATTCATCCTATCTTTCAAAAAAAAAGGATTCTAATAAGGCAGATGCTATTCTAATTGCTAGTTTTTTTTTTGAAACATTTAAAGAAGAGTAAAAACAGAATAATTTAAGTCAAATTCATGACACATTTAAGTGTGAAAGATAATTATGGAAGCAGATATTGCAGCAAAAGCTATCGAATTAGGGACTAGCACAGATTTTTCTTTATTTAGCTTATTTTTAAGAGCAGATATAATCGTAAAATCAGTGATGATTATATTAATTCTTTGCTCGGTATACTCTTGGGCGGTGATTATAGATAAATTTAGATTGTTTAAAAAAATAAACAAATCCTCTGAGGAATTTGAGGAAAAATTTTGGAATTCCAAGTCTGCTGAAAATTTATATAACAGCTTACCATCGAAACTTGAGGATCCGATGGCCTTAGTTTTTCAAAATGCGATGGAAGGACTGTTAAAAAAAAAAACAAGACATAATTTAAGTGAAAGAACTAGCGCTCTTTTGGAAAGTGGTATCGAAAAACAAATGTCAAAAATTGATAAAGGCTTTACTTTTTTAGCAACTGTTGGTTCCACGGCTCCATTTATAGGTTTATTTGGAACTGTTTGGGGCATCATGAATTCTTTTCAATCAATTGCAATTTCAAGAAATACTAGTCTTGCAATAGTAGCACCAGGAATTGCCGAAGCATTATTTGCGACGGCATTAGGTTTACTAGCAGCAATACCTGCAGTTGTTGCTTATAATAAATTTAACAACGATTCTAAGAAATATTCTGAAAAATTAGAAAATTTTTCGAAAAGATTTTTAACTATAATCTAAATGGCATTTAAATTAAATCGCTCTTCAAAAGAACCCATGAGCGAAATTAATGTTACCCCATTTGTTGATGTAATGTTGGTATTACTTATTATTTTTATGGTAACAGCACCTTTATTAACTGTCGGTGTTCAAGTAGATTTACCTGAAAGTTCTGCTGACTCTCTTCCTGAAGAAACAGAACCATTAACACTATCCATAAATGCAAAAGGTGAAATTTTTATACAAGAATCTAAAGTAGAATATAAAAACATTATTGCAAAAGTTTTGGCAGTCTCAAAAAATAGAACGGATACAAGAATTTATGTTAGAGGTGACAAAACTATAAATTATGGACGAGTTCTTGAAATAATGGGACTTCTTTCAGGATCAGGTTTTACAAAGGTAGCATTAATTTCGGAACCTTACAAACAGAGATAGTTAAAGTGAATAGTAGTATACTTATCTCTTCTATTTTTCATGCAGTATTGATAATTGTCACTGCGTTGAGCTTACCCTTTTTATCAAAAAAACCTTTGAATATTCCTCCTATAGTATCTGTTGAATTAATCCAGATCGCTGAAAAAACAAATATTCCTTTTGCTCCAAAAGCAAAAAAAATATTAGAGAAAGTTAAAGAAAAAGAAAAGCTGGTTTCTGAACAAGCTCCACCAAAAAAAGTAAAAAAAACAAAAACTAAAACTGTAGTTTCTCCTGATCAAAAGAATAATAAAATTGAAAGTCAAACTCCAGAGGCAATTCCGCTCCCAGATAAAACAGTTAAGAAAGTTCAAACAAAAGAGGAAAACAAACAAAATCCAGAAAAAGTTGATAAGGAAGTGAAGCAAGTTTCAGAGTTTGAAAAAAAAGATTTATTTGATCCAAATAATATTGCAGCATTAATTGACAAATCTAAAGAGGAAAGTGCAGAGTTAGTAAAAAAAAATAACGATATTACTCAAGATCAAGAAAGAAATATTGAGAACACAGGTCTTACATTAAGTGAAGAAGATGCTCTTAAAGCTCAAATTTTTGGATGCTGGAGTATTCCTTTGGGCTTACCTTACAATGAAAATCTGTTAGTAAGAATTAAATTAAAATTAAAACCTGATGGATCGGTTACAAAAACAGAAATTCTGGATCATGCAAGGATGAATAAACCAGGGCAAGGTTTCTACAAAGTGTTAGCTGAAAGCGCATTAAGAGCTGTAAAGTTATGTCAGCCATTACGAGTTCCTACAACTGGTTATGAAAGATGGAAGGAATTACAATTAAATTTTGATGCAAGAGAGATGTTAGAAGGATAATATAAATTATTTATGATAAAAAAAATTATAACATTAATTTTAATTTTAATTCCAATAAAATCCTTCGCATTAATTGAAGTCGATATTACCCGAGGTAATCTGGATCCTCTTCCCATAGCAGTTTCTCCTCTGTCTATCGATGAAAAATCTAAAAAAAGTTTTAAGAAGATTTTAAATAAAAAAAACATTGGAGAAGAGATTTCAAATATTGTTGAAAATAATTTAAGGACATCAGGATTGTTTAATCCTTTAAGTAAAGAAGCTTTTTTACAAGCCCCAGATATTGCTAACCTAAAACCAAGATTTGAGGATTGGAACTTAATCAAAGCACAAGCACTTATCACAGGAAAGGTAAGTAATGTAGATCAAAAATTAAGAGTTGAATTTAGACTTTGGGATGTACTAGCTGCTAAAGAAATGTTGGCATTAGCATTTACAACAGTCCCAGATAATTGGCGAAGAGTAGGCCACATAATCTCTGATAAAATTTATGAGAGGCTGACAGGAGAAAAAGGATATTTTGATACTAGAATTATTTATGTTGCTGAGGAAGGCCCAAAAACACAAAGAATAAAAAAATTAGCAATTATGGATCAAGATGGTTTCAATAACAAATTTTTAACTTTAGGTAATGAATTGGTGCTTACCCCAAGATTTAATCCTACAAGTCAAATGGTTACTTATTTATCTTACTTTAAAAATCTTCCTAGAGTTTACCTATTAGATATCGAGACAGGGACCCAGGAAGTTGTAGGAGATTTTCCTGGTATGACATTTGCACCAAGATTTTCTCCAGATGGAAAAAAAATTATTATGAGTTTAGCAAAAGATGGAAAATCAGATATTTATACTATGGACTTAGAGAATAGAATTGTGGAAAAAATTACAAATCATCCATCTATTGATACCTCACCCTCTTACTCACCTGATGGAGAATATGTGACGTTTAACTCTGACAGAAGTGGTTATCAGCAAATTTATATCATGAAAAGTGATGGTAGTGATGTCAAAAGAATTTCATTTGGGAATGGACTTTATGGAACTCCAGTTTGGTCACCTAGGGGAGATTTAATTGCCTTTACCAAGTTACATAAAGGTAAGTTTTATATCGGTGTTATGAGAACAGATGGAAAAGGTGAAAGGTTGTTAACTGAAAATTACTATCAAGAAGCTCCTTCATGGTCACCAAACGGCAGAGTGTTAATTTTTTACAGAGAAACAAAGACTGACGACAAAGGAGAGGGTTTTACTGCAAAGTTGTGGTCTATTGATTTGACGGGTTACAATGAGCGTCAAATAAAGACACCAACGGACGCGTCTGACCCATCATGGTCATCTTTATTAAGTAATTAATAAATTTAACCTTAGAATTATTGAAATTTCTTGATTTTTACACTTGAAACCTCTAATTAGTTGTGAAAAAGTAAAACTTTGAAATTAGCAGCAAGGAGCAATTTAATGACATTAAGCAAAATTTTTAAAAACTCACTTTTGGTATTAACAGCATGCTTGGTCCTAACAGCGTGTGCAACAAAAAAAGAAATTGCAACTGATATTAAAGGTTCAATGCAAGGTGATGTTTATACTGGTACAGACACAGTTGAATATTTAGCTGAAGGTGTTCCAGACAGAGTTTTCTTTGCAACAAATGAGTCAATATTAACCACAGCTTCTAGAGAAACTTTAAGAGCACAAGCAGCATGGTTAAGAAAAAATTCAGGTATTAATATAGTGCTTGAAGGCCATGCCGATGAAAGAGGAACTAGAGAATACAATTTAGCCCTTGGAGAGAGAAGAGCTAATGCAGCTAAAGATTATTTAATGACTTATGGTATATCTTCTGACAGAATTACAGTTTTAAGTTATGGAAAAGAAAGACCAGTTGACTCTGGTTCAAATCCATTGTCTTGGTCAAAAAACAGAAGATCAGTTACTGTTAAAGCAAATTAAAAATTTAGGTATAAAGACCCCAGCTACGTCAGTGGCTTTGGGGTCTTTTTTTTGCCATTTTTATACTCATAAAGTAATCTACAGATGAGATTGGTATTTAAATTAATTGTATTAAAAATTATTTTTGTTTTTAATTTTGCCATAATAAGTAATTCCTTTGCAGACAATCACAATATCTATGAAACTTTAGAGATTATTAAAAATGACCTTAAAACTCTTGAGAGAGCGGTCTACTCTGGATCAATAGAGGTAGAAAATTCATCAGCAAGTACCTCAGAGTTAAAAATTGATCCAAATTCAGAAGATGTTCTAACAAGACATTTACTCAAATTATCTGAAATCGAAGAACAGTTCAGAGAATTAACAAACAAATTTGAAGAGATAAATTTTAAATTAGATAAACTTTCTAATAGATTGTCAAAAATTCAAGCTGATAATCAAGTAAGATTTCAAGACATTGAATCATCACTTAACTCAGAAACATTAAGTGAAAGTTCGTCTAAATTAAGCTTAAAACCTAAAATAGATGAAAACAAAAATCTTCCAGGAAGTTCTCAGCCCCAAGATCTTGGTTCAATATCATATAAAGATACAGAAACTTCAGATACATCTCAACGAATTCAATCAGTTGAAACTACTGCCACAATTGTAACGGAAAGTTTTCAATCAGAAGATAAACTATTACCCCAAGATGTTTCACCAGAACAACAGTATGAATTTGCAACTAGTTTTTTAAAAGTGGGAGACTATAGTACAGCTGAGAGAGCTTTTAGAGAATTTGTTCTATCAAATACAGATCACGAACTAGCGGGAAGTGCTCAGTATTGGTATGCAGAAACATTTAGGATAAGACAATTATATACTGATGCTGCAACTGCATATTTAGAGGGATATCAAAAATATCCAAAAGGAAAGAAGGCCCCAATAAACTTATTAAAACTAGGTGTATCAATGGTACAAATTGGAGAAAAAGATCAGGGATGTAAAATGATTAATGGTGTAGCGCTTCAATATCCTAAAGCAAATCAATCAGTATTACAAAAAGCAAAATATGAGTCCAAAAAATTTGAATGTATCAAACAAGACTCATAAAAATTTACTAAACAAATTAAGAGATAAAAGAATATTTCAAATTTATAGAAAATTTGAAAATGTTCTTAAATTGAAACAGGATTTTATTGTTGGGGTTTCTGGCGGTCCAGATAGCTTGGCTCTATGTTTCCTAACAAAAATTTATGCAATTAAAAAATCATGTAATGTTTATTATTACATAATCGATCATAGACTAAGAAAAAATTCAACCTCTGAAGCACAATTGGTAAAAAAGTTGTTAAAAAAATATAATATAATGTCAAATATTTTAAAGTGGTATGGAAAAAAACCTAAGAGTAATATCCAGTCTTTAGCTAGAAATAAAAGATATAGTCTTTTGATTAGTCAAGCTAAAAAATTGGATATAAACACTATTTTAACAGGTCATCACTTAGACGACTTGTATGAAAATTTTTTTATAAGAATTTTAAGAGGAAGTGGGCTTAACGGCTTAGTTTCTTTTAGTGAAAAAACTTTTACAAATGAAGTAAATTTTCTTAGACCGTTGATAAGTTTTGAAAAAAAACATTTAAGTTACGTTACCAAAAATGTTTTTAAAACTTATATTGAGGACCCTTCTAATGAGAATAATAAATTTAAAAGAGTTAGGATAAGAAAGTTAATAAAACATCTTCAGAACGATGGATTGGATAAGAACAAGTTTTTATTAACAATTAAAAATTTAAAAGACTCTAATGAAACTATTAAATTTTATGTTGCAAAAAATTTAAAAGATAATTCATATATTTATAAAGACAAAAGCAAAATCATTTTAAATGAACAATTTTTTAACCAACCCCATGAAGTAACTTTTAGATCGTTAACAGAAATAATTAAATTTGTTGGAAAAAAATATTATCCTGTTAGAGGTAAGAAAATTAGTACTATTATAGATAAATTAAAAAGAGATAAGAGTATTTCTCTTAAGTTTACACTTGGGAATTGCATTATTTATAAAGTGCATCAGTCAATAATAGTCCTAAAAGAGCACTAAACATAATATTTTCATTGATATTTTGTCACTTGTTTAATTGATAATAATTCTTATTTTAATGTAATGAATTTAAAAAATCTAGCAATGTGGGGAATAATAGTTTTCTTAACTATAGGTCTCTACAATATGTTCAAGAGCCCTCAATCGAGTCCTAGAGGAGGCAATCAAATAATTTTTTCTGATTTTTTAACGTCAGTTGACAATGGAGAAGTTTTAAAGGTTGAGATACAAGGTAACAACATCAAAGGGGTTTACTCTAATGGAAATTCGTTCTCTACTTACTCTCCCAACGACCCAAATTTAATTGAAAAATTATCAGAAAAAGGAGTAAGCATTTCAGCTGCTCCTTTAGAGGAAAAAATGCCATCTTTATTTGGCGTATTACTATCTTGGTTTCCTATGCTACTATTAATTGCTGTTTGGATTTTCTTCATGAGACAGATGCAAGGTGGAAGAGGTGGAGCAATGGGATTTGGAAAATCAAAAGCAAAAATGATGAATGAGCTTAAGGGAAAAGTTACATTCAACGATGTTGCAGGGGTAGAGGAAGCTAAAGAAGAAGTTGAGGAAATTGTAGAATTTTTAAAAGATCCAAAAAAATTCAGTAGGCTTGGAGGTAAAATACCGAGAGGTGCATTATTGGTTGGCCCCCCTGGAACAGGAAAAACTCTTTTAGCTAGAGCAATTGCTGGAGAAGCAGGAGTACCTTTTTTTACTATTTCAGGTTCAGATTTTGTTGAGATGTTTGTCGGTGTTGGTGCATCAAGAGTAAGAGATATGTTTGAACAGGGAAAGAAAAATTCACCATGCATAATTTTTATTGACGAAATTGATGCTGTTGGAAGAAGTCGTGGAGCAGGTTTGGGAGGTGGCAATGACGAGAGAGAACAAACATTAAACCAATTATTAGTCGAAATGGATGGTTTCGATACTAACGAAGGAGTTATTATAATTGCTGCAACTAACAGACCAGATGTTTTAGATCCTGCATTATTAAGGCCAGGTAGATTTGATAGACAAGTAGTTGTCTCCAATCCAGACATAATAGGAAGAGAAAAAATTCTAAAAGTTCATGTTAAGAAAATTAAGATGGCTCCAGATGTTAACTTAAGAACTGTTGCAAGAGGCACGCCAGGATTTTCAGGTGCAGACCTTGCAAACCTTGTAAACGAGGCAGCTCTATTAGCAGCTAGAAAAAATAAGCGGATTGTTACATTAACAGAATTTGAGGATGCGAAAGATAAAGTAATGATGGGATCTGAAAGAAGATCAATGGTAATGACTGAAGAAGAGAAAACTTTGACAGCTTATCATGAAGCTGGACATGCAATTGTAACTATTAATGAGAGTGCAGCATATCCAATTCACAAAGCTACTATAATTCCAAGGGGAAGAGCTTTAGGTATGGTTATGCAACTACCTGAAAGAGATGAATTATCGCAAACACGTGAGCAGCTACATGCCCAACTTGCTATTGCAATGGGTGGAAGGGTAGCAGAAGAAATAATATTTGGTGAAGATAAAGTTACTACTGGAGCATCTAGTGATATCGAACAAGCAACTAAAAGAGCTCGAGCAATGGTCATGAGAGCAGGATTAAGCAAGGAGCTTGGACCGGTCGCATACGGAGAAAACGAGGAAGAAGTTTTCTTAGGTAGATCAGTTGCAAGACAACAAAATATGTCAGAAGAAACTGCACAAAAAGTTGACTCTGAAATAAGAAAAATAGTTGATAAAGGTTATGAAAGAGCAAGAAAAGTACTCACTGAAAAAATTGACGATTTGCACAAGTTAGCTAAAGCACTTTTAACATATGAAACTCTCTCAGGAGAGGAAATAGAAAATCTGATAAACAAAAATCTTTATCCAAAAGACAAAGAGGATATTAAGGTTGAGGATAATGATAAAGGTTCTGCACTAAGTTCATTAGGACTTAAACCAAAGATAGTACACTAAACTAATAAATGACGAGATATTACACAAGAGTGTGTAATTTCTATTATGGTGTAAAGTCTAAAAACCTTGTTGAGAAAAATAAATCTCTAGCACTTCACGGTATTAAAGAAATTTCTTTTGATCAACTTGAAATAATTACAAGAAAATCCAAAAAAATAGTATTTATCAATCAAATTAATAAATTATCACATTCATTAAGAAAAAAAATTAATTCTGATTTAAAGAATATAACTTCAAAAAAAAAAAATTTTAGTAATTTTAAATTTAACTTAATTCCTAATTTGTTAGGAGTGTTAAATTTGACACCTGACAGTTTTTCAGATGGAGGAAAATTTAATAGAAAAGATAAAGCTATTCAACAAGCTATAAATTTGTTTAATTCAGGTGCGAACTTAATTGATGTTGGTGGAGAGTCTACGAGACCAGGATCCAAACCCATAAATGAGAAGTTAGAATGGAGTAGAATAAATAAAATTTTAAAACTACTGAACAAAAAAATACCAATATCTCTAGATACAAGAAAATCAAATATAATGAAAAAAGGAATTCAACTTGGGGTAAAATTAATCAATGATGTTTCAGGTTTGGAATATGACCAAGAAACTACAAATGTATTGAAGCTTAATAATACTCCATTTGTATTGCAACACTCCCAAGGCCGTCCTGAGGATATGCAAATTAATCCTTCTTATAAAAATGAATTGTTAGATATTTACGATTTTTTTGAGAATAAATTAAAATTTTTAAGATCCATTGGAATAAATCACAATAAAATAATTATTGATCCAGGAATAGGTTTTGGAAAAAATTTGAAACATAATATGAATTTAATTAAAAATATTTCTATTTTTCATTCACTTGGTTTTCCTATACTTGTGGGAAACTCAAGAAAAAGGTTTATAAAAGAAATATCTAAATATAATGATAGTAAATTAAGGATTGGAGGCACAGTAGCTTCCTCAGTTTATATGATGACCCAAGGTGTTCAAATTTTAAGAGTCCACGATGTTAATGAAATTATGCAAGGTATAAAAGTTTATAAAGAGATAATTAAAAATTAATGCCAAAAAAATACTTTGGAACTGATGGAATTAGAGGTGCGATAAATAGCAAAATTATAAATGGAGATATGTTTTTCAAGTTTGGTCTAGCATCAGGAACCTTTTTTAGAACACAAAAAAAAAACAAACGAGTTGCCGTAATTGCCAAAGATACAAGACTATCAGGCTATATGCTCGAACCAGCTTTAGTATCAGGATTAACTTCAGCTGGTATGCACGTCTACACTTTGGGACCTCTACCAACAAATGGTTTAGCGATGCTTACTAAAAACATGAAAGCTAATATGGGAATTATGATAACTGCATCACACAATCCACATTATGATAATGGATTAAAATTATTTGGCCCAGATGGGATGAAATTATCTGACAAAATTGAAAAGAAAATTGAACATTTAATAGATCAAAATATTGAAAAAAATTTATCTAAGCCTGAAAAATTAGGAAGGGTAAAAAGATTAGAAACAGGAACTAGAGATTATATTAAAATTTTAAAAAAAAACTTTTCTGAGGAGTTTAATTTAAGAGGACTTAGGATTGTTATAGACTGCGCAAATGGAGCAGGTTACAAAGCTGGCCCTGAGTTATTAAAATCATTAGGAGCGAAAGTTATTGCTATTGGAGTGGAGCCTAATGGCACGAATATTAACAAAAATTGTGGATCAGTCTATCCACAGAATATTCAAAGAGCAGTGAAAAAATATAAAGCTCATATTGGTATTTCATTAGATGGTGACGCTGATCGAATTATAATGTGTGATGAGAAAAGCGATATAATTGATGGCGATCAAATTATCGCTGCTTTGGCCTCAAGATGGAAAAATAAAAAAATGTTAAAAGGGGGGGTGGTTGGTACCTTAATGTCTAACTATGGTCTAGAGCAATACTTTAGAACTCTTAATATTAATTTTATTAGAGCAAATGTTGGTGACAGGTACGTGAAAGAAAAAATGCAAAAACATAAATTTAATTTAGGAGGTGAACAGTCGGGTCATATTATTCTTGGAAAATTTGCAACCACTGGAGATGGTTTGTTAGTTGCGTTAGAGGCTTTATTTGCACTGAGAAAAGGAAAAAAAGCTAGCGAATTTTTTTCAAAATTTAAAAAAATTCCGCAAATATTAAAAAATGTAGATGTAAAAGATAAAAATATAATTAATAAATTAGATATAAAAAATTCTATTAAAATCGCAGAAAAATTAATTAAAGGACAAGGAAGAATTTTAGTTAGAAAATCAGGAACAGAGTCAAAGATAAGAGTGATGGGTGAAAGTGAAAATAAAGATCTTTTATCAAAGTGTATAAACATAATTACAAAAAAAATTAAATAAATTGAAGACAAAATCAAAAGTACTAATTATCGCTGGATCTGACTCTTCTGGTGGTGCAGGCGTTCAGGCGGATATAAAAACTGTTACTGCATTAGGTTCATATGCGATGACTGCTATTACAGCTGTAACAGTTCAAAATACTACTGGTATCAAATCAATTTTTCCAATCAATCCGAAGGAAATTTATAACCAAGTTACATTTTCCTCAAATGATATTAGGCCAGATGCTGTAAAGATTGGAATGTTACATTCGGTAAAGGTAATCAAATCAGTCATTAAGTCATTAGATGAAATTAAAGTTAGAAATATTGTTTTAGATCCGGTGATGGTTGCAAAGGGTGGTGCAAAATTAATTGATAATAAGGCAATAAATTTACTTAAATCTATCTTGATAAAGAAAGTTTTGATGATAACTCCAAATATTCCTGAGGCAGAAATTTTAACTAATACCAAAATAAAAACAAAACAGGACATGATTGTTGTTGCGCAAAAGTTAATTGAAATAGGTGCAAATAATGTTCTTATTAAAGGTGGTCATTTAAAAGGAGAATTTGTTCATGATATTTATGCAAACAATAAAGATATCAAAATTTTTAATAGCAAAAGAGTTAAAACTAAAAATACCCATGGAACTGGTTGTACTTTATCCAGTGCTGTAGCAACATTTTTATCATGTGGAAAACCAGTAAAGAAATCTTGTGAGCTTGGAATTAAGTATGTAAGTTTGGCTATTAAATCTAATCCTAATTATGGCAAGGGTCACGGTCCTATAAATCATCTTAACTCTATGAACATAAATAAAATATTTAAATAATGAGCAATGTAGTAGTCGTTGGATCGCAATGGGGTGATGAAGGAAAGGGTAAGATAGTTGATTGGCTATCCGAACAGGCTGATGTCGTGATAAGATTCCAAGGAGGACACAATGCCGGACATACACTTGTTATTGATGGTGTAACTTATAAATTAAGATTACTACCGTCAGGAATAGTAAGAAAAAAAAAAATTTCAATTATTGGTAATGGAGTAGTTGTTGATCCCTGGGCACTATTAGACGAAGTAGAGGAAATAAAATTAAAAGGAGTTGATGTTAATGTTAATAATTTTATTATTTCAGAGTCTGCAAATTTAATTTTACCATTTCATAGAGAAATGGATGAAATAAGAGAAGATGCAGCTGGAGAAAGTAAGATTGGCACTACAAGACGGGGAATTGGACCTGCTTATGAGGATAAAGTTGGCAGAAGATCTATAAGAGTAATGGATTTAAGATCTGAACAAAATTTAGATCATAGGTTAGAATCAGTTTTGTTACACCACAATGCTATTAGAAAAGGTTTAGGAAAAAAAATTTTTGAAAAAGAACAATTAAAAAAAGAACTGTTAAAAATTGCCCCTAAAATACTTCAATTTTCTCAACCTGTATGGCTTAAAATTGATCAATTTAAAAAACAAAAAAAAAAAATTTTATTTGAAGGGGCTCAAGGAATCTTATTAGACGTAGATCATGGCACTTATCCCTATGTTACTTCTTCAAATACTGTAGCATCAAATGCAGCAACAGGAACTGGTTGTGGACCAAATTCAATTAATTATGTATTAGGAATAACCAAAGCATACACTACTCGAGTAGGAGAAGGACCTTTTCCAACTGAATTAAAAGATGATATAGGAGAATTATTAGGCACAAGAGGAAAAGAATTTGGAACTGTTACCAGTAGAAAAAGAAGATGTGGTTGGTTTGATGGTGTTCTAGTTAGGCAAACTATCAAAATTTCTGGAATTGATGGGATTGCACTTACTAAACTAGACGTATTAGACGAATTGGATGAAATTAAAATGTGTGTTTATTATGATTTAGACGGAAAAAAAATTGATTATTTGCCAGCAGCTGTTGAGGATCAATTAAAAATAAAACCGATATTCAAAACTTTTCCAGGATGGAAATCTTCAACAAGTGGAATAAAAAATATGGTTGAATTACCAGAAAATGCAAAAAAATATATTTTTGCAATTGAGGATTTTATTGGTGCAAAGATTTCAAGTATATCTACTAGTCCCGAAAGAGAAGATACAATATTAGTTGAAAACCCTTTTGATATTTAATTAGCCGGCAATAAATTTTTAGATTTTGCTAAAAGAAGCATATGTTTTTGAAGTTTTTCGAAAGCTTTATTTTCAATTTGTCTTACTCTTTCACGGCTAATTTTATATTTCTGACTTAAATCTTCTAGTGTTGTTGGATTATCGTTCAGTCTTCTTGAGTATAAAATTTCTCTTTCTCTATCGTTCAAGACTTTAATTGAATCTTTTAATAAATCTTTTCTTTGCTCCATTTCCTCATGGTGAGCAAACTTTAGGTCATGGTCTAACTCTTTATCAACCAACCAGTCTTGCCATTCATCTCCATCTTCACCGACTTGAGCATTTAGAGAAAACTCTTTACCAGATAATCTTCTGTTCATTGAAACAACTTCTTCTTTACTTACATCAAGCTTGTTAGCAATATGATCAACATGTTCATCTCTTAAATCACCCTCTGTTTGAGGAGCAATTTGATTCTTAATTTTTTTCAGATTAAAGAACAATTTCTTCTGAGCTGTTGTAGTTCCAATTTTTACTAGGCTCCAGGATCTTAAAATATACTCTTGAATTGAAGCTTTGATCCACCACATAGCATATGTTGCTAGTCTAAAACCTTTTTCAGGTTCAAATTTTTTAACAGCCTGCATCAAACCCACATTACCTTCTGAAATCATTTCATTAATTGGCAAACCATAGCCTTTATATCCCATTGCAATTTTGGCAACCAATCTAAGATGGCTTGTAACTAATTTTTCTGCAGACTTAATATTTCCTGTAGTTTTCCAGTTTTTTGCTAGCATATACTCTTCCTCAGCAGCTAGCATTGGGAATTTTTTAATTTGATCTAAGTATGCAGACAAACCTCCTTCATTAGATAGGGAGGGTAAATTATTACTTACAGTTGTGTTCATAACGAATTTTATTTAGTTAATTTAAAATAATTTTCAATGTTTTATTTATTACTGTTTCTAAGCATTTCTAAAATAATATTTAGCTCATGTGGCAAATTTGAGGAAAAATGCATTTTTTTGTTATTTTTTGGATGTATGAAACCAAGAGTTTTAGCGTGTAAAAATTGTCTAGTTAAATTAGATATCAAATTTTGGATTTTTAAATCTATATTTTTTATTTTTTTGTATTTTTTTTTGTATTTATCATCACCAACTATACTATTTCCCTTATAATTCATATGAACCCTAATTTGATGGGTGCGACCTGTCTCTAGTTTGCACTCCACTAAACTTAATGTAGGTATCCTTTCATTTTCAAAAATTTCAAGAGTTTTATAATTTGTAATTGCTTCCTTTCCTTTGGAGCGACTAACCTCCATTAGCTGTCTATTTCTTGAACTTCGTGTTAATAAAGTAATTATTTGTCCTTTTGATGGTCTTAATTTCCCCCATATCAATAGCTGGTATTCTCTTAAAATAGTATGTTGGCTAAATTGTTTTGATAAATTTTCATGAGATATATTATTTTTTGCAATTACTACTAATCCTGATGTATTTTTGTCAATTCGATGAACAATTCCTGGTCTTAATTCGTCACCGATATTAGACAAGGAATTTTTATCATAATGCATTAAAGCATTAACAATTGTTTGATCATAATTACCTGCACCAGGGTGCATGATTATACCAGCTGGCTTGTTTATCACAATTAAGTCTTCATCTTCATGAATGATTTCTAATTCATAATTATAAGGTTTTAACGATGCTACTTCTGGTTTTGGTATTTCCAGAACAACTTGATCACCTGCATTAACTTTTTTAGAGGGATTATTTATAATTATATTATTCAATTTGAGTTTGTCTCTTAATATTAAATTTTTGACTCTAGTTCTGCTAATTAACTTATTTCTTTGGTAAATTAAAATATCAACTCTTAAATTATCTTCATTCTTATCAACTATAAAATTAATGTTTTTTTCCATAAAATATAATATTAATACTATATGCGCTTGTAGCTCAACTGGATAGAGCGCCTGACTTCGGATCAGGAGGTTCTAGGTTCGACTCCTAGCAGGCGCACCAAAATTAGCTGAAATTTATCTATAAAATTCCAAAATTAATTTGAAAATATATAATAATCTTTAAATTTCTTTATATCGATACTTTTTGGAACTTCATGAGAGCAAATCAATTTTGTATAATAACATAAACCACTTTGCTTTGGTTTTAAAAATAAAATTTCATAATTATTTGATATTTTAAATTCTTCAAGATTTTCATAAAAAGATGTTTTTGGGAATAAAGAATTATTCGAATCATACATTCGTAAAATATTTTTTGATAAAAAAAATATAATACATATACTAAAAATTATTTTATAAAATCTGATTTTCAATGATTTTTTTAAATCAAAGAATAAATTTAATAATATAATGTATGAAAAAATAACTATAGATATAATATAAAAGCTTCCAAATCTAAAAACTGGAGTTTTATAAAACCATATTATCAACCCTACAAAAATTGAAATCCAAAGATAAATGTATGTCTTATTAAAATGAAATATTTTTTTTTTTAGACATTTATCTTTATTCAAGAATATATATGTGGAAAAAATAAAAATAATTAATATAAGGGGTGAGATTATTTCTAAAATTTTTAAAAAATGACTTGCAATCCATGTTTGCACCCAATTGAGTCCACTTGCATAATTTTTTAGATTTATATTCTGCCAGTCAGGATGAGCCATAAATCCTTTAGCCCATATTTCAGTCAACCAAGAGGCATTTTCAGCAGCTGCTATTCCATTTAATTGAAATAATGAGTTAGAAAAACAACTAGATACGATAGGATATGCCAGACAACTGGTAGTAATATAATTTTTTATTAGCCAAGGAATGATCAATAATACAAAAATAAACAACGAAAAAATGTTTTTTTTATCAACTGATCTTTTTTGAAAATTTATAAAAATAGGTAAGAAAATTAAAAAAGCAAATATATATGAAAGTTTATGCATAAACATGAATGCAACAAACGGTAAAAATAAATTAATCAGATTGTCCTCTGATAATGAATATTTACCTTGTATATTAATAATATTTATTAAAAAATATATTGAAACTAATAGAGGTATTAAATCATTACCATATTCTCTATATCTTGTAAATTTAATTAACAAAAAACAAGAGAACAAAATTAAAATCAATAAATTGTAATTGATTGTTTTTGCCTCAAATATTTTGCTTGAAACAAATATTAAAAATGAAAGATAAAATATTATATTTATAGTTGCTAGAGAAATATTGTGAAGGTAATCACTAGTAAGTGCTGCTTGAACATATTGTAAAAAAGAAATATGTCCAAATCTAAATTGAATATTGGCAATACCAAAAATTATTTTTTCTGATTTTAAATATGAAACATATGGGTGGTGATACATGTTTGCATCTATTGGGTGATCTGAATAAGCAAATAAAAAAAAACATGATAAAATAATAATTACTAGAGGTAAAAAATATTTTTTTTGTGAGATAAACAGACGCTTGAAAATAAAAATTATTAAGCCAATGATTACAACGACCATTGAAAAAATATTATTTATTTCAAAAAAAAAATGAGAAATTACAGTGATAAATCCAACAAAAGCATATCCTGTAAGAATTTTAAAAAAAATATCTATATTTGAATTATTTAAAATTTTTTGAGATAGAACTGATCCGTAAGAGTAAAGAGTAGTGAATATGATAAAAAAAGTAAATATAGAAAAAATTATTTGCATATTTTGAAATTAATATTTTTTAGTAAAGATTATTATCAAAAGTAAATTAAATAATACTTATTTATATGTAATAATTCTATATTTTATTGATCATAGTAAATATAATAAGTTATTAAAAATAAATAAATACTCATGAAATTAAGTATAATAATACCAGTATTTAATGAAGTTAAAACTTTAGAGGAAATTTTAAAAAGAATTAAAAATCAGACTCACATAGATAAAGAAATAATTCTAATTGATGATTATTCAACGGATGGAAGTCGAGAATTAATTGAAAACAAACTGAAATTACAAGTTGATAAGTTTGTATTAAACGAAAAAAATTTTGGAAAAGGTTACTCAGTAAGACAAGGTATTAATGCAGCTGAAGGAGATATAATTTTAATTCAAGACGCAGATTTAGAATATAGCCCCTCTGATTATGACAAATTAATAAATCCAATACTAAAAAATAATGCTGATGTTGTTTATGGATCAAGATTTATAGGGTCAGATGAAAAAAGAGTACTTTTTTTTTGGCACACAATAGGAAATAAATTCTTAACTTTATTGTCAAATATTTTTACTAATCTTAACCTCACTGATATGGAAAATTGTTTTAAAGTTTTCCGATCTAATATTGTCAAAAATATAAGATTAAATGAAAATAGATTTGGTTTTGAACCAGAAATTACAGCCAAAATATCAAAAAAAAACCTTAGAATTTACGAGGTGGGTGTTAAATATTATGGCCGGAAATACAAAGATGGAAAGAAGATTACCTGGAAAGATGGTTTTAGTGCTATAAGATGTATTATTTATTATAATCTCTTTAAATAAAAATTTAATTTTTTACTCACCAATATTAATCAAAGTTCCTTTATCACGAGCTTTTTCAAAAGAGTAATAAAATATTAAAATTGCTAAAATTAAATATGTCAAATTTAAATATAAAGCATCAATAATATTTTCATAATTTACAATTTGATTTACCATTATGTTTCTTGTTTCTTCAAAAATGTATACCAATGGTAGTGAATATGCGAATGATTGGAAGATTTCAGGTAATATTTCTACTGGGTAATAAATACAACCAAAAGGGGCCAATAAAAACATTGTAGACCATGCAATATTTTCAAATGAAGGTCCAAATCTTAATAGTCCTGCTGAAACTAATAAACCTAAAGTGATTCCAAAAATATATAAACTGAGAAAAAGAAATGCTAAAGGTAAGCCAAGTTCAAATAAAGATATACCAAATAGTGGAGAGGTGAGTAATATTGCTGGAACTAGTCCAATTAAGGCTCTTATTAAAGCAGTAAAGACTAAAGAAATAATAATTTCACTAATTTTCATGGGAGCAATGAAAAGGTTAGTAAAATTTCTACTCCATATTTCCTCTAAAAATAACATGTTGAATCCTATACTTGTTCTGAATAAAAAATCATAAAGAATTGCACAAGATAGAATTACACCTACAGCGCCACTATAGTAAGTGCTGTACTCTGCAAAAAAATTCGAAATAAATCCCCACAAAGTTATTTGAATTGAGGGCCAATATATTAAGTCAAGTATTCTTGGAAATGACCTTGTGATTAAGTAAAAATGTCTTAAAAAAAGTCCATAAATTCTAGTAAAATTCATCTCTTATTTCTCGCTATTTCCAAAAAAACTTCTTCTAAATTTTTTCTTCCATGTTTCAATATTAAATCACTAGGTGTTCCACTATCTACAATAATTCCATCTTTCATCATTAAAACAGAGCCGCACAATCTTTTAACTTCATCCATATTATGCGAAGCAAGTAAAACTGAAATTTTTTTTTCTTTTTTATAATTTTCTAAAAATGTTCTTACAAAATCTCCTGTTTCAGGATCCAATGATGCAGTTGGCTCATCTAGTAGCAGTACAGATGGATCATTTATCAAAGCTTTTGCCAAACTGACCCTATTTTTTTGTCCGGAAGAAAGTTCACCTGTTATTTTATCTAAAAGATCAGACAGCCTTAGTTGATCTGAAAGATAATCAATTCGATTTTCTAAATCATCTACGTTATATAATTTTCCATAAACAATTAAATTTTGTCTAACTTTTAATTTTTTAGGAAGCTCAATATAAGGAGATATAAAATTCATTTTATGTAATAAAGATATCTTATTTGTCTCTATATTTTCTCCATTAATTAAAACCTCACCGTTAGAAGGTTTTAATAATCCTAATATCATTCCAATCGTGGTTGTCTTTCCACATCCATTAGGACCTAATAAGCCGACAATTTCATTTTCACCAATTTTAAAATTTATATTACTGACAGCATTTTTTGATTTATATTTTTTAGAGAGGTTTATTACCTCGATCGAATTTGACATTTAATATTTTGATGCCCTTTCTAACCGATCATTAATTGTTTGTCCTATCCCAATATTAGGAATTTTTTCAACAGCAATTTTTTTGTATCCTTTATTTTTAATTTTCCTTATGAGTGGATATAAATTTCTTGCAGCTTTGATCAGATTTTTATTCTTGCTAAGAAAGAAATAATTTTTATGATTTATTTTTCTCTTTTTTATTAATACAAATGCTTCTCCTTTATTTGGTTTTTTTACATTCATCCTTAATGGTATTCCAGGAGAATAATGAAGAGAAAACAATCCTGGTGAAATCTTATTTTTAGATTTATTCTTAATTGATATTTGTTTCTTCATAATTTTTTTAATTTTTGAGACACTTAAACCTCCAAGTCTTAATATTGATAAATTATTTGCAAGGTTTATAATTGTAGACTCTAACCCAATTGAGCATCTTCCACCTTTTAATATATATTTTAATTTTTTTCCAAATTCTTCTTTAACATCTGAGGGCTGGACAGAGCTCAGTTTTGAGGAAATATTCGCACTTGGTGCAGCTAAGGGATAATTTAAAATTTTAAGTAATCTTCGCAGCAGAGGATGTTTTGGAAACCTGATAGCAACTGTGTTTTTATTATTGGTCACAAATTTTGATATTTTTGAATTTTTCTTTAATTTTAGAACATATGTAATTGGACCAGGTGAAAATTTATTATACAGTTTTTTAAAATCTTCATTAATAATACAATCTTCTTTGAGACCCTTTAGATTATAGTAGTGAACAATTAGAGGGTTGTTTGCAGGTCTATTCTTTAATTTAAATATTTTTTTTACTGTGGAGTCAGAATAAGCATTACCAGCTAATCCATAAACTGTTTCTGTTGGTACTGCTATACACTCGTTACTGTCTAAATACTTTTTTGCTTTTTTGATATTTGATTGATTAGATTTCATGTAATAATTATTAATATATGAAAGAAAAAAATTTACCACTTGATTATCAAAACAACTCCTTGGAGAAGCTCACTGAAAAAGCAAATAGAATAATTGAGTTATTGGAGAATGAAAATAATTTAAGCAATTCAATTGATAGTTATCGAGAGCTATTAAAGTTAAATAATCTTATCGAAAAAAAATTTCAAAAAAATTTTAAATTTATAAGTGAAAAAACAGATAATAAAATTAAGGAAATTATAAAAAAAAATGAAAAATAAGATTAACAAAATTGCAAAAGATACAAATTATTTTCTAAAAAAATTTATTAAAAATCAAAATAGTTCTCAGCTTGTCAATGCAATGAAATATGGTTTATTTCCTGGAGGAAAGAAAATTAGATCAAAAATACTAGTAGATTTTGGTTCTTTATTTTCTATTAGTTACAAAACGTTGATACAGATTGGTGCATCAGTAGAATGCATACACGCTTACTCTCTTATTCATGACGATTTACCTTGTATGGATAATGATAAAATTAGACGAGGAAAAGCATCTACACACGTAAAATATGGCGAGTCTACAGCTGTGCTAGCTGGGAATTCATTACTGACAATGGCATTTGAAATTTTATCAAACCAGAATTTAGAATTATCTGAAAAAACAAAAGTTTATTTAATAAAAAAATTGTCTGAATGTTCAGGTCATCTGGGTATAGCTGGTGGACAATACTTAGATTTGAATTATGAAAAAAAAAAAGTTTCAAAAAATAAGATTATTGAAATGGAAATAAAAAAAACAGGAATGTTATTTAGTTTTTGTTGTGTGGCCCCAGCAATAATAAAAAATAAAAAAAATTTAGAGCTCAGGTTCTTTGAAAATATTGGATCAGATATAGGCTTGTTATTTCAAATTTCTGATGACCTAATTGACCACAAAGGAAATTCAAAAATTGTAGGTAAAAAAACAGGAAAAGATCAAAAAAAAGGTAAAGCAACACTTATTAGTTTACTTGGTTATAATAATGCAGTTAAATATTCTGAAAATTTAATTATAAATATTAACAAAAAATTGCAAAAATATGGTTCTAATTCAAAAAAAATAAAACAGACATTAGAATATATTTTATATAGAGATAGATGACAAACAAAAGCACATTTTTAAAAGATATAAATTTCCCCTCAGATTTAAAAAAAATTTCTGAAAAGGATTTACCGAAAGTTGCAAATGAAGTTAGAAGTGAAATGATAGATGCTGTTTCTCAAACAGGTGGCCACCTAGGTGCAGGTTTAGGTGTTGTAGAACTAACTGTGGCCCTTCACTATGTGTTTGACACTCCAAATGATAAATTAATTTGGGATGTAGGACATCAATCATATCCACATAAAATTTTAACGGGAAGAAAAGATAAAATTAGAACATTGAGACAAGGCAATGGATTATCAGGTTTTACAAAAAGAACTGAAAGTGAATACGATCCTTTCGGTGCTGCTCACAGTTCAACATCAATTTCTTCTGCGCTAGGAATAGCTGAGGCAAATAAATTGGAAAACAAATCTTCAAACGTTATAGCAGTAATAGGTGACGGTGCAATAAGTGCTGGTATGGCTTATGAAGCAATGAATAATGCAGGTGCCTCGAAAACCAAAATGATTGTTATTTTAAACGACAACGATATGTCAATTGCAAAACCTGTCGGAGCGATGAGGACATATCTTGCAAAGTTATTAACTGGAAAAATATATTTTAGTCTTAGAGAAACTATAAAATTAATTACCTCAGCATTTTCAAAGAGATTTAGTGCAAAAGCAGGAAAAGCAGAAGATTTTTTAAGATCGGCATTCACTGGTGGCACTATGTTTAATTCATTAGGTTTTTATTATGTGGGACCAATTGACGGACATGATTTATCAACTCTCATTCCAATCTTAAAAAATGCAAGGGACTCAAATCATGAAGGTCCAATTATGATTCATATTAAAACACAAAAAGGGAAAGGATATAGTTTCGCAGAAGAAGCTAAAGACCATTATCATGGTGTTTCGAAATTTAACGTAGACACTGGTGAACAGAATAAAAGTGGATCTAATTTTCCTTCATATACAAAAGTATTTGCAAATACTCTTGTGAAACATGCCAAAAAAGATAGCAAAATTGTTGGAATAACAGCTGCCATGCCTGGTGGAACAGGAATGGATATTTTTGGTAAAGAGTTTCCAAAAAGAATGTTTGATGTTGGTATAGCTGAGCAACATGCAGTCACATTTGCTGCTGGAATGGCTACTGAGGGATACAAGCCTTATGCTGCAATATACTCAACTTTTTTACAAAGAGCATATGATCAAGTTGTTCATGATGTTGCTATACAAAGCTTACCAGTGAGATTTGCAATTGATAGAGCTGGATTAGTTGGTGCTGATGGATCAACACACGCTGGTTCATTTGATATCACTTATTTATCAACTTTACCGAATTTTATCGTAATGGCTGCGAGTGACGAAGCTGAATTGGTTAAAATGATTAATACCTCAGTAGATATTAATGACAGACCAAGTGCAATTAGATATCCAAGAGGAGTAGGTGTTGGAGTTGAACTTCCCTCAATAGAGGAAAAAGTTGAAATTGGAAAAGGAAGAATAATTCAAAATGGTAGTCAAGTATGTTTGTTAAACTTGGGTACAAGGTTAGAAGAGTGTAAATTAGCGGCAGAACATTTAAAACAAAAAGGAGTTTCAATTACTATTGTTGATGCAAGGTTTGCTAAACCCTTAGACGAAGAGTTAATTATAAAATGTGCTAGAGAACATGAAATTTTAGTCTCTATTGAAGAGGGGTCAATTGGCGGTTTTGGTTCACATGTCAAAAACTTACTTGCAGAGAAAGGGATATTTGACAAAGGTCTAAAGTTTAGATCAATGAATCTACCAGACAAGTTTATTGAACAAAATACCCCTGAAAAGATGTATGAAATTGCTGGGTTAAATGCTTCTCAAATTTCAGAGAAAATTTTAGATATTTTATTTAACAAAAATTCAATAAAAGTTGTTAAAAATTAAATTATTTTAATGACATTGTGCTTTGTTCATCAGATAGTGATCCAATAAAACACAATTCATCATTGCCTCACCAACAGGTACAGCTCTTATGCCAACACATGGATCGTGTCTTCCTGTTACAGATATTGTTGTGTTTGTCCCAAATTTATCAATTGTTTTTCTTGTTGTTAAGATTGAAGACGTTGGTTTTACAGCAAATGAAGCAATAATTTCTTGTCCAGTTGAAATACCACCCAAAATTCCACCAGCATTATTTGAATTAAACTTAAGTTTTTTACCTTTTTGTGAAATTTCATCTGAGTTTTGCTCACCACTAAGTTGTGCAGAGTTCATCCCTGCCCCAATATTAACTCCTTTAACAGCATTAATACTCATAAAACTAGATGCAATATCAGAGTCTAGTTTTGAGTAAATAGGTGCGCCCAATCCTACTGGAATTCCCCTTGCTCTTATTTCAATCACTGCACCACATGAAGATCCAGATTTTCTAACCCCTAATAAATATTTTTCCCAAAGTTTTATCATTGATTTATCAGGACAAAAAAAAGGATTTTTTGTAATTATTCTGTCATTCCATTTGTCAGTATCACATCCTAATATACCTAATTGAGTGACAGCACCAATAACTTTGAATTTTTTACCTAATTTTTTCTGTAAGACCAACTTTGCTATTGCACCAGCTGCAACCCTTGATGCAGTTTCTCTTGCTGAAGATCTTCCACCACCTCTATAGTCTCTAATTCCATATTTTTTGAAATAAGTAAAGTCAGCGTGCCCAGGTCTAAATTTATCCTTAATATTTCCATAATCCTTTGACCTCATATCTTTATTGTAAATAATTAAAGATATGGGTGTACCTGTGGTTCTTCCATCAAAAACTCCAGATAATATTTGAACTTTATCATCTTCTTTTCTTTGAGTTGTAAATTTTGATTGACCTGGTTTTCTCTTATCAAGTTCTTTTTGTATATCTTTTTCACTCAAATTAATATTTGGGGGACATCCATCAACGATACAACCAATTGCAGGACCATGAGATTCACCCCAAGTAGAGAAACGAAATAGCTTTCCAAATGTATTAAATGACATTATTTATATTGTATAGATTATTTTGTTTAAATTATGAATCAAAAAAATTCACTTGGGCTTAATAGCTGTTTTCTGGATTTAGATGATCCAATTGATTTATTTGATACTTGGATGGAAGAAGCAAAAAAAACAGAGCCAAACGACCCCAATGCAGTAGCGCTAGCAACATCTAACAATAATAATATCCCATCTGTAAGGATGGTCTTGTTAAAAGACTTTAATCAAAATGGATTTGTATTTTATACAAACTTGGATAGTCAAAAAGGACATGAACTTAAAGAAAATCCAAATGTAGCAATGTGCTTTCATTGGAAAAGTTTGCTAAGACAGATTAGAGTTAGTGGGATCGTTTCATTGGTACCCGATGAAGTTGCAGATGAGTATTATAATTCAAGAAGTTATGGAAGTAGAATAGGAGCATGGGCATCCAAGCAGAGCAAAGAACTTAAAAATAGAGATCAGCTAGATAATTCTATAAAAGAATATAAAAGAAAATATACAGACAAGAATAAGGTTCCAAGACCAAATTTTTGGTCAGGTTGGAATTTATCTCCCTCAAGCATTGAATTTTGGCTTGATGGAGACAACAGAATACACGAAAGATTAAAATATACAAAAAATTCTAAAGGAGAATGGATCAAATCTCTTTTAAGTCCTTAAAAATTTCTAGATAAGCTAAATGTTGTAAGATTTTCTAAAATTTCTTTTTCTTTTGTATCTTTAAAAACACTCAATGAATTTGAAGCAAGATTAATATAATGTTGTGCTTTCTGGTAACACTCATTTATAATTTTGTGTTTATTAATTAAAGCAATTGTTTTATCTAAATCATCTTTATCTCTAGTATTTTTACTAAACATTTTAATTAAATTATTTTTTTTATTCGTATCCAGCTTTTGATAAAGTAAAATTATTGGAAGTGTAATTTTTCCTTCAAAGAAATCTTGTCCTATTTTCTTTCCAAATAATTTAAGTTCAGCATTATAATCAAGGGTATCATCAGCAATTTGAAAAGTAAGTCCAAGATTCCTACCATAAAATTCAAGTGCATCTTTTTCTTTTTTATTACTATTTGATAAAATTGCACCAACCTTTGTAGCCGCTGCAAACAACTCTGCAGTTTTTGCAGAAATAATTTTTAAATAAGTTTCTTCTAACATATCAACTTCACCTTTATGCTGAAGCTGTAAAACTTCTCCTTGAGCTATTTTAGATGAGGTAGATGATAATAATTTAAGAACTTCTATATTACCATCTTCAACCATCATTTCAAAACACCTGCTTAGCAAATAGTCACCTACTAATACTGATGAATGATTATTCCAAACTTTATTTAAGGTTTCTTTTCCTCTTCTAACCATACCTTCATCTATAACGTCATCATGCATTAAAGTTGCGCTATGAATTAATTCAACACATGCAGCCAAATTCACATCTCTTGAACCCTTTATATAGCCACATAATTTTGCAGTTCCTAAAGTTAGTAGAGCTCTCAACCTTTTACCGCCGGTTTTCATATGATAGGCAGTCATTTTTTGAACTAGCTCTACATCGCTAATTAATTTATTTTTAATTTTTTCTTCAGTTAAAATAAGCTTATCTTCAACAGAATCTTTTAATTGAAAATAAGAATTACTTATCTTATTTCTAAGCTGAACAACTGATCCCATATTAAATCCAAACTAGTATAATTAACTTTTATTTATTACTTATCAATTGACGCACCCTATTCTTCAATTATAAGTAGTCTTTATATTCAAATAATAATTCTATAAGAAATATTTATGTTCTCTCTTTTTAAAAAGAAAAAAATAGTAGCTCATCTAAAGCTGAGTGGTGTGATTGGAAATGTGGGAAAATTCAAACAGGGGATAGACTTTGCTGGCCAAGAGGAGTTAATTAAAAAAGCTTTTTCATTGAAAAAAGCCAAATGTGTTGCAATTACCATAAATTCACCAGGGGGATCACCTGTTCAATCTCACCTAATTTATAGTTTTATTAGACAGCAAGCCAAAAAAAATAATAAGCAAGTAATAGTATTTGCAGAGGATGTTGCTGCATCTGGAGGTTATCTTATAGCATGTGCTGGGGACGAAATTTATGCAAATTCAAGTTCTATTATCGGATCCATTGGAGTTATTTATTCATCATTTGGTTTTACAGAATTAATAAGAAAAATTGGTATTGAGAGAAGAGTTCATACAGCTGGTAAAAATAAAAGTACTCTCGATCCCTTTCTCGAAGAAAAGAATGAAGATATAGAGAGACTTAAAAATATTCAATTAGACTTACATAAAGATTTTATTGATGTTGTAGAAAAAAGTAGAGGTAGTAAATTAAAAAAATCTGATATCGAACTTTTTTCTGGTGAATTTTGGTCAGGAAGTAAATCAAAAACCTTAGGATTAATAGATGGAATAGGAAACGCTCACGAAATATTGAAAGAAAAATATGGAGATGATGTAATAATTAAAAAATTTGAAAAGACTAAAGGATGGTTAAGTCAAAAGCTTTCTTCCTCTAATCAAGTAGATCAATTTGCAAATATTTTAGAGGAGAGGTCAATCTGGCAAAGATATGGTTTCTAAAAATAAAAATAAAAAAAAACAAAGACCAAAATTTCAAACCTTTCAAGAAACTATTTTAAATCTCCAAAAATTTTGGAGTAAACAAGGATGTATTATTCTTCAGCCATATGATATGGAAGTTGGAGCTGGTACGTTCCATCCTGCTACAACCCTTAGATCGTTGGGCATTCAACCATGGAAAACCGCTTATGTTCAACCATCAAGAAGACCAACGGATGGTAGATATGGTGAAAATCCCAATAGACTTCAACATTATTATCAATTTCAAGTTTTGATTAAACCCTCTCCTGAAAATATAAAAAGGCTATATTTAAATAGTCTTACTACGATTGGAATTCATCACAATGATCATGATATCAGATTCGTTGAAGATGACTGGGAAAGTCCTACATTAGGTGCAGCTGGGTTAGGTTGGGAAGTTTGGTGTGATGGAATGGAGATTACCCAATTCACTTACTTTCAACAGATGGCAGGTTATGAATGTAAACCAGTTTCAGTAGAAATTACTTATGGTTTAGAGAGGATTTGCATGTTTACCCAACAACAAAAAAATGTTTACGATTTATTATGGAATGATGAGGATATAAAATACAGAGAAGTTTTTCATCAGGCTGAAAAAGAGTTTTCTGCTTATAATTTCGAGCATGCTAATGTTGAACAATTATTCAAAATGTTTGATATGCATGAATCAGAAGCAAAATCATTAGTTGAAAAAAAAGTTTCACTACCTGCATATGATCAATGTTTAAAAGCGAGCCACGTGTTTAACATTTTGGATGCGAGGGGAGCAATAGGTGTTGCACAAAGAGCAGGGTATATTGGAAGAATTCGTGACATCACTAAGTCTGCTGCTGGGATTTGGATAGATAGTCAAAATTAAAAATGGCTGAGTTTTTTTTAGAACTATTTAGCGAGGAAATACCTGCGGGTCTTCAAAAAAATCTAAGGGAAAATTTATTGAAATCTTTTAATGATTTCTTTAAAGAGAAATTTATTACATTTAAAAAAAGTTCTTCTTATTCAACGCCAAATAGATTGGTAATATTATTTGATGGCCTTCAAAAACAAACAATTCTAAAGTCTGAGGAAATAAAAGGTCCCAGCACAAAAGCCCCAGATCTAGCTATAGAGGGCTTTATACGATCAAATCAAATTTTAAAACAAAATCTTTATGAAAAAGAAACAGAAAAAGGTAACTTTTTCTTCTTTAAAACAAAATCAAAAAAACTTTATACCCACGAGTTATTAGAAGAGTTTGTACCAAAAATATTAAATAAAATTCAATGGAAAAAATCAATGCGCTGGGGGGATTTTGGTTTAAATTGGGGTAGACCACTAAAGTCTATTTTGGCAATATTTAATAAAAAGACATTAATATTCAAGTTTCATCATATTCAGTCATCTAATTTAACTTTTGTAGATAAAGATTTTGAAGAAAAGAAAAAAAAATTTTCTGATTTTAAGAAATATAAAAATTTCTTTAAAAAGAAAAAAATAATAATTGACCCTGTTGAAAGAAAAAAAATTATTGAAAAAAAATTTCATTTACTTTTAAAAAAAAAAAATATTGTTATTGATCAAAATCCAAAGCTGTTGGAAGAAGTTGTTGATTTAATAGACCAGCCCAATGTTCTTGTTTGTCAGTTTGATAAAAAATTTTTAAAAATACCCAAAGAGATTTTAATAATTACCATGCAATACCATCAAAAATATTTTCCTACTTTTGATAAAAAGGGGAGTATTACGAACGAATTTTTAGTTGTTTCAAACAAAAAAGATTTAAAAGGATTAATAAAGCTAGGTAACGAGAGAGTAGTAGAAGCAAGACTTACTGATGCCAAATTCTTTTGGCAAAAAGACAAATCTCAAAACCTCGTAAAACAAGTCTCAAATTTAAAATCGATGAATTATTTTAAAGGTTTGGGAAGTTATTTTGATAAAGTTCAAAGAATGAGAAAGCTTGGAGGAATGATTTCAGATGAACTATTAATAAGTAAAGAAAAAGTAGAATTATCAGCATCAATCTCTAAAGTCGATTTATTATCTGAACTGGTGGGTGAGTTTCCTGAACTTCAAGGGATAATGGGTGGTTATTTTTCTGAGGCACAAGGTTTTGACAAGGATGTAGCACTATCAATAAGTGAACAATATTTACCTTCAGGGTCTGGGTCTAAGGTTCCCAAAAAACCTTTTAGTATTGCACTAGCTCTATCTGATAAAATAGATACCCTTGTAGGCTTTTTTGGAATTAACCAAAAGCCAACAAGCTCCAAAGATCCGTTTGCTATTAGAAGATTAACTTTAGGAGTAATTAGAATAATTGTTGAAAATAAAAATCATATTAAAATAAGAGATTTGATTAACTATTCAGCTTCACTTTATATAGATCAAGGCTTCAAATTTGAAAATAAACTTCTTCAAAAAGAACTTTCTGAATTTCTAATGGACCGACTAAAATTCTATATGAAGGAAGAAAATATTCGAAATGATATTATTCAAGCATCTATCAATTCACATAATTTAGATCAACTTGTAGTAATTTTTGAAAAGGCAAAACATTTAGACAAAATAATTTCTAAATCAAATGGATACGAAATAATATCAAGTTACAAAAGAGCCTCGAATATCTTGGAAAGTGAGTTGAAAGGACAGAATTTTGATCATTCAAATACAACCGACCCTGGTATTTTTAAGACAGATTTTGAAAAAAATTTGTTTAAAAAAATAAATGATTTAAGAAAATATTTTTCTTCAATTAATAAAGATGAAGTTTATTCTGAAAGTCTAGATAACTTATTAGATGCCAAAAAAGTAATTAACGAATTTTTTGACAATGTTATAGTTAATGATGTTGACCCAGGTATTCGAAAAAATAGACTAGAACTTATTCAAATCTTATGTAAAACCTTCAATAACTATGTTAACTTTTCTTTAGTAGACTCCCAAAAATGAAAAAACTAATTTTAAATTTTAAATCTAAAGATAGCAAAAAAATTAAAATCCCCAAAAATTTTTTGGGTGGAAAAGGTGCTAATCTTTCAGAAATGGGTCGAATGGGATTACCAGTTCCACCTGGATTTACTATTTCTACAAAAGTATGTGATTTATTTTATAAAGATAAAAAAAAACTTAATAAAAATATAATCACATCAATTAAAAAAGAATTAAAAGCTGTTGAAAAAGAAGTTTCAAAAAAATTTGGTGATTTAAAAAATCCATTATTACTTTCAGTCAGATCCGGAGCGAGAGTTTCTATGCCTGGTATGATGGATACAATTTTGAATTTAGGATTAAACGATAAAACTGTCAAAGCCCTGGCATCAAAAACCTCTAATGGTCGATTTGCCAAAGATAGCTACAGAAGGTTTATTCAAATGTATGGCAATGTAGTAATGGGCATTGAAGGATATCATTTTGAGGAATTAATCGAGAATTACAAACTTACAAAGGGTGTTTTGTTAGACACTGATTTAGATGAAAATGACTGGGATGGACTAATCGAAGATTTTAAAAGAACAGTTAAGGAAAAAGCAAATAGAGATTTTCCTCAAGATGTTAACGAACAGTTGTTGGGAGCAATCAGTGCAGTATTTTTGTCTTGGGAGAGTAAGAGAGCAAAAATTTACAGAAAATTAAATCACATACCTGCAGAGTGGGGTACAGCGGTTAATGTCCAATCAATGGTTTTTGGAAACATGGGAGACAACTGTGCAACTGGTGTTGTTTTTACGAGAAATCCATCAGGCGGTGAAAACGAAATTTATGGAGAATATTTAATCAATGCGCAAGGAGAGGATGTTGTGGCTGGAACAAGAACTCCACAATATATAACTAAAAAAGCTAGACAAAATGCTAAAGTTAATGCCTCATCAATGGAAGAGTCTATGCCTAAAGTTTATAAACAACTTTGTAAGATACTAAAAAGACTAGAAAAGCATTACAAAGATATGCAGGATGTAGAGTTTACAGTTGAAAATAAAAAGCTGTGGATGCTTCAAACACGTTCTGGAAAAAGAACTGCAAAATCTGCAGTTAAAATTGCAGTTGATATGGTTAAAGAAAAATTAATTTCAAAAAAAGAGGCCGTGTTAAGAATTGATCCACACTCACTTGATACCCTTCTTCATCCAACTCTGGATGAAAAAAGCACAATAAATGTAATTGCAAATGGCTTGCCTGCTTCACCAGGTGCTGCGAGTGGTAAAGTTGTATTCACTTCTGAAGAAGCAGAAAGGCTAACATCCATGATGCAGGACACAATATTAGTTAGAGTAGAAACCTCTCCAGAAGATATACAAGGAATGCATGCTGCTAAAGGAATATTAACTGCAAGAGGTGGGATGACAAGCCATGCAGCAGTTGTAGCAAGAGGAATGGGAAGGCCTTGTGTTTCTGGATCAAGTGAAATTGATATCAATTACGAAAATAAGTCTTTTAAAACAACATCAATAGAGATCAAAGAAGGAGACATAATAACGATAGATGGATCAACTGGAAGAATAATTGAAGGTAGTGTAGCTACTGTAAAGCCAGAAATTTCTGGTGATTTTTCAAAATTAATGAAGTGGGCAGATAATTATAGAAAATTAGAAATAAGAACTAATTCTGAAACTTCAAAGGATACTAAAACTGCTAAAGACTTTGGTGCCCAAGGAATTGGACTTTGTAGGACTGAACACATGTTTTTTGATGAAAACAGAATTTCATCTGTTAGGGAAATGATTCTTTCCAAAACCAAAGAGGACAGAGCTAAAGCTTTAAATAAACTTTTGCCATATCAAAAAAAAGATTTTACTGAAATTTTTAAGATTATGAATGGTTTACCAGTTACAGTAAGATTGTTGGATCCTCCTCTACATGAATTTTTACCTAGAACAAGTAAGGAAATTAATGAATTAGCAGAAATTGTTAACCTTTCGATAAAAGAGGTTGAAACAAGAATAGAGGAACTTCATGAACAAAACCCAATGCTAGGTCACAGAGGTTGCAGATTAGCCATATCATTTCCTGAAATATATGAGATGCAATGCAGAGCAATTTTTGAAGCGTTATGTGAGCTTAAAAAAAATAAAATCAAATCAGCTTTCCCTGAAATAATGATACCTCTGGTTTCTACAGAGGAAGAAATTAAAATAATGAAAGAATTAGTGAAAAGAATAGCTAATATTGTTCAAAAAGAAAATAAAATAAAAATAGACTTTATGGTTGGGACAATGATTGAGCTACCAAGAGCAGCTATAAAGGCAAAAGAAATAGCAAAACACGCAGAATTCTTTAGTTTTGGAACAAATGATTTAACTCAAACTACTTTTGGAATAAGTAGAGATGATAGTGGAAAATTTTTAAATGATTACTTGGAAAATAAAATATTTTCTATTGATCCTTTTGTATCAATTGATGAAGGTGTTTCAGATTTAGTTGAGATTGCTGTTGCAAAAGGTAAGAGCCAAAATAAAAAGATCAAACTAGGGATATGTGGAGAGCACGGAGGTGATCCCAAAAGTATTTCTTTTTGTGCGAAAGTAGGACTTAATTATGTTTCTTGTTCCCCTTATAGAGTTCCAGTCGCTAGATTAGCGGCAGCACAAGCAGAGTTAAAAAAATAATCATTTTAAGTGGGTTCACCCAAAAATTGTTACGGTGTTGATGAAAATGAATGTTTATTATACTAAAAAAAAACAATCCATAATTAGACCGATTAAGATATCTAGAAAGAAAGAAATTTTTATAATAAGATTTTTTAAAGTATTAACCAAGTCTAAACGTAAAAATTTCTAAATATTGATTACTTAATTTATCTAAATAGAAAGCACCATTTCATAAATTGAAAAGATTATTAGACGCAATATATACATCGTAGAATTACCTTTAAGTATCTGATAAAAAAAACTTTGTTATTAATGATAATTCTATTATGACTTTTATATGTTAAAAAAATTTTCTTTTATTTGTTTTAATTTACTTGTTTTTTTAGATAATATTTTTAAAATTTTAACCAAAAGAAGCATTTTAATTTATTTTTATGATTTTATTCAGGAGCGGTCATATAAATCTATTAAAATTTTAGATAAAGAAATAAAGTTTTTTGTACCTAATCAAATTTCTAATTGGAGAGTTGATACATATTTTTCTAAAGAACCTGAAACACTTGAGTGGATCGATGGTTTTGAAAAAAAAGATAACTTAATTTTTTGGGATATTGGAGCTAATGTTGGCTTATATTCAATATATAATTCTTTAAAAAATCCTAAATCCACAACTATTGCTTTTGAACCCTCAAGTTCTAATTTAAGAGTTTTAACAAGAAATATATCAATTAATAATTTAGAAAAAAATATAAAAGTAGTTCCCATGCCACTAACAAATAAAGAAAATATTTTTCAAGATATGAATGAGGGGCATTTTCTTGAGGGTGGAGCGTTGAATATATTTGGAGAAAGATATGATTATGAGGGAAAAGACTTCAAGCCAAATATGAAATACAATTTACTTGGAACAACAATGAATTATTTTATTGAAAATTCAATTTTGGATATTCCAGATTATATTAAAATTGATGTAGATGGCATTGAGCATTTAATACTTGAGGGTGGTGATAAGTTTTTAAAGAATGAAAAAGTTAAGAGTTTATCTGTAGAAATAAATGAAAACTTCAAAGAACAATATGATAACATTCAAAATTTAATGAAAAAATATGAATTTAAATTTCATCATAAAAAACACAATGAAGATATGTTTTCAGATCAAAGTAATTTTAAAAATACTTACAATTATATATTTAAAAAATAAAATAAGACTAACTATAGCCTAATCTCCACATATCTTCTAATTTAGTTTTCAACTATTTTTATTTTTAAGATTAAAAAACTATTGGTTTGTAATGATTATTTTTTCTATAGGGGCGTTCTGTTTCTCGTCCCTTGATTAATAATATACAGAAAATAACACTTTTTCAAAAACTTCGTGTAAAACTTCGTGCTGTTCATTATTTAATATTTGAATTGGAATAAAGGTTTCCGTTGGTTAAGGGGCGTTCTGTTGCCAGGTGCCCCGAACTTTGTTTCAATAATCCTTATATTGTAACACTTAACAATAATCAAATTACGTAATTTATAGAATAATTCCGAATAGATGCCGAGCAAAAACGACTCGTAATAGATTACTTGATTTGTTAACCTTCGATCATGAAAAAGATTTTAATGATCATTGTTTTGTCTTTGTTATGGAGTGGAAATTTATATGCTAACCATTACGATGACTTTTTTGACATGTTTAATAAGTGTTTAATTAAAGAAAACAAATATCAAGACGCAGATAATCGAACCAAAGATGGATATCTTTATGAATTTTGTAATTTAGAGTTTGATGAAAAGAGAAAATTTAATAGTGAGATTGGGACTATTATAAAGTGGAAAACAAAAAGGTTTTCACCTGCACAAGATTTAAAAGCTGACGAAGAGAAATCACATTTATTTGAAATTTTAGAATCTGATATCAAACTACTGAGTAGAGCACTAAATATTGAAATTTTTGCAATTGAGGAAAATAATTCTATAGGCTTAATGAGTATTCGTAATGATTTGAATTACACCATAGAAAATTTAATGGGGGTAACTAGTCATCATGTTGTAAAAAATGTAGATAAAGATTTATGTAACTCTATAATTTTAAAGCATGCAGATATATTATCAGAAAAATATCTGCTTAAAAAAAAGAATTGGAAAAAATCATCAGAAATTTATAAGTCAAAAAGAAACTCATATCCAAATGGAAATCCAATTATCACGTATCGAAAGGGTCTTGTGTATAAATTACCTGACAATAAAGAAATTTATTTATCTTGCGATTATAGACCAGAAGTTTCAACAAAAAGTATTATGTGGAATGTAAATATTTATTATGCAGATTCAGATTTTTTAACTTATTTTAAAAAATTAAACTGGAAAAAATATTCTAAATTAAATTTAAAAATTATTTGGAAAAAAATAAATGCAGAGTTATATAGTTAAAAATAATTCCGAACATAGGCCGAATCCCTAGGTTGTATTTTTTAATTAACGTTGATATTGTAAACTAATTTAATAAACGAGTAGGGGCGTTCTGTTGCCAGGTGCCCCAGACCCCGTTTGCTTAATTAACAAAGTTAATTAGGCAGCAAGTGCGTAACTTTCGTTAGCAATTATAAATTAGCCCGTTACGGTGGAACAATCCCGAACGAAAGAATAACTTTTAGTCATTCGTCGAATCTAGTTCACCCCCATAAGTTGTAGTGGTGGAGGTGGTGGGTACTGCCCCCACGTCCGCAATGGTTATTACGAAATTCGTTTATCGTCGTAGTTGGAAAACCAACATTATTAATATAAAAGGAAATACAATAGATTCAATAACATTCATGAAACTTACCAAAGAACAAGCTGAAGAAATAAAGAATCAACAATCTCAAAGCAATCAAACTAAAAGAGTTACAGTTCCAGAACTTGAAAATATACTATACGAGGCAATTCCTGCTTTAGACCATGGTTTTGTTCGAGTAATTGATTATATGGGGGATGATACTTCAATTGTTCAATCTGCAAGGGTCTCATATGGAAAAGGAACTAAGCAAGTTTCAACTGACAAAGGCCTGATAAAATATTTAATGAGGCATTGGCATAGTACTCCATTTGAGATGTGTGAAATAAAATACCACATAAAGTTACCAATATTTATTGCCCGACAATGGATTAGACATCGAACTGCTAATGTGAATGAGTACTCTGCAAGATATTCTATTCTGGATAAAGAATTTTATTTACCTACACAAGAAAATTTAGCTGCTCAATCAAAGAGTAATCGACAAGGTAGAGGAGATGTATTGGAAGGGAAACAAGCAGAGGAAGTTTTAAAACTTTTAAAAAGTGATGCTGAGAGAACCTATAATAATTATGAAACAATGCTCAATGAAAGATTTGATGGCTCAACAATAGATGAAAATAAAAAAGGCTTAGCAAGAGAACTTGCCAGAATGAATTTAACTTTAAATACTTATACTCAATGGTACTGGAAAACTGACCTTTTAAACTTAATGAATTTTTTAAGATTGAGGGCTGATAGTCATGCACAATATGAAATAAGGGTTTATGCAGATATAATGTTAGATACCGTTAAAAAATGGGTTCCAATAACTTATGATGCATTTATGGATTATAGGGTTGGAGGCACAGAAGTTTCAGCTAAAGGAAAATTAATTATTCAAAAACTTATTAAAGGTGAAAATGTTGATTTAGATAGCTCAGGTCTATCAAAAAGAGAGTGGAATGAGCTAATGATAGCCTTTGATCTTAAAGATAAGTTGATTTAATTTTTTTTGCAAAATCTAAATATATTTTTGAAATTTCATGATCTGGATTTGCTTCCACTATTGGTTTTCCTTCATCCGAAGTTTTACCCACTTCTGGATTAATTGGAATTTCGCCTAAAAATTCTTTTTCAAAGTCTTCTGCAGTTTTTTTTACACCACCTTCGCCAAATATTTTATATTTTTTACCATCATCTCCGGTAAAAAAACTCATATTATCAACTAATCCGAGAATTTTTACTCCAAGCTTATCAAACATTTTAATACCTCTTTTAACGTCCAAAAGAGCAACTTCTTGTGGGGTGGAAACTATTATTGCACCATCCATTTTTATTTCTTGTGAAAAAGTTAATTGTGTGTCTCCTGTGCCTGGTGGCATATCAACAATAATAAAATCTAAATCTTTCCAATTAACTTTTTGAGTAAAAGTTTTTATTGCGCTGGTAACCATTGGGCCACGCCATATCATAGGGGTCTGTTGGTCAGCTAAGAAGCCAATCGACATACATTGAATATCATATTTTAAAATAGGTTCTAATTTTTGGCCATCACTCTTAGGTTTTTCATTAATGTTGAACATTTTTGGAATTGAGGGACCATAAATGTCTGCATCCAATAATCCAACTTTGCAACCAACTTGTTTTAAGGCCAAAGCTAGATTTGTAGCGAAAGTAGATTTGCCAACACCACCTTTTGCACTCGAAATAGCTATTGTAAACTTAGTTCCTAATATAGGATTTTTTGTGAATTTCTTAGGCTCAAGCTTTTGCTTCATTGCGGCACTAAGTTCAGGCTTTTTATCTGACATAGAACTATCATTACTTGTTTTTTATAATAAAAACACTATATACTTTTGCATATGTCAGATGATTTCAGAGGCAGAGGTGGAAGTCCTTGGGGGTCACCTCCAGGAGGTGGAAATAATAATGGTTCAGGAAGAGGTCCTACACCTCCAAATATTGATGAGATCTTAAAAGAAATTCAAGATAAGATTAAAAAATTTTTACCTGGTGGCAAATCATCAGGAGGCAAATCTGTTGGATTAATAATATTAGTTTTAGCTTTTGTTTGGTTAGCAAGTGGACTTTATAGGGTTCTACCTGATGAACAAGGTGTTGTATTAAGATTTGGTAAGTTTGTTAAAACCACTCAACCAGGATTGAATTATCACATACCTTTCCCAGTAGAAAATGTGCTTACGCCTAAGGTTACCAAAGTTAATAGAATAGACATTGGTTTTAGATCTGAAAGAGACAGCGGTTTTTCAACTGGTGGAGGAGTTGCTGATGTTCCTCAAGAAAGTTTAATGTTAACTGGGGATGAAAATATTGTGAATATAGATTTTTCTGTATTTTGGGTAATTAAAGATGCAGGAAACTTTTTATTCAAAATTCAAGACCCTGAAGGAACCGTTAAAGCCGCGGCAGAGACTGCAATGAGAGAGGTTATTGCAAAAAGTAATATTCAACCGATTTTAACTGAAGGTAGATCTAAAATTGAGGTTGAAACTCAAGAAATTATTCAAAATATTTTAGATGATTATGAAAGTGGAATTCAAATTACACAAGTGCAAACCCAAAAAGCAGATCCACCAGATCAAGTTATAGATGCATTCAGAGATGTACAAGCTGCAAGAGCAGATATGGAAAGATCTAAAAATGAAGCTGAGGCTTATGCTAATGATGTGATCCCAAGAGCTCGAGGGGAAGGTCAAAAAATATTACAAGCTGCTGAAGCATATAAAAAAGAAGTAGTAGCAAAAGCAGAGGGTGAAGCGAGTAGATTTGTGTCCATCTATAACGAGTATAAAAATGCAAAAGTAGTAACTCAGGAGAGAATGTACCTAGAGACAATGGAAAAAGTATTAGCAGATATTGATAAAGTGATAATAGAAAAAAATGCAGGTTCAGGTGTAGTTCCTTACTTACCACTACCCGAATTAAAAAAGAAAGCGACTAATTAAATGAAAGCTGGAAAAATTTTAGGAGGGTTAATTATTGCATTAGGTGTTTTAGCTTTTTTATCAGTAATTATTGTTAAGGAAGTTAATCAGGCAATCATTCTTCAATTTGGAGATCCAAAAAGAATAATAACCACACCTGGATTAAATTTCAAAATTCCATTCATTCAGAACGTAGTCTATTTAGATAAGAGAATATTAAACTTAGATACTCCCCCTGAGGAAGTAATTGCATCTGATCAAAAACGTTTAATTGTTGATGCATTTGCCAGATTTAAGATTGTTGATCCATTAAAATTTTATATTTCCGTTGGAGATGAAAGGGTTGCAAGATCAAGATTGTCTACAATTATTAATTCAAGAATAAGAAATGTTTTAGGTCAGGAAGAATTACAAACTTTACTTTCTCAAGATAGATCAAAACAAATGGCATTAATAAAAGAAGGTGTAAACAATGAAGCACAAAATTTTGGAATAACCATTGTTGATGTAAGAATTAAAAGAGCTGACCTTCCACAGGCTAACAGTGATGCAATTTATCGAAGAATGCAGACAGAGCGGGAAAGAGAAGCAAAAGAATTCAGAGCAAAAGGCGCAGAGATGGCAGTTACTATTACTTCAACTGCAGATAAAGAAGTTACGGTTATTTTAGCAGAATCACAAAAGCAATCGGAGATTATGAAAGGGGAAGGTGATGGTTTGAGAAACAAAATCTTTGCTGATGCCTTCGGTCAAGATCCAGAATTTTTTGCATTTTATAGAGCAATGCAGGCCTATGAAAAAGCGCTAATTGGAGGAGAAACTTCTCTGATTTTATCTCCTGATAGTGAATTCTTCAAATTTTTTGGAAATATAAAACCTGAAATTCAACAATAATCTTTAAATGAATGAGCTAGTCATAGCTTTTGGTTTATTCTTATTCATTGAAGGAATTTTGTATGCCATATTTCCATCAAAAATGAAAAATATGTTAATAAAATTAGAACTTGTAAAAGATAGTCAGTTGAGATCAGGAGGTCTTATCTTTGCAATTATCGGATTTATAATTATTTATTATATAAAAAGTTAAAATGAAAAAATTCAAAATTATCTTTATAGCTATAATGTTATCATTGAGTCCCCTAACTCAATCTTATTCCAAGCCCGTTCCAGAGTCGTTTGCTGATCTTGCTGAAAAATTAATGCCATCTGTTGTAAATATTTCGACTTCAACAACAGTTGTTACTAAGTCTAATCCACTTCCATTTCAATTTCCTCCAGGATCACCGTTTGGAGATATGTTTAAAGAGTTTGGCGACCCTCAAGAAAGACAATCATCCGCATTGGGTTCAGGGTTTATAATTGATGAAAAAGGAATTGTTATAACTAATAATCACGTAATTCAAGACGCAGACGACATAATCGTTAGAGTAAATGGCGATCAAGAGTTTAAGGCAAAAGTTTTAGGAGCAGATCCATTAATGGATATAGCTGTTTTGCAATTAGAAACTAATGAAAAGTTTATACCGGTCGCTTTTGGTGATTCTGATAAAGCTAGAATAGGTGATTGGGTAATTGCTATTGGAAATCCATTTGGTTTAGGAGGAACCGTTACAGCAGGGATAATCTCAGCAAGAAACAGATCTATTGGACTATCTAGATATGAAGATTTTATTCAAACAGATGCCTCAATTAATTCTGGAAATTCTGGTGGCCCTTTATTTGATATGGAGGGAAATGTGATCGGGATTAATACTGCCATTTTAGGTCGAAATGGTTCAATTGGTATTGGATTTTCAATTCCATCAAACAGTGCTCAAATTGTAATTGATCAATTAATTGAATTTGGAGAAACAAAAAGAGGATGGCTTGGAGTAAGAATACAAGATGTAACTAAGGAAATTGCAGAAGTTGAAAAATTAGATAAACCAAGAGGTGCTCTTGTTGCAAGTGTTGCAGAAAATAGCCCATCAGAAAAAGCAGGTATTAAAGCTGGGGATATTATTTTAGAATTTAATGGTCAAAGAATTAATCAAATGAAAGAATTGCCAGCAATTGTTGCCAGAACACAAGTTGGTAAAAAAGTAGAAGTCAAAATTTGGAGAAATAAAAAAGAAATTATTAAAAATGTTCTTTTAGGAAGACTTGAGACATCAGAAGACTTTAAAGTAAGCGAGAAACAAAAACCAAAAGATAGAATAGATCAGATTGAGGATTTAAAAATAACTGTTAGAACTTTAAATAAAGAGGACATCAAAAATCGTAAATTACCTAATCAAACCACTGGGCTTGTCATCACTGGAATTCAAAATAATAGTCCCTTAGCTGGTTCAGTTCAGGTGAATAGTATTATTGTTGAGGCTCAAAAAGAAAGAATTAAAACTATTGATGATTTAAAAAAGATTACGAAGCAAGTTTTAAATTCAAATCAAAAAACAATATTGCTTGCAATTTATAATAATCAAAATCAGAGAAGATATATTGGAATTAAGTTAGACTAATCATGGGTTTTAAATCCAAGATTATATTAATTTCAGGACCAACTGCTTCTGGAAAATCAAGTTTTGCTATTAAACTTGCAAAAAAAATTAATGGAGAAATTGTAAATGCTGACAGCATGCAAGTTTACACGCAATTAAAAATTCTGTCTGCAAGACCAGATCCCAAAAAATACTTAAAAATAAGACATCATTTATATGGCTTTCAAGATGTGAGAAAAAATTTTTCAACTGGAAATTGGTTGAAATTAGTATTTAAAAAAATTGAAGAAATAAAAAAAAGAAAAAAAATACCAATCCTTGTAGGAGGCACTGGATTATATTTTAAGGCATTAACTGATGGATTAGTAAAAATTCCAAATATACCGATAAAGATAAGAAATCAAATAAGAGCTCAACAATTAAAGATTGGTCAAAATAAGTTCTTTAAAAAACTTTTAAAAATTGATCCAGTTTCTAAAAATAAAATTAATCCAACTGACACCCATAGGTCGATAAGAGCTTATGAAGTAAAAACATACACTCAAAAATCAATTCATGAATGGTATAAAAATACAAAATCAAATTTTAAAGAAAATGATTTTTTTAAAATTTACATTGATTTTCCTCGTACTGAGTTAATTGAGAGGATAAATGTTAGATCCAAGTATATGGTTGAAAATGGGGCCGTTAAAGAAGTAAAAAATTTTTTAAAACTAAAGGTGCGAAAAGATAAAAGTGTTAACAAAGCGATCGGCATCAATGAAATTAGACAATACTTAAATAATAAAAAGGAATTGGAAGAAATTATTGAAAATATATCAATAAAAACTAGACAATACGCTAAAAGGCAAAGTACTTGGGCAAGAGGCAATATGAACTCTTGGTTCAAATTGAAACCAGGTGAGTTAAATAATTTTTTAAAAAAAATTTAAATATCTCAATCAAAACTTGACCAATCAGCACAACTTCAGCTAGATTGCGAAATGTCAAAATTATACACGGGAGCAGAAATTGTATTTAAATGCCTTGAGGATCATAAGGTAGAGCATATTTTTGGATATCCTGGTGGTGCAGTTTTGCCAATTTATGATGAACTTAAAAATCATACTTCTATTAAACATATTTTAGTGAGACACGAACAAGGCGCAGGTCATGCTGCTGAGGGCTACGCAAGATCATCAGGCAAACCCGGGGTTGTTTTAGTTACCTCTGGACCTGGTGCTACCAATGTTGTTACCGCTTTAACAGATGCGTACATGGATTCTATTCCTTTAGTTTGTATTTCAGGTCAAGTTCCAACACATTTAATTGGAACAGATGCATTTCAAGAATGTGACACTACAGGTATTACAAGACCCTGCACAAAACATAATTGGTTAGTAAAAGACATAAATGATTTGTCAGAGATAATGCATGAAGCATTTAAAGTTGCAACCACAGGAAGACCAGGCCCTGTTTTAGTTGATATTCCAAAAGACATTCAATTTGCTAAAACCAAATATAAAAAACCCCAAAAAGAAAAAAAATTAAATGGGAAATCAAAAAATGAATTTTCTCAAAAACAAATGGATAAATTAATTGATTTATTAAAAAATTCAAAAAAACCAGTTATTTATAGTGGAGGTGGAGTAATTAATTCAGGTCCTAAGGCAAGTGAGGGCTTAAGGGAGTTTGTAGAAATAACAGGATTTCCAATTACTTCTACGCTTCAAGGTTTAGGGGCATATCCAGGTGATAATAATCAATTCCTTGGAATGTTAGGCATGCACGGAACTTATGAAGCAAACAATGCAATGCATGATTGTGATCTTTTAATAAATATTGGAGCAAGATTTGATGACCGTATTACTGGAAAAATAGATGAATTTTCACCCAATTCAAAAAAAGTTCATATTGATATTGATCCTTCATCAATCAATAAAATTATTAAAGTTGATCTTGCAATCGTAGGAGATGTTGCAAAAGTACTTAATAAAATAAATAAATCAATTTTGAAGAAAAAAAATGGACATAGCAAATCCAACAAATCGAATATTGCTAAGTGGTGGGAACAAATACAAAAGTGGAGAGGTAAAGATTCTCTTAATTTTGTTAATAGCAAAGATAGTATTAAACCTCAACATGCTGTTCAAAGATTATACGAGTTAACAAAAGATAAAGATACTTATGTAACTACTGAAGTGGGTCAACATCAAATGTGGGCTGCACAACATTACAAATTTAACAAACCTAATAGATGGATGACATCTGGAGGTTTAGGTACAATGGGTTATGGTTTGCCAGCAGCAGTTGGAGTACAAATTGCGAATCCTGACAAGTTGGTCATTGATATTGCTGGTGAAGCCTCAGTGTTAATGACTATGCAAGAAATGTCGACTGCGGTTCAATACAACTTGCCGATTAAAATTTTTATTTTGAATAATCAATACATGGGAATGGTAAGACAGTGGCAAGAGTTATTACATGAAAAGAACTATTCTGAGAGTTACTCTGAGGCACTTCCTGATTTTTTAAAAATGGCTGAGGCTTATGGTTGTAGAGGAATTAAAGCTGAAAACCCATCTGAATTAGATGAAAAAATTCAAGAGATGATTGATTATAATGGCCCAGTTATTTTTGATTGTCACGTTGATCCAAATGAAAATTGCTTTCCTATGATACCGTCAGGAAAACCACATAATCAAATGATATTAGGACCAAAAGATCAAGAAGACAATAAAATCAAGGGAAAAGGCAAAGCCTTAGTATAAAAGTAATGCCAAAATCAAAATCAGCTTATAGTGTTCCTACTAAAAAAGAGAAGTCAGACACATATATATTTGTGGTGTGGGTTGATAATGAAGCAGGTGTTCTTGCAAGAGTTGTTGGACTATTTTCTGGTCGAGGATATAATATTGAATCTTTAGCCGTTGCAGAAGTGGATGCAGCTAAAAATATTTCTAGAATTACAATTGTTTCAACAGGAACACCCCAAGTTATTGATCAAATTAAACGGCAATTATCTAAATTAGTCCCCGTTCACAAAGTTGCAGAATTTAAAAGAGAGGACAAAAATGTCATATTTAAAGAAATGGCATTATTTAAAATTGTTGGAAAAAAAAAGAAAATGGAAAAGTGTTTAAATGTTTGTAAAAAATTTAATCCAGTTATTTTAGATGAAACTAAAAAATCTAAAGTAATACAAATAACAGCACTTAGAAGAGAAATCGATAAAATAAGTAAGAAATTAAAACCTTGGGGACTGATTAGCGCTTCTAGAACCGGGGCAGTTGCAATGACAAGAGGTGCCAAAATATTTAACTAATTATATAGGAGAAACTACATGAAAATGTTTTATGAAAAAGATGCAGATGTTGACTTAATTAAAAATAAAAAAATTGCTATTTTTGGTTATGGAAGTCAAGGACATGCACATGCATTAAATCTTAAAGATAGTGGTGTGAAAGAAATTGTAGTTGCACTTAGAGATGGTTCATCCAGTGTAGCAAAAGCAGAGTCAAAAGGCTTAAAGGTAATGAATTTGTCTGACGCTGCTGCTTGGGCAGATGTAGTAATGATTTTAACTCCAGACGAATTACAAGCAGAAATTTATAAAAATCATATAGAGCAAAGAGTAAGAGAGGGAACTAGTATCGCCTTTGCTCATGGATTAAATGTTCATTACGATTTAATCAAAGCAAGAAAAGATTTAGACGTATTTATGGTTGCTCCTAAAGGACCTGGTCACTTAGTAAGAAGTGAGTATGAGAAAGGTGGAGGAGTGCCATGTTTGTTTGCCGTTCATCAAAATGGCTCAGGTAAAGCAAGAGATCTTGCATTATCATATGCATCAGCAGTTGGTGGTGGAAGATCAGGTATTATTGAAACTACTTTTAAAGATGAGGTTGAGACAGATTTATTTGGTGAACAAACAGTTCTTTGTGGAGGGTTAGTTGAACTAATTAAAAATGGTTACGAAACTTTAGTCGAAGCAGGTTACGAGCCAGAGATGGCATATTTTGAAACAGTGCATGAAGTAAAATTGATTGTTGATTTGATTTATGAAGGTGGAATTGCAAATATGAATTATTCAATTTCAAATACAGCTGAGTACGGCGAATACCAATCTGGACCAAGAATTATAAACAAGGAAGAAACTAAAAAAAGAATGAAAGAAGTGTTGTCTGATATTCAATCTGGAAAGTTTACCAAAGAATGGATGGACGAATGTAAAAATGGTCAAAAAAACTTCCTTGCAACTAGAGCTAAATTGGCTGAGCACTCTGTGGAAAAAGTTGGTGCTGAACTTAGAGCAATGATGCCTTGGATTGGTAAGAAAAAACTAGTGGACAGCGACAAGAGTTAAATTTTGATAAAAGCCCAAAAGTGACTTAAAATTTAGTATAAATTTAACATTTATTTTGCAATATCACCTATAGATTGTAATATAAATTTTTCTAAAATTTAGTTATGAGCAACAAAGATAGAGTTATAATTTTCGATACTACCATGCGAGATGGTGAGCAATCACCAGGTGCGTCTATGAGTTTGGAGGAAAAAATCCAAATTGCAAGGGTATTTGATGAATTAGGAATAGATATTATTGAAGCAGGCTTTCCAATTGCATCCCCTGGAGATTTTGAAGCAGTAACTGAAGTTAGCAAGATTTTAAAAAAATCTATCCCTGCAGGATTATCTAGACATTCCAAGAAAGATATTGATAGAGCCTATGAAGCTTTAAAACATGCTCCAAGATTTAGAATTCACACATTTATTTCAACAAGTCCTCTTCATATGAAGCATAAGTTAAATATGTCTCCAGATGATGTGTACGAGTCTATTGGACAGCATGTTGCCTATGCAAGAAAATTTACTGATGATGTTGAATGGTCATGTGAAGATGGCACAAGAACAGATATGGATTTTATGTGCAAGACCGTGGAACTAGCTATTAAAAATGGGGCAACAACAATAAATATTCCTGATACGGTTGGTTATACTATTCCATCTGAGTTTACCAAAATAATTGAAACATTATTAAATAAAGTTCCAAATATTGATCAAGCAATTTTATCAACACACTGTCATAATGACTTAGGTTTAGCAGTTGCAAACTCTTTAGCTGGCGTACAGGCTGGAGCTAGACAAATTGAATGTACCATCAATGGGTTAGGAGAAAGAGCTGGAAATGCTGCACTTGAAGAAGTTGTGATGGCAATCAAAACGAGACCAGATTTGATGCCTTATGAAACAGGCATTAACACAACCCTTCTAAGTAAAGCTTCTAAAATTGTTTCAAATGCAACAGGATTTCCTGTACAATATAACAAAGCAATTGTTGGGAAAAATGCTTTTGCACATGAGGCAGGTATTCATCAGGATGGAATGCTTAAAAATAGACAAACATACGAAATTATGACCCCTGAAAGTGTTGGTGTTAAACAAACCTCATTAGTAATGGGTAAACATTCTGGCAGACATGCATTTAAAGATAAATTAAACAGTTTAGGCTATCCTGATTTAATGGATGATGTTGTAAGCAATGCTTTTGCTAAGTTTAAAGTTTTAGCGGATAAGAAAAAACATGTTTATGATGAGGATATCATTGCTTTAATAGATGATAGTTTGATTATTGATAATAAAGTAAATGCAATTAGTCTCAAATCTTTAAAAGTTTTTGCTGGAACGGGTGAACCTCAAAGAGCAGAAATGACTTTGGATGTATATGGCGACATCAAAAAAGCGTCAGAAACTGGAGATGGTCCAGTAGATGCGATTTTTAAATGTATCAAAACACTATTTCCGCATGAAGTAAATTTACAATTGTATCAAGTACACGCTGTAACGGAAGGAACAGATGCTCAAGCTACAGTTAGTGTCAAAATTGAGGAAAAAGGAAAAACCACAGTTGGGCAGGCTGCTGATACAGATACATTAGTAGCATCGGCAAATGCATATATTAATTCATTAAATAAAATGATTATAAAACGTGATAAAACAGCTCCAATGGAGCAAGAAAGTCAGAAAGTAAGAGGTATATAAATGGCATTATTTGACAATTTAAAAAAAATTTGGAGTCAGGATATGGCAATTGATCTTGGAACTGCAAATACTCTTGTAGTTTTAAAAGGAAAAGGTGTAGTTCTTAATGAACCTTCTGTAGTTGCAATTGTCGATCAAGGGGGAAAGAAAAATGTTTTAGCTGTGGGTGACGAGGCAAAGACGATGCTAGGAAGAACCCCGGGTAACATTAGTGCGATAAGGCCACTAAGAGATGGGGTTATTGCAGACTTTGTTGTTACTGAGGAAATGATTAAACATTTTATCAAAAAAGTTCATAAAGGGAGTACATTTGCAAATCCTAGAATATTAATTTGTGTTCCAACTGGTTCAACACCAGTTGAAAGAAAGGCAATACAAGACAGTGCTCTTGCAGCGGGTGCAAGAAGAGTACAATTAATTGAGGAACCAATAGCAGCAGCTATCGGTGCTGGACTTCCAATTTCAGAGGCCACAGGATCAATGATCGTTGATATTGGGGGTGGCACAACTGAAATCGCAATAATGTCTTTAGGAGGATTAGTTTACTCTAAATCACTAAGAGTTGCTGGCGATGCAATGGATGTGGCGATTATAAATTATATGAGAAAAGAGTATAATTTGCTAATAGGTGATACAACCGCTGAAAAAATTAAAAAAGAAATGGGAACTGCTATACCTACTGGAACAAATACGTATCCAGTAAAAGGGCGAGATCTTAGATCTGGCACCCCAAAAGAGGTTAACATCACTGAAGAAGATACTGCAGAAGCTTTAAATGATATTATGAAAGAAATGGTAAATGCAATTAAAGATGGCTTGGAAAATACACCACCGGAGTTATCTGCTGATTTAGTTGATATGGGTTTAACATTAACAGGTGGGGGATCATTATTAAGGAACATTGACAAAAGATTTGCTAAGGAAACAGGATTACCAGTCCATGTTGCTGACGACCCATTATCATGTGTAGCGGTTGGAACAGGAAAGGCTTTGGATCAAGAACAAACTTTCTCTACCATGTTATCTGAATATTAAAAATAATGGCTGTAGGCAGAGATGATTTTGTAATTGCCTTTAGATCTGCCTTTCTTAGCAAAAAAGGTAAACAGAAATTTTCTTTACTAAGTTTAATCATATTATCAATTATAATAATTATATTAAGCAATATCAATTTCAAACCTATCAGTTCTTTAAGGGTAGGTATTAACGAAATTATTTACTCTTTATCGTATTTAGTATCAATTCCTGAAAAAAAAATTCAAAAATTTAATAATCAATTGAGCAAACATTTAAACTTATTTGAAATATATCAAAATACAAAGATAGAATTAGAGAATATAAAACAAAAAGAATTAACCAATAATTTTTTGGAATTGGAAAATCAAAAATTAAGAAATTTAATCGATGAAAATATATCTTCTGAGGAAATTTTAGCAAAAGTTTTGATTGATAAAGACAGTCCTTTCTTAAAATCGATTATTTTGAATAAAGGAAGCAAAGATAACATTAAAGCAGGAATGGGTATAATTGATGGGGTTTACCTTGTTGGTCAAATAATTGAGGTAAATTATACCTATTCGCGCGCCCTATTATTATCTGATTTAAATAGTAAAATACCATCAGTTTTAGCACCGAACAATATTCAAGCAGTCATTTCAGGTACTGGAAAAAATTTTGGAAAAATTGAACATACTAAAGATGATATTAAAGATGACCTAAAAGATAAGGAAGTCATAATTTATACTTCAGGGCTTGGAGGAATTTTTAAACCTGGAATACCTATCGGTAAAATTTCTAAAGATAATCAAAATAGAGTAATTTTTTTCTCTGATTTTACTCAGTTGGATTATGTAAAGATAATCTCATTTAAAGTTGGAGATATCAAATAATGTCATCTTTAAATAAAGTTTCTCTCCAAAGAGTATTCATATCTTATTTACCATTAATATTTTTGTTCGTTTCGGTGCTTAACAATTTTGATTTTAATTATTTAAAAATTGAAAATTTTTCCTTTAACTTTGCTTATATTTTAATTTTTTATTGGACTTTAAGAAATCCAGACAGCTTAGGATACCTGGCAATTTTTTTTGCAGGGATAATTAATGACGTTGTAATAGCTTTTCCCCTAGGAATAAGTAGCTTGTGCTACTTGCTTTTATGTTCAGTTACTTCATATATAAGAAATATTACTCTAAATCCAAACTTTGTAAAAGATTGGTTTTCTTTTTTATTTGTAATAATTTTAATTAATTCAGTTCAAGTAATTACACTCGATTTAATATTTTTATTGGACATCAATTATATGAGATATTTAACTAATACAGGATTTACATTTTTATTTTATCCTGCATTTTTTGTATTTTTTAATTACTTGAGTACTAAAATTTCAAAATATAAAAATGATTAAAGAAAATTTAGGTATCAGAAAGTCAGACGTTTTTAATAGACGAATGTTTATAATTGGTATGGTTAAGGTGGTTATTTTAGCTGGAATTGTTTCTCGTCTTTTTTCACTTCAAATTAATGAAAACAAAAAATATCTTACCCTCTCAGACAAAAATAGAATACGTGAGTGGAAACTACCCCCTACCAGAGGAAACATTGTAGATTATTTTGGAAACATAATCGCAGGAAATTTAAAAGTTTATCAGTTACATATTATACCTGAACAAGTTGAAAACTTTAATTATCTTCTTGTAAGACTTAAAACACTTCTAGATTTGAGTGATAAAAAAATTCAAAAAATAACTGAGTTAAAAAATAAATTAAAACCCTGGGACAGTATAATTGTCTCTGAAAATTTAACCTGGAGTCAGTTTTTGAAAGTCAATAATTATCTCTACGATCTTGTTGGTGTAAAACCTGTGATGACAATATCAAGAAATTATCCATTTAATGATGTTTATACACATGTTCTTGGCTATGTTAGCCAGCCCAATCAAGAGGAAATTATTGAAAATAAAACAGTACAAGAAAGATTCGTGCCAGGAATGAAAATTGGAAAATTGGGACTAGAAAAAAAGTTTGAAAATCATTTAATTGGAACTAACTCAATTCAAAGATATGAGGTTAATGCTTATGGTAAAAGGATCAATCAACTTGAGTTCCAAAAAGGATCTCAAGGTAATAAAATCAGACTCACTTTAGACACTGAAGTTCAAAAACTTTCAGCAAAATTACTTTTAAATAAAGCTGGATCAATAAGTGTGATGGATATTTATACTGGCGATATAATTGCAATGTATTCCTCACCATCTTACGATCCAAATTTATTTTTATTTGGAATTAGCCAAGATGAATGGGAATTAATAAGAAATAACCCATTAAAACCTTTGATCCATAAAACTATTTCTGGCCTTTATTCACCGGGATCAACCATAAAACCTATCGTAGCTCTTTCAGCTTTGGAAAATAAAATCATAAATCCAAATTTTAAGGTTAAATGTACTGGTAAAACAGAACTTTATGGACAAACGTTTCATTGTTGGAAAGAGAAGGGCCATGGATTTGTCAGCTTAAAAAATGCAATGAAACAATCCTGTGATACTTATTTTTATGAAATTGCACGTTTGTTAGGTGTTGATCGATTAAATATTACTGCCAAAAAATTTGGGCTTGGTGAAAAGGTATTAGGACAATATTTCGATAATGAAAAACAAGGATTGTTTCCAAATACTAGCTGGAAAAAAAATAATCTAGGAAGAGGATGGGTGTTAGGTGAAACATTGATTACAGGAATTGGACAAGGTTACACCCAAACTACTCCTTTACAGTTATGTTTAATGACCGCGCAAATTGCAAATGGCGGATACAAAATAAAACCAAAAATTCTTGTAAATAATAAGCCATTGAGTTTGGAACAGGCAAAAAATTCAATGAAATTTGACTCTTTACATTCTTCTAATTTAAAATTATTTGATGATCCAAAAAATATTAAAATAGTTCAAGAGGCAATGTTTAGTTCTACTAATGAAATATATGGAACCTCCTATAAATCTAGAATTGATGACCCCAAATATCAATTCGCAGGAAAAACAGGCACATCTCAAGTAAAAAGAATCAGTAAAAGAGAAAGAGAGCTAGATCTCAAATTAGAACAAATACCTTACAAAGACAGAGATCACGCACTTTATGTTGCCTATGGACCTTACATAAATCCCCGGTATGCTTTGAGTATAATTGTTGAACATGGTGGCTCGGGAAGTAAAACGGCCGCTCCAATGGCAAAAGAATTATTTAAACTTATAATAGATAGAGACGATCTAAGAAAAAAACAATCTAACTTCGAGGATATAAATATATAAATGTTTTATTATAAACGATTAAACTCAGATCTTTCGTTTATTCAAAAAATTAAGGAGATAGATTATGTACTTTTAATCTGCATAATACTTTTATCTTTAATAAGCTTGATGGTGATGTATTCAACAGATGGTGGAGATATACTTTTCCATACTAAAAACCATTTCATGAAACTTACAGTTCTATTTCCATTAATGATGGTGATAGCTTTTTTTAATATTAAACATTGGCATACTTTTGCTTATCTTCTTTATTTTCTAATTATTCTTTTGTTAGTTTGGGTTTCTTTTTTTGGCCTTAAAGCTTCAGGTTCGCAAAGATGGATGAATTTGTATTTTTTTGTTCTACAACCTTCAGAATTAATGAAAATAGCTATCATATTAACATTAGCAAAATATTATCATCGAGTAAAAATTGAAAATGTAAATTCTCTTGGTAGTATAACTTTAGTTTTAGCAATCATATTGTTACCTGTTATTCTAGTAATTTCTCAACCAGATCTTGGTACATCAGTATTAATAGCCCTAAGTGGATTAATTATTCTGTGGATTGCAGGTATTAAAATCAAATATTTTGTTTATTCTTTTATTTTTGGAATTATTTCCTTACCTTTTATTATTTCGTTTTTAAAACCCTATCAAAAACTAAGAATTCTTACCTTTTTAGACCCGGATAGAGATCCTCTAGGTGCGGGATATCAAATTATCCAATCTAAAATTGCAATTGGTTCAGGTGGATTTAATGGTAAAGGATTTTTAAAAGGCACACAGAGCTATCTAGATTTTTTACCAGAAAAGCATACAGATTTTATTTTTACATTATTTTCAGAGGAATTTGGCTTTATTGGATCTGTAGGACTTTTAATTTTATATACAATAATCATTATAAGAATTATTCGTATCGGAGCTTTATCGAGAAGTAATTTTTCTAAATTGTTTTGTTTTGGTTTTGCTTTTTCAATTTTTATTTATATCGTAGTAAATCTATCAATGGTTTTAGGCTTACTGCCAATCGTTGGATCACCTTTACCCATCATTTCATATGGTGGTTCTTCTTTGTTAACTACGATGATTGGGTTTGGAATTGTTTTTAGTGCCAAAATAAATCACAGGCAATTAATTGCTGGATAAAAGCTGAATAAAACCTACTTTGAACATTAATCTAATTTGTTATATATACTTTAAGTTATAATCTAAAGGAGTAACATGGAGAGTTTAAATTTGGACTCAGTTAAATCATTTGTTGATACCCTTTGGGTTATAGATTGTGCAATTCTAGTTTTCATTATGCAGGCTGGATTTATGTGTATGGAAACTGGACTTTCTAGATATAAAAATAGTATTAATGTTGCTTTGAAGAATGCTGCCGATTTTGGTGTAGCTGTAGTTATTTTCTGGATATTTGGTTTCGGCTTAATGTTTGGTAAAAGTTATAACGGCATAATTGGCACAGACCTATTCTTTTTCAAAACTGAACAAGCTGAATATATGACATATTTCGTTTTTCAAGCGATGTTTGTTGCAACAGCAGCAACTATTGTCTCAGGTGCAGTTGCTGAGAGAATGAAATTTAATGGATATATAATAATAACCATTCTTGCGACTGGAATTATTTATCCAATTGTCGGTCATTGGGCATGGTCATCAAGTTACTTAAATAATATAGATGCAACTAGACAATTGTTAGCCATAACCGGACAAGTAAAGACAACGGGTTGGTTAACAGACATTGGATTTATAGATTTTGCAGGCAGTACGATTGTACACTCTGTTGGAGGCTGGATTGCTTTATCGGCAGTGTTGGTCTTAGGACCAAGAATTGGAAAATATTCAGAGGCTAATAAAGGTAAGTTTACTGGTTCAAGTTTTCCTTTAGCGGTTTTAGGAACTTTAATTTTATGGTTTGGATGGTTTGGATTTAATGGTGGGAGCAATGGAGCAATGGACGAGGTAGTACCTTTAATTTTAATCAATACTTTTCTTGCAGCTGCATTTGGTTTGTTAACTGGTTTAGGAATATCTTTTGCTTTATTTAAAAAACCAGATCCTTATTATATTATTCTTGGACCACTGGCTGGATTAGTAGCAATTACCGCTGGCTGTAATTCTATGACGTCTGTCACATCCATTTTTGTGGGGATCATTGGTGCAGTTGTCGCAATTTTTGTTAATGAAGTTTTAAATAAATTAGAAATTGATGATGTTGTTGGCGCAGTCCCAGTTCATCTTGCAGCAGGTGTTTGGGGTACCTTAGCAGTTGGTTTGTTAAGTGATCTTGATATTTTAGGCACAGGGTTAACTCGATTTGAGCAAATTAAGGCGCAGTTAATTGGAATAGTGACAATTGGTATATTTTCTTTCTTTGGATCCTACATTTTACTAAAATTACTAAATTATTTTTATCCATTAAGAGTCAGCCCGATTCAAGAAGAACTTGGACTAAATATTGCAGAACATAACGCAACTTCTGTAGAACATGATTTAATTTCGGTTTTAGAAAAACAATCAAAATCTGGAGATTTAAAAGTTAGAGGTCCTCAAGATCCATTTACAGCAGGAGGTGTCATTGGTCTTTATTATAATAGATTGATGAGTAAATTGGAAAACACAGAGGCAGAAAAACAAAAATGGAGAGATAGAATTTCTAATGAAGTTAAACTTGCGGTAAAAGTTCAGGAAAATTTTTTACCAAAAAGAAATTTAGAAAATTATCCAGTAACTGGAATTAATATTGCAGCAAGAGAAGTTTCAGGTGATTTTTTTAGTTTTTACCCTCATAATGATAGTGTTTATTTTATTATAGCGGATGTTGCTGGAAAAGGGATTCATGCAGGAATGGTGATGGCTAAGGCATCGACATTATTTGAAATAATGTCAAGAGACAAGGTAGACCCTGATGAAATGATGTTTCACATGAATAATGATTTGTTTTTAACTAAAACAGGCGGAATGTTCGTTACTTCTATTTTAGGTGAATATAATATTAAAACTGATGAATTAAGATGGGTAAATGGTGGTCATCAACCAGCAATCATTCGTTCAATGAACGGAGATTATCAGCAGTATGAAAGTAATTCACCTCCAATGGGCGTAATACTTCAAAAAGATAAATCTGTTTACAAAACTCATAAAGTTAAATTAGAAAATAAAAGATTTTTTGCTTTTACAGATGGTTTATCTGAAAGTCTTAATAACTCAGGTGAAGAAATAGGTATTGATGGCTCCATAAAGATAATTGAAGACAATTTTAATACTAATACAGGAAAACAATTATCCGATATATCAAATATGATTGTTAAAACTGCTGGTAAAAATAGCTTGAGTGATGATCTAACTTTAATTTGTATAGGGAACTAAAATTTTTAAAAAAATAAACCCGCGATCAAATATCATCTATAATAGTTGTATCGAAGAAAATATACCTATTGCGTGTTAGAAAAAAATATAAAAATTGGAGTGATTGGAGCAGGAATACAAGGTGTATGTAATGCTTTGTTTTTACAAAAAAAAGGCTTTAGGGTAACTATTTTCGATAGAAATAACCCTGGAGCACAAGCAGCTTCTTACGGTAATGCAGGGCATTTTTCGCCATATGCATCAGTTCCAATCAACAGACCAGATGTATTAACGGATGTGCCTGCAATGCTTTTGAGTTCAACAGGTCCACTAGCTTTAAAATGGAACTATGTTCCAAAAATGATCCCATGGTTTTTGAAATTTATAATGAATTCTACAAGTAATAAAATGATGCATACAGCCAAAAATATGCATCAAATATTGGATCTTGCTTTACCAGCATACGATGAACTATTTGATGAAATTGATTTAGAAGGTTTAGTTGAGAACAAAGGAATTCTTTATATTTGGAACGATCAAAATTTAAAAAGTAGAGAACTTGAAATTAATGTAAGAGAGGAATTGGGGGTTAAGCAGCAACTAGTTAACAAAGCTGAAATTCACGACTTAGAACCACATATTAAACCTATCTATCATGCAGGGGTTTATTATCCATATGCAAGACACGCTCGTAATCCAAAAAAAATACTTTTAAAACTATTTGATTTATTTTTGAAGAAAGGTGGAAAATTTAACAAAGTAAATATTAATGATGTTAATTTTGATAAAGAACGACCTGTTTTTAAAACTGATATACAAAGTTATGTTTTTGATAAAGCGGTAATTGCGTGTGGTGCTTTTTCAAAAAAATTGACAGATAACTTTGGTGAAAAAATACCGCTCGATACTGAAAGAGGATATCATGTACATTTTAAAAATTGTGATCACTTACTTAGTAGACCGGTAATATTTTCAAATAGAGGATTTGGTATAACACCAATGGAACAAGGTTTAAGAGTAGTAGGAACAGTTGAATTTGGAGGATTGGATAATCCTCTGTCTAAATCAAGAGTTAAAAATTTAATTAACAACGCTAAATATATGCTTGGTGATTTACCTGAGCACGAAGATGAATGGTTGGGGTTTAGACCTACACTTCCTGATTTTTTACCAGTAATGGGTCCATCTAAAAATTATAAAAATATTTTTTATTGTTTTGGTCATCATCATTTGGGTTGGACTTTAGGACCTATATCAGGAAAGATTGTTTCTGGCATGATCGCAAACGAAAATACTAATTTAAATTTAAAACCTTATAGTTCTCTGAGATTTTCTTAATTTTAAGTATCGAGCACAACAATTGTTAAATCGTCTTTTTGGATATATTTAGAATTTAATACATTATCAATTATCATTTGTAATCGTTCATTATTAGGCTTATCTTTAAATTTAGTGATGTAGTTCTGAAAGCCTATTGAACCAAGCTCTTCACCTTGAGGGTTCTTGATTTCTGTTATCCCGTCAGTAAAAACATACATTGATGAATTTTTAAAACTTATTTTATGTTCTTGATATTGTGTTTTCGAAACAATCCCTAAAGGAGGTCCCGCCTCATTAAAATTTGAAAACTCATTTTTATCATTCATTATAATTGGCGGTTCATGACCTGCATTTCCTAATAATAATTCATCAGTATTTTTATCATAAATTCCAATAAGCATAGTAACAAACATTCCTCGTGAAATAGTTTCACAAATTTCATTATTTAATTGAGTTAATAAATTAGCTGGAGAAAAATTAGTTTTACTCAAGCAACTATATAGGCTAGATGCTTTAGACATTAACAAGGATGACTTTATTCCTTTTCCAGAAACATCAGCAACTCCGAACCCATATTTGCCATCTCCTAAATCATTAAAATTATAAAAGTCTCCAGAGACAACTTTTGCAGGAATATTAATCCCTGCTAGGGGAAAAGATTCTTTTTTATTTGAGGATAATAGTGATTTTTGTATCTCTCCGACTATTTCTACCTCTTTTTGTATTTTATTTTGCTCAACCATCTCTTTAGCCATTTTCGCATTTCTTATCGCAAGTGCAGCAGGAGTAGATAATAATTCTAATAGTTTTCGGTCATCTTCAATAAATAATTTTTCATTAGTTTTTTTGTTCAAACAATGAATAACTCCAATACAATCATTTGCAGCAATTAATGGAGCACATAAAACGGAATAAGTTGTAAAATTAGTTTTATTATCCAGATCAAAATAGAATTCTGCAATTTCTCTGACATCTTTTCTAACATTACCTACTCGAATACATTTTCTTTGATCAACAGCTTTTGCCATTACTCCGTCGGTTAATTCTAATTTGTATTCCTCTAGATGATCCTGATTGATTGATGCGATACACTCAAATTTTTTAATTTTATTGTTTATTAAAAAGACGTTTGCCGCTTGTGCCTCTAATCTTGCAATAATTATTTGGAGTGCAGTTTTTAACGTTTCATTTAAATCAAGTGAGACTGCAAACTCTTGATTCATCTTGTTGATTATTTGTAAATCAACATTATCTTGAGTTTCACTTCTAGCTTCATTCAAGACAGGTTTCTTTGGTTTAAATAAGAACATTTTATACTCTAGTATTTTAACTCATTTTTGTTAAATTTAGCAAATATGGAAATCGTATTATCATCGCCTAATCTGTATATACACTTGCATGATGCTGTTGTAATTGTTCAGTTTATAATTGACGGTTTTGTTGAATTAGCAGCAAAATTTGAAATATAATTAATATTAATTTTTTGTGGATTTTATTTTTGTCATTGTACTAGGAGCCCTTTGGGGTAGTTTTGCTAATGTTTGTATTTTTAGACTACCTTTAAATAAAGGAGTTGTTGCAGGACGATCCTTTTGCTTTCAATGTAAAAAAAAAATATATTGGTATGATAACATTCCTGTTATTTCTTTTGTAATTCTAAGTGGAAAATGTAGAAAATGTAAAAATAAAATTTCTCCTCAATATTTATTAGTAGAAATTTTATCTACCTTAGGTTTTTTTTTAATTTATTTTATTTATGGTTTAACCACCACTACCTTTTTTTTAATTATTTTATCTGTAGGCTTTATTATAATTTTTTTTATAGATCTAAAACATTTTATTATTCCAAATAGCTTGACGTTTCCATTAATGATTTTAGGTTTTTTGAAATCTTTTGATCCTAACCTAAATTCATTATTTCCAAATTATGTTAATTCATTAATTGGAGGTTTATTTGGTTACGGAATTATTTGGTCTATAATATTTTTTTATAAACAATTACGAAAAAAAGAAGGGATGGGCTTAGGTGATGCAAAGTTATTATCCGTAATCGGATTTTGGTTTGGTTGGATAGCCATACCTTTTGTAATTTTTATTTCATCAATTATTGCCTTGTTTTCAGTAATACCTAGCTTAATAAAAAAAAGTAAAAATATGTCCTCTCAAATTCCATTTGGGCCTTTTCTCATTTTGGGATGTCTAGGGTTTATAATTTTTAAAAATGAATACCAATTTCTTTTATTTGGATAATAAACTAATGATTGTATTTGGTATTAAAGTTTTTTAGATATATAGAAATACTAAATTTTTTATGCCTTTATTAAATGAAAACCTGAAAATGATCTCCTGCAGTGATTTTAGATTATTTTTAAAAAAAATGGTCCAAGACAAAATCGAAAAAGAGTGGACAGAGGACTTTGTAGAAAAAATTGACTTAGTGTTGCTCCCAAGAAATACGATTAAAAGAAGGTATGAAAACAAAGGTATTGATTTAATCAAATTAATCAATGACTCAAGTTATTACAAACATGTTAAGAGAAATGTTAATCCTCAGGGAAATTTAGAATTTCAACATAAAAATTAAATTAATATTGTGCTAATTAATCTCTTAATATTTAATCAATGAAAAATAAATATTATCATATATTTTTTTTGTTTTTAACTATTTTAATCAACCCTAAAGTTTCGCACGCTGTTGATTTATCATCAAGTACTCCTTCAGATAATGCAACACAGATTGCAGTGAATACTGGAATAGATCTCGTGTGGCTAGCATCAGGGTCTGTATCAGCAAATAATGGAAATGTAATTTTAAAAAAAACATCAGATGACAGTACTGTTGAAACTTTTTCAACTAATGGAATGTTTCTAGCTATGAGTTTGTCCTCTCCAGCAACAGTTACAGCCACATTTGCTTTATCATCAAATTTAGATGAGGATACTGAATATTATATCCTAGTAGATAGTGCAGCATTTAATAATTTTGATGGTATTTCAAGTAAAACAGCATTAAATTTTAAAACAGTAGATAATAACAATCCTACTTTAACATCTTCTTCGCCATCTGATGACTCAGCTAATTTTAATATATCCTCAAATATAGTACTCACATTTAATGAAGCTGTAGATGTTGAGAGTGGAAATATTGATATTATCAATACCTCAACTGGGGAGGCTATAGAAATTGATGTTACTGGAACTTTATTATCAGGAAGTGGGACGACTGAAATAACTATTAATCCATCATCCGACTTAGATCATGAAACATCATATCATATTAAAATTGACTCAACGGCATTTGATGATGTTGCAGGAAATTCTTATGCAGGTATTTCAACAACTACTGCGTTAAATTTTTCTACAAAACCTGAAGAAGTTTTTAGCAACACTACTGTGAAAACCTTAACAAAAAATCAATCTACAGCATCTGTAAATTCTTTAAATCAGTCACTGAATAGAATTGCAGGTAGGATGAACTATATAAGATCTGGTAATAATAATTCTTCAAATCAAAATATTAGATTAGCGATCAATTTTGACAATCCGCTAGTTACCGAAGTGTTAAATAAACTGTCAGCAAAACTACTAAACAAGGAAAAAAAGACTGAAAAATTGGGAGTATGGAGTGAGGGAAATATTTCATTTGGTAGAATAGGGCAACAAGATGGAAATTTAGGCCAAGATATTCATAGTGATGGAATTATTTTTGGTATTGATAAAAGAGTAAATGATAAAAAGACCATTGGATTTGCAGTCAGTAAATCATGGCAAGAAACTGAGGTAGGCAGTAATGAAGCAAATATGGATGCTGCTGCATTCAGCATTATGAATTACACAAGTTTTAAAATTGAGGATAAAAGATTTTTTGAAATTGTCGCTGGAATTGGAGAAATGGATATTAATTTAAGTAGAGATGTTACAAGTGGAAAAAATATTGGTAAAAGAAAAGGGAATCAACTTTTTGGAAGCTTTACTTATTTGTTAGAACCTGATGTTGAAATTGTGGGTAGAAATTTAAATTATTATACTAGACTTGATTTAGGCTTTACTCAGTTGAAAGCCTATACAGAAACAGGCGACGGTACGGCGGTGAGCTATAAAAAACAAAACGTCAAAAGCGCATCACTATCTGCAGGTTTTAATTTAAGTAAAATTATAGAGACCAAAAAAGCTATTTTGGAGCCATCGTTAAAATTTGAACTTGGAAAAGACAAGACAATTAATTCCGTTTCAGAAGCTTATTATATTAATAATCCATCTGAAATTTACAGTAATGCTTTAGGAGATCAAAATTCAGAACATCTATTATTTAATTTAGGTGTAGGAGCAAAATTTAAAAATGAATTAACTATAAATACATCATATGAGCATTACAGAAGTACTGATGATGCTTTTAATAATAACTTTTCTATTTATTTTAGAAAACCTTTGTAATTGTAACTATGAGATATCTAGAAAATTTGTTAATTTAAAATGATGAAATTTTCAAAGAACACCAAAGGTTTTACTCTTATTGAACTTTTAGTTGTTGTAGCAATTATTGGTATCCTTGCTGCTGTAGGGGTGGTTGCTTATAGTGGATATACAAGTGGAGCTAAAAAGCAGGCAGCCAGTTCTAACCATAAAGCAATTGTAAAATATATAATTTCTGAGACCATGAAGTGTTCTATGGGAAATGAGAGAGCAATGGGTGATGAATTAGATTGCAGCAAACAAAATTTGAACACCTGGAAAGACGTAGTGGCAAAGGCAGCAGAAAGAGCTTTAGCAGATTTTAAAAATCCTTACGATACATCAGAAAAAGCTTTAACTCATGGAGGAGGAGTATCTAATGATACCGATGTTGGTTATAATAGAATGAGATCTCCTGGAACCAAAATTCAAGTACTTACCTGTGTACAAACTCCATGTTCAGGTACACAATGCAGTATTCCGAATCATGTTTGCAGTGCTGATATTGATTTGAAATAATTTTTATATCATATGAAAGTAAAAAAATTCATACTAATCAAACTTTTTTTTATTTTTATTATTTTAATAAACTCAAATGTCGCTAAAGCTGGAGATTGTGAAACAACAATTTCATCTGCCACAACATCTCAATTAACCTGTGCTGATGATGACAGTCTCACGTTTACCTCTGCTGGATCCATTTCATATAATAATCATAAAACTATTGATCTTGAAGATGAAAAAGGAGTACAGATAACCAACAACGGAACAATTGAAACGGCCAATAATTCTAATAAGCAAAAACCAATACATGCTCAGTCTTCACTTGACTTTACAATAACAAATAGTGGAACTATCAATTCAGACAATAATGAAGGAATTTATTTAGATTATGCAGAAAATGTAACAATCACTAACAATACAGGTGCCACTATTAGCGCTGAAGGAGCAAATGCGATTGAGGGTAAAAATATTGGTTGGTGTGATAAGGCTGGAAATAACGATAATTGTCAATCTAGTTTATCATCTTCGGGTTCTACTGGAGTTGGTCTAACATTGCATAATCATGGGATGATTAGTTCAACAAATGGAACGGTTTGGTTTGGCTCTGGGAGTGGGGGATCACCACGAAGTCGAGGTAATAAAATTTATAATTATGATGGAGGAACAATTAAATCTACTTCAGGTAATTCACCAATTGTCGGAAAATTTTTTACAGATAGTGAAATTATAAATTATGAGGGAGCAACAATTGAAAGTGCAAGTAGATTTGGTATAGACACGGAATATGGATCAAATATTACCATTGATAATCGTGGGACAATAACTTCAGATAGAAATAGTTTTTATTGTAGAGAGTGCTCTGGAGTTACATTTACAAATTCAGGAACGATTAGCTCAACAAATACAGGCACTAATTCAGGCACAGTTCTTATTGATAGACAAGAAGACAGTGATGCTGCTCATACCATCACTAATAGTGGCACTATTGAGTCAGCATATGGAGCAGCAATACAGTTATCTAGAAACACGGGTGGAACCACCATCAACAATACTGGAACATTAACATCATCAACAAGTGTTATAGGAGCTGGTAGAACAAAGAACCTTACTATAAATAATCATGGTACGATTACATCAACAGGTGAAGATAATACGACTTCCTTTGGAATTGGGTTTGGTAACGACTCAACTTCTGTAGAAGCTGGTGAAAATGTAGTTTTAAATAATTTTGGAACCATCAGTGCAATTAATGGTGATGCAGATGCAATTAAAGTTGGAGATTATCATGACAATAAAAACTTTAATGGTTTAACAATTAATAATTCGGGAACTATTTCGGGAGGTGACAATTCTATTGTCATGGCAAACTCAAATAACACAGGATTAGAAATAGTTACAAAAGGTGATGGTACTTATGTTGGTGAAATTGAATTAAATAGCACCTCCACCACAATGACATTAGATTGTAGTATTTCAAAAGATCAAGATATTGAATTACATGGAAAAACTAACATCACAATAACAAATAATTTATGTGGAAATGACACTTACGTAATTTTAGATTCAAATAAAAATAAAGACACAGATAATTTAGAAGCTAATGGTTATCTGAGAATTTATGGAGAAGAATTAGATGTTGTTAGTAATAACAAAAAATATAGAACTGAAATATTTAGTAATAGTATTAAAAATTTGTTTAAATCTTTAAGTGATATTAAAGAAAGATCAACATTTTATACTCAATCTAAAAGAAACAATATTTATGAAAACTCTATTAAGGGTGTTTCAGGATATTTTTTAAAAAATGATTATACGGAAGAAAAGAAAAGAACTTTTTTAACTTATTTTGAGCAAAACGCTAATTTTAATAGCAAAGAAAAAAGTAAAAGTGAAAACTTAGCTTTTGGTTATGATATAAAAACAAATACTGATAATCTTTCAATAAAACCATTGTTTGGTATATCTAGCAATAAATTTACCGACATAGAAAATGAAACTGGGCAAATAAAAAGAAATAATTTCCTAGGTCAGTTTGTTGCATTAAATACAAATTATAAATTAACTAGAAAAATTCAAAAAAATAGTAATTTATCTTTAACAGTAATTGGAGAGTATGGCGCTCACAGACTACCAAAATATGTATCAAATTTTACCCATGGAGATCTATCAGTCGATGAAGCAATAGACCAAGTTTTAGGCATTGGTTTCGATGTTGAGTATTCAATAAATAATGAAAATGGATTTATTTTAAAACCTTATACTGGTTTAGCATTTAATAAAACTTTAAGTGGTAAAGTTAAAATGAATGATATTAATGCTGTAAGATTAAAAGAGGATATATCTCAAGATCATACAATGAATGGAGCTGTTATAAAAAAGATTGGGTTATCTTTAACTAAAAATACAGAAGATATTGGATTTAATTTAAATTTTGAACATAGCAAACAAGATAATGTTGTTAGTAATAATGTAAATTTTTCAATAAGTAAAAAACTTCAAAAAATTGCAAAAAAAAGAAAAGAAGAACAAAAATTAGATCCAGAGCTCGAGAAATTATTTAATCAACTACAAATTATAAGAGAGAATGAAAGACTTGCATTGATTGCAAACAAACTAAATAAAGAAAATCAAGTTATGAAAGATTTAATTATTCAATTAATTAAAGAAAATCAAAAAATTAAAACTGAAAATAAGTTATTAATTAAAAATATAAATTAAATTGATTAAAAAATGGATTTATTTCTATTCATAAATATTGTTATTACTGGGCTCAATATTTTTATTATTGTTTATGCTTATTCGTTAAGTTTTTTCCCAGTAAAATGGAGAAAAAAGGTCAATCAAGATACTTTAGTTGGACTTGCTTTAATTTTTTTTACGATGATCACCATGTTTGTTTGGATCATTTATTTTTATTTTCAAATTTTCAGACCTTTTGACGATATTGCGATTTTCACATAGTATATTTAAATGAAAAACAAAGGCTTCACCCTAATAGAACTCTTAGTTGTTGTAGCTATCATCGGTATATTAGCAGCTGTTGGGGTAGTTGCTTATTCTGGCTATACTTCTAGTGCAAAAAGAAATGCAACACTTGCACAACATGAAAAAGCAGTAAAATTTATTCAAAATAATTTAGGTTTATGTGATGTTCAAGGAGGCGGGACTTTAAAATTAAGCTCTACAAGATCATTTAGCTGTGAAATGATTGCAAATAAAGGCAATATAAAAAATTTAAACAATATTTTAATTGGACATTTTTTAGACTTAGGCTGGAAAAATCCTTATGGAGATCCAGATCCCCTAATTTATGCTGGAACTAATAGTTCACAAGATCGAGATGGAAGAATGAGAATTGACGAAACAGAATGTCCTGGTGGTTATTCAAATGGAGCTCGAATTGCTTTGTGGATAAAAACGCATAAAGAATATTATCCAGTATTAATTGAAAAAGATGGGTGGTGTAAAAATTAAATAATATTTAGAAATTATGTCTCCAAGAATTTCGATAAGTATTTACCTGACCTGAACCAGCACTAATACTTATTAAATCTTTCTTTTTACTATCTTCACATTCTTTCTTTTTCTTTTGGTCAGTGATTTTACTACAATCTACTTTACCTGCTATATTGGCAAAAAGAGTGTCTCCAAAGGTTACTATTTTAGATAATACACCTTGCCCAACCCAAGCACATTTATTATTTTTACCTAATGTTTGTCCAAGCTCAGATGAAGCATTTGTTCCACACTCATCATCAACACCGCAGATATAGGCATCTCCTAGGCTACATTTGTTCACAGATTTTGTTGGTTCATATACTGGAAAGTAAACTTGACCACGATATACAGTTGGTTCAGCTGAAACTTTTGCAAAATCTTTTAAATTTATATACCAACCTGTATCTGCATTTTGAGGACAATTAGCTCCTGTTGTATCGTCTGTGGTATTTTTACATTCGGTAATCGTGTCAGCTTTTGCTGGCAATGCTACATCTTTATAGAATGGATAATCAACATCTTTAATTCCAAGCATGAAGTTTTGTACTCCAGAAGTAGTATCATTGATTCTTTCATAATCACCCGTTCCTGCGAATAACCACATGGAATTTGTTGTATCCCCTATAGTTGCATCCATTGCATGATACATATATCTTCCATTTGCTTTTGTTGAACCAGCGTTAAATAATGTTGTGGTGTCATAAATTTTAATTGAATTTCCACTATTATCATCACTCATATTAGTTAAATTCACTTTGGTTATTTTTCCCTCTAAATCACTAACATAAGCTAAACCTCCAGAGTAATTTACTCCAGATGCTGTATCAGGTGTTACTAAGACTATAGACGAGGGAACCGAATTTACAATATCGCTAGCGTCAGTATCCTCTATTTGTATTCTTTTATATAAACTTCCTGGGTTTGTTTCATCTTCTAAATTTATTAAAGTTAAGTTTGAACCAACGCCTTCGAATTGAGTTCCATATCCGCCTCCCATTGCAGCTACATACACATCATCGAGAATATTACTATCTCCAGCTCCATTATTTGGAATTCTAAATATTCTTGGATCAGACCAAGTTTCACCTAACTCACTATAATCATATTCGGGATTTGTTTGTACTCCTGTAGCCTTTGATCCTGCTTTAATAAACACACCAAGCATTGAACTTGTGTTGGTATCTCCAGGATCTGCTGAGTAAGTCATATCAGTTCCAAAAGTGATTTCAGTGTCACCACTTGAATTTGTCGACACACTAAAATTAGTATAATTATTGTCATTAAAAGTGACTAAGATATCACTTTTTTTAATTCCTTGGACTGGGAACGTCCATTTTTTGCCTTTGTAACATGATGTAGATTGGGATGAATTACATGTATTAGATACAGTATTATCATCATTATAATTATCTGTAACTTTTATAGACTCTCCAAATGAAGCAAGAGAGTAAGATTTGCCAATATAATCATAATTATAAATGACTTGATTATGATCAACTCTGTAGACTCTATGATTGATTTTATCATTAAAAATTGACCATAAGTGCAAAGGTTTATCAGGATTAGTTACATCTAACACACTCATTCCAGCTCCGCCTCTTCCATAAGGAACTAATAAAATTGTGTGCCATTTTTTAGCAGTATCTAATGGAGATTTAAAATACATATCATGTGCAACAATAGAACCATCAACTCCAAAGATTGCGTTTGATCCTCCACCTTTTGCAAGATTTAAATTATTATTCATAACCAAAGGTAAGTAAGGTGCAACTAATGGTGGAACAAATCCCCATTTTTCTTCTCCACTTTCTGCATCAAATGCATGAAGAATTCCACTATTAGAACCAGCATATATAACAGGTTTATCACCTCTCGCTTTTAAAGAGTTTTTCCATGCAACATATCCATTAACATTTCTAAAATAAGATTCTTGATTACTGTTTTGAAATTGTGTGTCTGCAGAGGGTGCACCTACCACAATCAACTGTGAATGGTATATATCACCTAGATAAATATTTTTTCCATCTTTTGTTCTCTTTTCAGTAAGATTACAATCTCCATCATAATCAAAATAATCAGCTCCTCTTAAGAAATTAATTAATCCTTTTAAATCATCATCTGTACCATCTAGAACCCCAGCAGAATTTGCACATCTTCTATTTAGACTTGACCCACCTGGAGAGTCTGTTTTTCTGTGATAATCTTGAATATCATTTTCATATAATGACATGACATTTCCAATCTCTGTTGCATATGTATCTCTAAAGTTATTATAATCTGCTTTATAATCAGTGCCTGGAATTATACTCCAGAGTTTTCTAGAAGCTGGCGCAGGAACTTTATCTTGTGCCGACCAGTTATCAACGTGATTTTCATCAATACTTCCGTCTGGATTTATTTTTGTTCTTGTAAGTGTTCCAATCCATTCTTTATTTTGTTGGTAATCAAATTGAGCTTGGTATAAAGATCCACCTTTTTCAATTGTTGCTGTAATTGCAGGAGCAGTAAACGAGAGTTTTTCAGCAATGATTTCTCCAATTTTAGCTTTAAGTTGGGCTGTTAATGCAGCTCCAGTTGTAGCTACAATTGACTTACCTGTGCCGCCTGCTTTTGCAACGTCTTGGAAATATCTGTATCCATTTGCACTGATACCAGTACCAAATGCAACTGAGAAAGTTTTAATCTTATTATTATTGTAAAGATCTTTAACTATTTTTAAACCTCTAGTATGAGTATGACTGAACCAATCTCCATCGCCAATTAAAATTACATAAGAATTTTGACAATCTAGATTTTTATCTATAGGTGAATAAGTAGTATTTTTATAATACCTCGATGCAATTCTCATTGCAGAGTCTAAGTGTGTACCTCCACCTGGATTAACTGTCCTTATCATTTTAGCAATTTGAGCAGCTCCACCTTTATAAATTGGCACTTTTAGACAATTATAGGTGGTACAAGGGGTTGAATACCCTTGACCAGTTTTATGATTTCCGTGCCATCTGTTAAATCCAGATGCTCCTGCTGACCAATAAGCAAATCCAAAATCAACCCCAGACGTTAATGATGAGTCTTTTACTATAGCTTCTATAGCCTCATATGCGGCTTGCATTCTTGTTTTTGGAGCTCCACCAATAGACTTAATCCACCCACCATTTTGATCTAAAGCATGCACTTGGCCATTATTTAAGTTTGCTGCAAGTATTCTATTATTGTTATCATCATATCCTAAACCCCATGGATAGTAAAAATACAAGTTGCTAGCAGATGATGCCGATCTGCTTCTTTTTCCTTTTGTTAATAAAGTACTATAACTACTTCCTGAGGGATTCATTTGAATTTTCTTCATCCTGCTATTGCTCCAAGAAAGTGTCCACATATTATTACCACCAACATGCTGTAATCCAACGTATGATCCTTCAGGATAATAAAAACTTCCACCAGATGTTGCAGGACACCCTCCAGATTGATTTAATGGAAATCTGTAAATTCTGTTACTTCTGTAAGAAAAAATTGCTCCTGCATCACTTGCAGTCCCATAACTATATCTAAGCTGAGAATTCACATTACAGTTCCTTATAGAACCAGAATTTACGTCAATAATTTTGAAACCAAAAGATCCTCCTACAAACAATTTATTTCCATCCATTGTCATATTATAAGGGTAACCACCAAGGTTATATTTAACCATACATCTTCCATCACTAGCCCTTATACCGACAACTGCTCTTTCATAATATGCAGTTGTATAGTAAATGCCGTTATATGTTTCTCCACTGTATGAATAAGAAGTTCGACAATTACTATTACCCTCATATTTAGAATTTCCTTTGCCAGAAACTCCATTATTTCCAAATCCACTATCTGTTGTAGCTGTATCGTACAAAAATTTTTTAACTCCATCTCTGTTATATTGAGAAACTAAAATATTTCCACTAGCATCTGCATCAGCGTCATAAGGATATCTCATACTCGCAGTTCCTCCGCTCATACGCCAGCCCATACTCCCAGATTTATCTAATAAAATTAATACATTTGCTGGTACATCACCAATACCAGTACCTGGAGGCAAAGCTTTAGCAAATAAATTTTCCGTTGTTAAAAATAAAAATAAAAAACTAAAGATTAATTTTTTTAATTTCATTGTGAATTTTTCAATTCTTCCATTTCTCTTTTAGCATAGAATTTTGATAATTTTTCATCTAGTTTAGGTGTTGAAATATAAATCTGTTCATCTTTAATTCCATCATCACCAGTTAATCTTTGATAAACAATAAATAAATTTGTTTTTTCAATTACCTCTACACCTTCATAAGAGTTTGGATTATTTCCAGTATCAAAATCCTTATAATTTTTTTTTACATAATTCATTAATGTCAATTTTTCTGTTACTAAATTTCGATCGTCATTTAAAGCAACAAAATTAACTGCAACCAATTCGTCATTTAAAAATCTATATTCAATACCAACATCGTTTAATTTTTGGTTTGGGCAAACATCATTTGCTAAAACAGGATAAACATCTAATTCTGCATATTCCATTGGAAAGGGTCTTGTAGCAATTTCTCTTTTTTCAAAAATTTCTTTTTTTTCTCCAAATTCAGCTATTAGATCACAAGCTGAATATGCAGCACTGAATGAAAAAACTGTAATCAGAAAAGATTTTATTAATAATTTCATAAAATGATTTTAACTATAAATTATTTTATTATATTAGTGAAAAAAAAATTTGTCATTTTTACTTAGGTAAAACAACTACACTTTCTAGTGCTACAACTATCCTTTTTTTAGACCCAGAATTAATTGAATGCTTTTTATTGTTCTTATTATAAGCATGTTCTTCAGCTTTTATTCCACATCCAAAAACCCTATAAGCCATACCATTTTGACCACTATTACCGGCTTGTTTTTTTACACTTGATCCTGTTCCTCTAAATGGGGCATCCCCTATATTTGTAACAAAATATTCATAATAATAACCTTTGAGTCTTTCAGCCTCATGCTTCTCATTTTCTGATGCATTATTGTTAAAACTATCTCGAATAACATCACCAAAATTCCAACTTTCACCAGTAACTACTTTAAGCTTATCTGGTTTATCTGGAAAACTGTTAAAGCAATACTCTGAAGTATCAAAGTAATATTTATCAGAAGTTTTATAATTGATCTTAATCATTTGACCCTTAAAAACAGTATTCTGATTTGCTGGTAAATTTCTTTTGTTTAATTGTCTCTTATGATTACCCGGGTCCCAAGGACCTAGAAATTGATTAAGTATATATTTTTCACCCTCTAATAAAGCGGTTTCTGCTACATAAAAAGTTTGTTGATACTCGTCACTCTTATTATTACTTTGATGATCATTCGCAGACATTACAATAAGCGCTCCACCCATTAGAGACATTGCTAACATTAAAACTAATGAAAGGACTAAAGCAAAGCCTTGTTCATTTTTTTTAATCATGATCCAACATTCCTAGCGTGTGCCGTTACAACAATTGTATCTCTTAAAAATTTATCAGTTTTTTTTATATTTCTTGATGTGTCTGTCATTGCAAAAATTTCTCTTGCTTTAGAAGTTCTAAAAAAATCTTTGGTTGATCTTACTGTCAATGCAATATCAATAGTTTTTATTTTATACAATTTATCTTTTGTTGCATTAGTTGGGGTAGGGGGTGGCTTGATTAATAATCCCTTGTCATCAATCGCATTAAACACTAGATCACTAATATGGTCTGTAACCAATGATGGTCCATATGTTTTTGTGTTATTATCTGTATCACCATCATCCCATTTTTTATCGGTTGTATTCCACTTTACTTTTGATTTGTAAATTGCAAATGCATCTATTGGAGGGTATTTGTTTCCAGGTAGAGGAGGTGCAGACTTGTCTGGAATTTTTGATCTTTTGCATTCATAAGTAATTTTATATCTTTCATATTCATATTTGAGAGGATCACCTGTTGGTTTTCCTGCTAGTGTTCCATAAACAATTTCAATCTTATCACACGCTTGTGCAAAGTTTCTTGATTTAGTAATGATGATAGGAGCATGTTCATTTGAAGTTGGAATATTATCATTATGATACTTGAATCCCGCAAGTCGAATATCTCTTAATAACATCCCTATAACATCCCTTCCAGCAGTTGAAATTTTTGCTCGATCAGCAACTTGTGAATAGGAGTTGTTAACAACAGTATAAGAAGTAAACATAGCTGCCATCATTACAACTGAAATTATAATTCCGATTAGAATTTCAATTAATGTTACCCCAGCAATTGAGCTAAATTTTTTTTTCATTTAATGAATTTGAAAATAAAGAAATTTTTTTTTGCTACCATCATTCATATTCACTTCCATTTTTCCTAAGTACCATTTTTCATAAATTCCAGTACCTTGTTGGCCTGGTCCTTTGTAATTTTGAGTATTATTATAAGTACAATTATTTCCCGATGCACTATTGTTACAAATATCAAATACTTTTAAAAATTTTATATCTTGTGATCCTTTACATTTAATTCTTCTTTTAGAAAATCTATCATCCCATTTTTTAAATTTATTCTGAGCAGTATTTGTAAATGAACCCGTTTGTGTGGTTCCTGAGGAGCAGCTACCCATTCTCCAAGATGATTTACTACCTGATATTTTATTAGAAACTAAATAATCCATTAATTTTACATCTTTTTTTGGGGAAGTTGAGTTTTTTTCTGCAATTAGGTCTTCTGCCACCATACCGACTAGATAATTAGATTTTGTTCTCTCGCCTGATGTATCGATCGATTGAACCGAATAGTTAACCATTTGAAATATAGCAACAAAACCAATCCCAATGATAGCCGTAGAAACTAGCGCTTCTATTAATGTTATTCCTTTTTCGTGAATTCTTTTACCTAATTGTCCAATCACTTTTACCTCGCTTATATTTAGTAATTGTACCAAATCTTGACCAGAGAACCAAGTAACTAGGTTTTACTAAAGTACCGCTCACATCGCATGAGTTACTTTTGCCACAAACTACTACATAATCCTTTTGATCCTCACCATTTATTTTAATTCTAAATTGATTTTGTAGTGATCCTGTTTGTAAGAATTTAGTACCATCTTTTGAAAAACATACCGCACCCTCTTTATCATTGTGTATTTGAGTATCAATTACAATTTCTTGAACTGTTTCATCCCAGTAACTATCATCATTACTACATTGAATACCCCCTGAATTAATTTTTGTTGAGTAAGTATCTTGATAAATACCTTTAGTTTTAATTGTAGTTGAATTACCTTTAGGAAGTATTTGAAACTGAACGTACTGAAAATTGCCTCTTTGTAGTTGAGTGTTAATATTTGTAAGCATTGACGCAATTTGTTCTGAGGCTTTTCTTACTTTTCTATCCTCACTCCATTCCATAAAGTTTGGGTAACCAACAGCAGAGACAATAGCTACTATAGTAATTACAACTAGTAGTTCTAAAATCGTAAAACCTTTAATGTCCTGCTTTTGCTGCACCTGGATCTATCTTTCCTGACTTAACCAACTCTTCTAAAGATTTATCCATTGTAATCATTCCATCCCTAACTGCAGTTTGCATGATACTTGGAATTTGGTGAATTTTAGCTTCACGGATTAAGTTTTGAATTGGTGGAGTACATTTCATTATTTCAAATGCACCAACACGTCCTTGACCATCTTTTGTTTTTAATAATCTTTGCGTTACTACCATTTTTAAAGAAGTTGAAATTTGTGCACGAATTTGTTCCTGTTGTTCAGGTGGGAACACGTCAATAATTCTATTAATTGTACTTGGTGCACCACTAGTGTGCAATGTTCCAAAAACTAAGTGACCTGTTTCAGCAGCTGTTAATGCTAAACTTATTGTTTCTAGGTCTCGCATCTCTCCAACTAAAATTACATCTGGATCTTCCCTCAATGCTGCTTTCAATGCCGCAGCAAAAGATTGAGTTTGTTTTCCAACTTCTCGATGAGAGACAATACTTTGGTTATCAGTATGAATAAACTCAACTGGATCTTCAACCGTGATTATATTTGAAGTTCTTGTTTTATTAATTTCATTTACAATCGCAGCAAGCGTTGTTGATTTTCCCGAACCTGTTGGACCGGTTACTAAAACTAAACCTTTATGAAAGTCGACAATATCATAAAGCGCTTGTGGTAAATTAAATTGATCCATATCAGGAATTTTACTTTCAACTCTTCTACACACACATGCCGGACCATTAATTGTTTTATAAAAATTTGCTCTAAATCTCAGTCCACTTAAATTAACTGCTGTATCAAGTTCATGCGTCCTCTCAAATTTTTCTAACTCTTCTTCATTACAATTCATTGAAAGAAGATCTTTTAAATCTTGAGGGGTTACCATGACCTCATTAACTTTTATAATTTCGCCAGTAGCCCGATAAGCTAGAGGAGATCCAGCTCTAATATGAAAGTCTGATATTTTTTTATTATTTTTTGCTAGATCTTCTAATTTTTCAAACATAATAAACTAATAATATAAATTTAGCATTTTTTGTGACTTTTTTTTTCATAAACGCCCATTATGATTAAATAATATTTTTATTCTAGTAAAAGTTGAGTATAACCTCAATAATATTGAATTATGAAAAATCCTTTTGCAAATTTATTCAAAAAGAAAAAACAAACTGATGCTCCAGTTCCTAAACCAAAGACGGAAAATAAAAAAGAGAGTTTCTTTAGTAAATTTTTAAAAAACAGATTAGGAAAATCTACTGCTAAAGGAGAAGAAATTATTGGAGTAGAGTTAACACCAACAGAAATACGTTTGTCACAAGTTTCTAATAATAAATCTAATCAATGGGTACTTGATAAATTTCACGTTCATAAGTTTGAGGGAATACCTAAAGGGGGTACAGTATTAGAAAATCCAGATAAAGTAGCCGATGAGTTAAAAATTGCTCTTCAAAAATTAAAAATCAACACAACCAATGCTGCAATAGCAATTCCTGTTACTAGTGCAATTATAAGAGTTGTTACTGCACCGTTAATGACAGATGACGAGTTAAAAAAAGCAATTGATACAGATTCTTTATGGGAAAACCTGGTTCAATTGACTGATAATTTAAATGATTATTCTATTTTTCACCAAGTGATAAATAAAGACAAAACTGGAAATACAATGGATATTTTATTTGTTGCGTCGAAACTTTCAGACATCAACAATTACACCGATATTATTAAAAAAGGTGGACTAAATGCTGTCATAATCGATGTTAAATGTTTTGCACTTAAATCTGCTGTAGACCAAGTAAATCAAATTGCAGGTTCAATTGAAGAAAGCAATTTAACCGCAGTTTTAGAATTTGGATTAGATGAAAACTACGTCATGATTTTATATGAAAATAATCCTATCATCACAGACATCTTTATAAGAGGACAAGATAGAAAAACATTGGCAGAAAGTAATAACCAAGAAGAAATGGATGCCCTGGTGAGAAGGTATATGACACAGGTTAAACAAGCCATTCAAGATTTTGAGACAAAATATGAAAAAAGAATTAGAAATTTAAAAGTTACTTCTAACTTAGAAAATGTTGAAGATTATTTAGCAAGTTTTAGAAAAAATATGACAAATACCGGGTATCAACTTTTTGATCCTTTTGATGGAATAAAAATTCCTGCACAGCTTGAAAATGAAACAACAATGCAAAATAGATCCTATTTTTCTACAGTGATGGGATTAGCTTTTAGAAAATTAGATGTATTTGGTTATTACAAGTTCGTGACCGCAGTTAAAAATATTAACTTACTTCCTAACAGAGATAATATGATTGCTCAAAAAAAAGCAAAAGCTGTATCTAGTTTTGCTTTTAAAGGAGTAGTAGGTATTGTAGCGATAATCTACATAACCTTGTTTGGATTTTCTTTCTGGCAAATTTCAGAATTAAATGAAAAAATTGTTGGTTACGAAGAAGTGGTTCAATCACATGAGCTTAAAACTTTAGAAAAAAATAAATACGCAAAAGAAATTGGCATAATGTTAAAATCATTAAAATTAAGTCAATCAATTAAATCCAATAAAACAATAAGTTTTAGGGTGCTTGCTCAAATTGCATCTTCTGTGCCAAAAAGAGTGAAGTTTAAATCGATTGAATATAATGGGGTTGATCAAATAGTAATAGAAGGCTCAGCATTTAGTGATCAAGATATTCTAAAGTTAATCAGTAATTTAAATAATAAAAAACTAATTTCCCAAGCATCTTTAGCAAGTATGACCTTGCCTGAAGATCAGCAACTAGGGTCACAAAAAATGAAAGGCTTTAAAATAGCCTGTATTTTGGAGAGTGCTTAATGGATCTTAAAAATATAACAATGTCAGATTTAAAAGCCAAGTTTAGTGGTGCTGCTGATAAAAAAACACTTGTCAAATTTGGTATAGGGTTTGGTGCAATAATTATATTTTTAATAATTTATTACGCTATCCTAAATCCAATGGTTAAAGAACGTAAAGTAAAGTACGAAGATAAGTTGTTAAAGGAAAATGAAATTTCTCAATTCGAAAACGAAATAATTCAATTTAAAGCTAGAATAAAAAAATTAAAACCTGAATTTGAAGATAGCTCGACTTTATTTCACTCCAAGGCAGAAGTTGAAGATTTGTATCAAAGTTTAAGTAAACACGCAGGTGTAAATGGATTGGTCATTTCGAAAATTGAAAAGAAAAAACCAATTCCTGTTATGAAAGATGGTGTTGCCAATCAATCTGCAGAAAACCTTACTGCTGACATGGTCTCTTATTACAAAATTCCAGTAGACTATGAGATAAAAGGAAAGTTTCTAGGCTATATAAAGTTTAAAAGAGCAGTATCTAAGCAAAAGAAAATGCTTAATTTTGACAAAGAGACTATAAGTGTAGTACAAAATGATTCAACTGGAGCGATAATTGCAAAGGGAGAATTAACAATTGTGGGATTACCAAATGAATTTTTTTAGAATTTTATTAGTTATAATGATGATGGTTGCGAACATTTCATTGGCAGATAATCATGTTAAAAATGAAGAGCTCTTAGAACAAGTTAAAGAAATTACCCAAGGACTTGCTGATGAAGATGAAGTTCCATTGAATGATCCTTTTGCTGGCAATGAAGGTACGAATTCTTTAGCCAGTATCCCTGATGGTGAGCAAGAAGATGAAATGAGTTTATATAATTTTAAACTTGCTGGATTAATTTCAGGCAAAGACCATAGTTATATTTCGGTAGTAAGTTCAGCGGGTGAGGCAATCACTCTAACATTAGGACAATTTTTAGGTAAAAATAAATTTATAGATTTAAGACTTACAGAGGCTATCTTTAAAAAAGAAGATGGTAAATATTTAATAATCGATTTTAATAATCAAATAAGAGAGGCTGATGAATATTAAAAATTTATTTAATTTATCAGTAATTGTAATCTTAGGTTTTGTTCTGAGTAGTTGTGCTAATTCACAGTTTGCAAAAAAATATAATAAACCCTTCAAACACAATACTCCATTAATAAAGAGTAATGATATTACCAACTCCGGAAAGTCTGAAATTGCAAAAACTTTAGGTATGGGTCCTAAGCCAGTTGAGGGGGATACCAGAAAATTAGGTAAAAGAAAAAAAATATCTTCAGAAGCTCAAAGAAATTATTTAATTATCTCAGATAATTTTCCTCTTCTTAAACAAAGAGTTACTTTAAAATTTAAGAATTTAGATTTTAAAGAGACGATGCAGTTAATGGGCAAAATTGGAGAAATTAATGTATTAGTTGGTGACGAAGTTGCCGGAGTAATTTCAGCTGAGTTAGTTGATGTGCCTTGGGATAAGGCCTTTCAGGCTTTGTTAGATATGAAAAATTATGCATCGGATGTAGATGTTGCAAGTAATTTGATTAGAGTTCATTCTCCAGAAACTTTAACCTCTCAAGAAACTTATAAATCAGAAAGAGCGCAAGCAGTTAAGAAAAAAGTTGAACTTGAAGATAGTGTTGAGCCAATATTCTCAGAAATATTCAGACTATATTATATTTCTCCAGCACAAGCAAAATCAACCATTGAAGAATTGTTTACATCACAATCAGGTGATAGTTCTTTCAACCCAATTCAAATTACAGAAGAAGTAACAACTAGATCAATAATTGTGAGAGGGAAAGAAAAAGATTTAGATGTAGTTGATAAAGTTATTAAAGAAATTGATATTAGAACTAAACAAGTCCTAATTGAAGCTTTCATCGTCGAAGCAAATTCAGACTTTGAAAGAGCTTTGGGATCGAGGTTAGGTGGATATTATTCTAATAAAGGACGAGTTGCAGGTGGTGTAGCTGGTACTAGTAGTGGAAGTGCTGTTGGAACTAGTTTAGATGAGGCAGCTGGACTGGGATCAGCGACAGATAGTATTGCAAACTTTCCAGTAACAGGTGCAACAAGTGGTATTGGATTATTAAGAAAAACAACTACAGGGGTTTTAAAGGCTGAAATAACTGCACTTGAAAGTATGGGTATGGGAAAAACTATTTCAAATCCAAAAGTTTTCACATTAGATAATCAGTTAGCAACAGTTACTCAAGGGGAAGAAATTCCTTATCAAACAACATCGGATGGAACTACTTCAACTTCATTTAAAGAAGCAGCTTTGAAATTAGAGGTGACGCCAAGTATTATAGGGGATGGAAATGTATTATTAACCATCAAAGTTAATAATGACACACCAAATAGAGCTGCAGCATCAGATGAGCCACCTATCAATAAAATGGAAATTGTTACAAAATTATTAGTAGCCGACGGAGATATTGTTGTAATTGGTGGAATTAAGAAAAATGTTCAAACAAATAATAAAAGCCAATTACCAGGTGTCGGAAATATGCCTGTGATCGGTAATCTCTTTAAAGGTAAGTCTAATTCTGATAATCTAGATGAATTATTGGTGTTTATTGCACCAAGAATTTTATAATGATTAATATAAGTAGAGAATCTGAGATAAACCTTATTAATATCTTGATTGATCAAGATATAATATCAGGAAAAGATTTAGCCAACATAAAAAAAGTTTCAAGCGAAACACAAAAATCTCAACTGGATGCAGTTTTTGAACTTAATTTAACAGACGAAAATAAAATTTTAGATTTATTGGTTAAAGAACAATCATTAGATGTAATCGATTTGTCGTCTACTCCGATTGCAGATGAAATAAAGTCAGTTCTTCCTTCAAATTATATTCATATGAATTTTATCGCTCCATTTAAAGTCGAAGGTAAAATTCTACATATAGCAATCCCAGACAGTTCAAAATTAAGTTTAATGAGAAATTTAAGAACAATAACAAAAATGGATATAGAATTACATGCAGCTAAAATTTCTGATATTTCAAACTTTATAAAAAAACTTCATGCAGAGGGAGAGACAACATATGAAAGTATTCAAAAGAAAAATAAGGAAAAAGTTCAGACCTTTGATTACGATATAGATGAAAACACAGAAATTTTAGATGAAAAACCTGAAGAGGATATTGAGGCTCTAGAAAATGAATCCGAAGTAATTAAATTTTCAACAGCAGTTGTTGCAGAAGCAATTAAATCTGGTGTTTCCGATATTCATATTGAACCCTATAGATTTACTTCAAGAGTGAGATATCGATTAGATGGTATTTTACAGGAGCAAGAACAGTTTTCTAAATTTTTGCATTCTAACTATGGTGCGGTAGTTACTCGTTTTAAAATTATGGGTAAACTTGATATTGCAGAAAGAAGACTTCCACAAGATGGAGCGATCCCATTTAAAATAGATGGCAAAGTAGTAGATTTACGTCTTTCAATATTACCTACGGCCAACAATGAAAGAATTGTGATGAGGGTTCTAAATAAAGATGCTGGCGATATTAGTCTGGAACAATTAAATTTTGAAGAAACAGATTTAAATAATTTAAGAAAAGCAATACACGGCACCCAAGGATTAGTCTTGGTAACTGGTCCTACAGGATCTGGAAAAACAACAACGCTTTACAGTATTTTAAAAGAAGTTTCAAAACCTCATCTAAACATTTTAACAGCAGAAGATCCCGTTGAATATGAATTAGATGGTGTAGGTCAAGTTCAAATTAAAGATGATATTGGTTTTAATTTTTCAACTGCCCTAAGATCTTTTTTAAGACAAGACCCAGAAATCATTTTAGTTGGAGAGATGAGGGATAAAGAAACAGTGGATATAGGTTTGAAGGCTGCTTTAACTGGTCACTTGGTATTTAGCACTTTGCACACTAATGATGCGCCAAGTACCATTACAAGATTACAAAATATGGGAACACCAGATTATTTAATAAGTGCTGCAGTAACACTAGTATTAGCGCAAAGACTTGCTAGAAAAACTTGCACTGAATGCAGAGTTCCTGATGATGATATTACCCCTAAAGCTTTAGCTGATTTTGGATTTACTGTTGAGCAAGCATCAAGAGCAAAAGTTCAAAAAGGTAAAGGTTGCCCGAAATGCAAAGAAACTGGCTACAAAGGAAGAATGGGTATCTATGAAATTTTAAATGTTACAAAACCAATTAAAGAAGCTATTTTAAGACAAGCAACAACACCGGAGCTTAAAGAGATAGCAACTAAAGAAGGTTTTAGAACAATGCAAGACATGGGTCGAGAAATGATTTTAACTGGTGATTTAAATTTCAGAGAATTCGATCGTGTTTTATCTGGAGAGTAGTTTAAATGTCTTCAGAAACTTTTTCATATAAAGGGATTTCAGCAGGGAAATATATTGAGGGTGAAATTGAGGCTCTTAACCAAGAAGAAGCTTCTTTTAAACTAAAAGAGCAAAAAGTAATCATTACTAATTTAATAAAGGTTAAAAAGAAAAAAGCTGCCAAAGATAAAAAAAAAGGAGGTGGATTTTCTTTTGGAAAGAAAGCAGTAAAGCCCCAAGACGTAGTAATTTTTTCAAAACAATTTGCCACTATGGTGAAGGCGGGACTGCCAATTCTTAATGTATTAAGCATGTTAAGAGATCAAATTGAACATCCAACGATGAAAGAAATAATTGAGGATATCAGAAAAAGTTTGGAAGGTGGAATTACGCTTTCTAAATGTTTTGAAAAATATCCAAAAGTATTTGATAATATTTATATTAATTTGATCAAGGCAGGGGAGGCAAGCGGTAAACTTGATGTTTTCTTGATGAAGTTAGTTGAATCTTTGGAAAAAAGAGAAAAAGTTAAAAAGAAAATTAAAAGCGCTTTAACCTATCCGGTAGTGATGTTTACTGTTGCAATAACTGTAATGGTTTTCATGCTAGTTAAAGTCGTCCCTGTTTTTGCAGAGATGTATGAAGGCATGGGTGTAGCACTTCCAACGCCAACGGCTGTCATTATGACAGCAAGTAACTTTATGAGAGGATCAGGCGGTCTAACACTAGGGATTGTAACGGTTATATTGTTTGTAGTATTTAAATATACCACAACTAAAATTCCAGCTATTCGATATAAGTGGCATCAAAGAGTTTTAAAAATGCCAGTGTTTGGAGATATGATTTTAAAATCTTTGATCGCTAGAATTTCCTTGATAATGGGTAATCTTAGCTCTGCTGGAGTAAACTTACTTGAAAGCATTGAAATTGCAAAATCAGTAAGTAATAACGATGTAGTGACACTTGCATTAGAAAACGTAAAAAAAGGTGTTTTTTCAGGAGACACACTTACAAAATTATTTTTAAAAGAACCCACTTTTCCACCAACTTTTAGCCAGTTAATTTCTGTTGGAGAACAAACAGGAAATTTGGATGAAATGTTTACCTCAGTATCAAATTATTATGAGGAGGAGTTTGATACAGCTGTAGACAATATGTCCAGTTTAATTGAACCAATTATGATTGTGTTTATGGGAGTAATGATTGGTGGACTGATGATTGCAATGTACTCACCAATCTTTAATGTTGGGGCAATTATTGGTGGTTAAAAAATCAAAATGGACACTCTGTATCAACTAAGTGTTTCAATATATCTTTAAATTTAAAATTCTTTAATATAAAAGTTCAGTTAGTGATTAAACATTTAAAATTATTAATTATTTTTATTTTTCTTACAGGTTGTGCCCAGAGTGTTGCGGTTATTGGTCCAGCAGTAACAGTTGCTACTACCGGTAGCGTAAATCAAGCCTTACTATCAGGCACAATAAATACAGGTATTAAGCATCAAACAGGTAAAAATGTAAGTGAACATATGGTTCAAGCTTTTAATGAACCATTAGACTGTTCTATGACAAGTAGTAATGAATTAGCAGAGATGTTCTTTGACGATTATAATGATTTAGATTGCTACCTAGAAAAAAATTAATTATTTAAATTTTTAGAGAGTATTAAGTGATTAATCCATGGTTTTTCACCTTCTTTAAAAACCACTGCATCCATAATTTGTTGAATAAAAAAAGTCCCTAATCCACCAGGTTTAATATCATCAATTTTTCGATGCCGTATTTTATCTTTTTCAACAGGTCTTCCTTTATCAAAAAAACCAATTTCTAATTGCCCATTACTAACAGATATTTTGATTTCCATTTTATCCTCAGTTTCTTCATTGTTGTAGGCATGTTTGACAATATTTTGAGCTGCCTCAGCAATAGCTAAAACCAATTCATCCTTTAAATCTTGCTTGATATTTAATTTTTCAAAAACTTCTCTGCAAAAAGATCTAACATGTTTTAGATTAGATGAGTTAACCTCAAAATCTCTCTTTTCATCTAAATTAATTATTTGTGATTGTCTCATCAATCCAAATTTAAGATTTGTTCTAGTTTGGCCATCATGATTACTTTAAGAACAGATTTACTAATTTCTTTTAAGGTAACTTTTGTTCCAAGTTCTGTAGCTTTTTGATGACTTTCAATAAGCACTGATATTCCCGATGAGTCCATGTACTGAACATCTTTCAAATTTAAATGAACTTCTTTTTTAGCTTCAATGAGAGGCATGATTACCTCCTTTGCTCTTTCTGTGACATCCATATCTATCTCTCCATCAAGATAGACAGTGGAAATATTGTTCTCCTCAGTAACTCTATAGCTCACAAACGCCTTTATTTATTAAATTTTAGTTAAAATCAATAAAAAATACAATCTATGATTGACCCAAAATGATTAATTGCATTATATTACTAAATAATATTTAGTTATATATATTTTAAAATTATTACAAAATAAAAAGGATTTTGAATATGAAAAATAAAAACAATAAAGGTTTTACATTAATTGAGCTACTAGTTGTCGTAGCTATTATAGGAATTCTTGCAGCTGTTGGTGTTGTTGCTTACTCAGGTTACACATCAGGTGCTAAAAAACAGGCAGCTAAATCAACTCATGCAAACGTTGTTAAATATATTGCAGCAGAATTGCAAAAATGTAACTTAGGTGAAACTTCTGCAATGGGAGGTAAATTAACATGTAGTGGTAAAACAGCAGGTAAAGTTATTACTGCAGCTACAGCAAGTGGTGGACCTTTTGATGATTTTAAAAATCCTTACTTAACTTCCGAGGGGGCAGTAAGGGATAGTCAAACAACTACTGTTGGTGGATATGTTAATTTACATGACACTAATAATACTACATTACAAGTTAAGACTTGCTTTACAGCAGATTCTGATTGTGGAACTTCAGGTAACGTTTTAGAGAAAACAATTACTATTGAGTAATTTTAACTAAGAATAGAATTTTTATGACCTCCAAAAGCTTAGGGTTTACCCTTATAGAGCTTTTGGTGGTTGTTGCAATTATAGGAATTTTAGCAGCGATAGGTATTGTAAGCTATAATGGCTACGTATCATCAGCTAAAAAAACTTCTGCTAAGAATGTTATGCAGCAAATTTCTTTAGGACAAACTGAATATTATTCAGATAATGGAAGGTATTATACCAAATCATGTCCTGCTTCAAACTCAACTTCAAGTGCGATTGAAGCAGATTTATTAGGTGGCACAGATAATATTAATGATGAGCTTGGTTATAATATTTGTATCGATCAAGATGGATCAAGTTATAAAATAATTGCAAAAGAAGTTGGGGGTGCCTGCGAATTGACACTTTTAGCAAGTGGAAGCTTTTCTCCAAAAAATGGAAAAAACTGTTAATTTAAATTCCCATGAATTTTGAAGAGATTAAAAATTATATTTCTAAAATTCCAAAAATTGATCTTTCAAATAAAACTAAAATTTTTGCAACCATTAGTTTAAGTTGGATGATATTTATAGGTTACCTAACCTGGTGGAATGGTCTTAAAAGCTTTGCTTTGGATAAAAGTTTTAGATGGGATGAATGGTTTTGGTTTGGTGTTGTTCCAGCACTAGTTCCTTATATTTTTTATTTTATTTGGAAAAAAAAAGATCAAAATAATTCAGATGTTTAATCTTAAACTCTGATATTTGTTTTCTTTAATAGTTTTTTATATCAGTGATGAATAATATATTTGACAAATCAGGAAATTATACCGCTTATTTGGTTTTAGTTCTAACTACTTTATTTTGGTCTGGTAATTTTATAGCTGGCAAATTTGCGAGTTCATTTGGAATTCCACCTTTTTCTCTAAATTTCTACAGATGGCTTATTGCTGGATTAATACTTTTACCATTAACTTATAAGGAAATATTAGATTTTAAATCTGAAATTTTCAAAAATTTAGGCTCTTTTTTAATCTTAGGAATAAGTAGTATAACAATCTTTAATTCTATTGTTTATTATTCCTTGAATTATACCCAGGTAATTAATGGCGTATTATTAATTTCAACAATTCCAGTTTGGATTATCGTTGTCTCTACGATATTGAAAGTAGAAAAATCAAATATTTTTCAAGTAATTGGGGTAACTTTGTCTTTATTAGGAGTGGTTTTTATAATTACAAAAGCAGATTTAAATTTAATTAGAAATTTAGACTTTAATAAAGGAGACCTTTCCATGGTTGTGGCAATGTTTTCTTGGGCAATTTATTCAGCATTTTTAAAGAAACAAAAGTTCAAGATATCTCAATTTGCATTGTTGGAAATAATTATCATTATTGGTTTAATTTTTTTAACACCAGTTTTTTTGTTTGAATTAAATCAAGGAAGAGTTGTAGAACCTAATACATCCTTTTTTATGATTTTGACTTATGTAGTTATATTTCCAAGTTTACTTGCATATTTTTTTTACATTAAAGGGATTTCAATAATTGGAGCAAATAGATCGGGGGCATTTTTGCATTTAATGCCAATATTTGGAGCTATTATGGCACTTGTTATATTCAATGAAAAATTTATGTATTATCATTTTTTAGGAGCCATTTGCATTATTGCTGGAATAACATTATCAAATAGAAAAATTAAAAATAAAAATGCTTAAAGTTGCTATCCTAGACGATTATCAAAATGTTGCACAACAATTTGTAGATTTAGAAAAATTGTCTGGGAAATACGAGTTCAAAATTTTTAGTGAGCCTTTCCTAGATGAAGCTGATGCAATCGAACAGCTGTTAGATTTTGAAGCTTTATTAATCATGAGAGAAAGAACTCCAATTACTAAAAATTTAATTGATAAATTAAATAATTTAAAATTTGTTATTACTAGTGGGTTAAGAAATAAATCAATTGACTTAGTGGCTGCCAAAAAAAGAAAAGTAATTGTTTGTGGAACAGAAATAAATAAAAATCCAACACCCGAGCTCACTTGGGCGCTGATATTGGGTTTAGCAAGAAATTTCAAAGAAGAGTTTGATAATATGTATCAAGGCTATTGGCAAACAACCGTCGGTGTTGAATTGAAAGGTAAAATTCTTGGATTAATTGGTCTTGGACGTGTTGGTTCTCAAGTAGCAAAAATCGGTAAAGCTTTTGGTATGCAGGTTATGGCATGGAGTGAAAATTTAAATCTTGATACATGCAAAGAATTAGATGTGCTTCCATGTACAAAAGAAGACTTAATTAAAAATTCTGATTTTTTATCGATTCATGTTCAAGGAGGTGACAGATATAAAGATTGTATCACGTTAAAGGAATTGGATAATATGAAAAAAACTTCGTTTATTATAAATACGTCTAGAGGAGAAATTATTAATGAGGATGATTTAATCATTGCATTATCAACTAACGTAATTGCGGGTGCTGGAATTGATGTTTACGAAAAAGAACCTTTGCCAGAAAATAATAAATTAAGGTTTCTGCCTAACGCATTATTAACCCCACATATTGGTTATGTGACTGCAGAAAATTACAGTATCTTTTACGGTCAAATGATTGAAGGTTTAGAGGCTTGTGTCAACGGAAAGCCTATTCGAGTTTTAGAGTAATAATGGAGTTACCCGTCGTTAACCATGAGGATTATTTTGCAAAAATTGGGGATGATCATAAATTTCCAATTAATAAGTTTGGTGAATTAGCGAATTACTTAATTAAAAATAAAATAGTAGAAAAGTTTCACAAGCCATATGCTTGTTCAGTTGAAACTTTAAATTATGCACACTCAAAAGAGTATATTTTTGACATTAAAAATAAAACTTTAAACAAAGATGGAGTGAAAAAAATAGGATTTCCTCTAGTTGATAGTGTGGTGCAACGATCATTGATTGCAACGGGAGGGACAGTTCTGGCCTCAAAACTTGCAATTAAATATGGAATAGCTTGCAACACCGCAGGAGGTAGTCATCATGCTAATTATGATGGTGGTGCTGGATATTGTGTATTTAATGACGTTGCAGTTGCTGCTCATTATTTAATTAACAGAGGTTTAGCCAATAAAATTCTTATTGTAGACTTAGATGTACACCAAGGAAATGGAAATTCGGATATATTTAAAGAAAACAAAAATGTTTTTACATTTAGTATGCATTCCAAGACAAATTATCCAGCCAAAAAATCAAATAGTGATTTGGATGTAGAATTAGAAGATAACTTAGAAGATCAAAATTATATCAAGACACTTAAGTATTATATATCAGAACTGAATAAAGAGAACTTTGATTATGTTTTTTATATTGCAGGAGTAGATATTCACTTTAATGACAGGTTAGGTAAACTAAAAATTTCTGATGAAGGAATAAGAATGAGAGATGAATTAGTTATTGAAAATTTTTTTTCTAAAAGAGTCCCTTTTTGTGGTGTTCTTGGAGGAGGATATAATAAAGATTTTAACAAATTAGTTGAATTACACTCCATGTTACATCAATCTTGTGCTAAATTTATTTGATTATGGTAAAAAAAATTAATCAAAATTTAACTGCTGAACAAAAACTTATTTTGTTTGAAGAAGGCACCGAACTTGCAGGGACCAGTGAACTAAATCATGAAAAAAGAGAAGGAAGCTTTCATTGTGCCAATTGTGGAGTTAAACTTTTCGATTCTAAAACAAAATACGAAAGTGGATCAGGTTGGCCTTCATTTTACGAATCTTTGCCAGATGTTTTTGAAACAAAAACAGATCATCACATAGGTTATGCTAGAACTGAGTATCATTGTAAAAATTGTGGTGGTCACCATGGTCATATTTTTGAAGATGGACCACAACCGACCGGAAAAAGGTATTGTAATAACGGAGCTTGTCTTGTATTTAAGCTCAAATAGTCTAATTTTCCTGTTAAACGTATTTAATAAAAAATTTTTGTTTAAACTTCAGTAATTGTGGTATTGTATCTTATGAAGATTTTATTTAGCCTAATAATTTCTGCTTTCCTTGCATTAAATGCAAATGCAGAAAGTTTATCTAAGAAGATATCAAATTTAATTGATAATTTTATTCCAGGCGAGGGTATAACGGATGTATCAATTCAGGTTCATGAAGAAGATAATCCAGATTTCGAAATTTTGACGAACAGGAGCTTAGATTTAACTGATGTGTCTAATCGATTTATTCAAATGAGTTTACATACTCAAGAAACGAATGATACAGACAGATTAATAACTAACCTAGGATATGGTTATAGACAATTAAGTGATGATCAATCTTTTATGTATGGTGCTAATGTATTTATTGATTATGAATTTGAGGGACATGCACGTGCAAGCGTCGGACTAGAGGCTAGTGGACAATTACTGGACTTGAGTGCTAATTTTTATGAAGCTTTATCAGGAGCTGAGGCTGTCGATGGAGTTGATGAGGAAGTACTTTCTGGTTATCAATTAAATTTATCAACCCAAATACCATACATGCCTTGGTCAGTCGTAAACATACAAAAGTATAATTTTGATAGCGTAAAAGCTACGAACGACACAGAGGGAAACAAGGTTTCATTGGAAATGAATTTAACACCAGCTTTGCAATTTGATATTTCTCAAGATTTTTCTGATACATCTGGAGTGGACGATGAGACAGATTTTAAGTTATCTTTTAGACATCCACCCTTAGAAAACAAACCAAGCTTGCAAGATGGCTTTGTATCAAATACAGCTTTTGAAAAAGGTAATATGAAAGAAAAATTAGTCCAAAAAGTAAGAAGAGACAATAATTTAACTGTTGAAATACAAGGTGCAGTTATTTTAACAAAAAAATAATTTTATGAAAAAAATTTTAACCTCTACAATTACCCTCATATTTTTATTTTGTACATATAATGCTTTTGCTGGAACAGGTCCTGCCACCGAGTACAAAGTTACTATGACAAAATTAGAATTATGTGAGACAGGAAGCACCACTGCTAATTGTTTAAATCCTTTAACAATATCGCCTTCGAGTGAATCTGGTGCAGTTGATATTGCTTCTGTTAATGCAGGTGTTGCAGCAGGATCTTACGGAAATATAGCAAAAGCAAAAATAGGAACTTTATATACTTATCTGCAAATTACTATGAGCAGGCAATTTATAATAACTGGAACTGCAGGAAATAATTGTGCAACTAAAGCTGGTGAGTCAGGAACTAAAACTACAGACGCTGCAGGGCAAACAGGTGGTACTCCTGGATCCTCTACACTGTATGTACCTGATGGTAGTAGTTATAATGATCACATGAATGGCTCAGTTGACTCATTGGGTGCTTCAGTTTCAAACGATGGTGTAATTGGATCAAGTGATGAATATTTTCAATACAGAAAAATTATTTCAGGAGGTGGTTTAAAAGTTAAAGCTGGTGACTTTCCAACAGTAAAAGTTGCTTTTGATGTATCTAATGCTGTTGGCAATAGCGGAGGTACTTGCACTAATGACGTAATGTATGCCGAAGAACCAGGAATGACTATAACCTTCGTTGATTAAATATTACTCCAAATAACTTAAAAGCTTTCCAGATTTTTCCAGTGCTCTTGTTTCATCATACCCACCAATATGTTCATCATTAAAAAAAATTTGAGGTATAGTTCTTTTGCCATTGGCTTTTTTAATCATTTCGTCCATTGCGCCATCAACTTTTGAAATATCTATTTCATCATAGGGCGCATTATTTCTTGCAAGTAATCTTTTTGCTGCTTCACAGTAATTACAAAATGGACCTGTATAAATTGTAATTTTTTTCATTAATTATAAATAGTCACCTTTCTTAATTTTACTAGTGATTTCTTTTCTAGCGTACTCAAACTTTTTTCTATGTTTTATACTATTTTGATTAACCCTTTTTCTCCACAATCTAAAAGAGGATGACTTGATAGATCTTCTCATAATCCTAATTACTTCTGATTCTGTTTTTCCTGTTTTTTTTTCTATTTCTTCAAAAGTAATCCTATCGGCCCAAGCTGCCCAAATAATCCAATCTGGGTCAGTTATATCTGGTTCAGGATTTTTAACCCGCGTAATAGGGATGCGACCTTTTTTTTTCATAAACCCTTTATATTTGAAATAAAAATTTAATGCATTTTTTTTTAGTCTCTGATATTATTTGCTTGATAGTCCTTCTTAGCCATCTTTAGCTCCCGGTTTTTAAGGACTATCTCAAACATGCTCCCCCTCGATTATTTTTTATTTTTACAAATAATTCTTTTCTTATTTATTACCCCTGGACCACCACGAATTGTGATTGTTTCTTATTCTATGAACTACGGTGTTCAAAAATGTGTCTGGACTGCTTTAGGCGATATTACTGCAAATATCATTCAAGCCACATTAGTTATTTTTGTAATTGGATCTTTTTTTTCCGAAAACTCAAATTTACTTAATATATTTAAATGGGTTGGTGTGGCGTACATCTTATATTTAGCTTTTGATATTTATCAATCCACACCTAAAGAAATTGACTCTCATAAAGATTTATCAAAAAGTTTTTTTTCATTCTTCAAAGATGGTTTCCTTGTTGCTGGAACAAGTCCAAAAGCATGGATGTTTTTTCCATTAATATTCCCTCAGTTTATAGATTTTAACGGCAATTATTTAATTCAATTTGTAATTTTAATAACAACTTATGTTGTTTTAGATTTTTTATCACTAATTGGCTATGCTTTACTGGCACAAAAGCTAATTAGTTGGATTAAAACAAAACCAAGAACCATAAATACAATTTCTGCGAGTGTATTAGTAATTATTGCAATTATTATTGTTGTTACTCAACAATACTAAAACCTCTTAGGTCTTTATTGTCACTTGCAATTAGATCAAATTCTTTATTAAATCGAAAAATTAATTAACAACTAGAGGAAATAAAAATGAAAATAAGTAAACTAATCATAAGTTTTATTTCTGCAGCTGTAATTTTATTATCAACATCTGTCGTATCTTTTGCGAAAGTTGTTGGAGATAAAATTGTTTTAGGTGCTGCAATTTCATTGACTGGAAAATACTCTTCAAATGGTGTTCATACTCAAAACGGTTACAACATGGCCGTTGATAGAATTAACAGCATGGGCGGTGTTAAAGTCGGTGGTAAAACTTATAAATTTGATATTATCTATTATGATGATGAGTCAAATCCAAAAAGAGCAGCTCAGCTTGCTGAAAGATTAATTTCACAAGATGGTGTTGAATTTATGCTTGGCCCATACAGTTCAGGATTAACTAAAGCGATAGCTCCAGTTACAGAAAAATATGGTGTTCCAATGGTAGAAGCAAATGGTGCATCTAGATCTTTGTTTACAAAAGGTTACAAATATCTATTTGCTGTCTTAGCTCCAGCTAACTTATATCTTGATGTTGCAATAGATTTAGCAGTTGAAAAGAATAATGGAAAAGGTGTAACTGTTGCAATGGCATTTGAGCAAGATGCTTTTTCTCAGGACGTAAGACTTGGAGTTTTAGATGCGATTAAGAGAACTGGCTCTAAAAAAGTAATTGATGATAAATTACCAAAAGAGCTAAATGATATGGCTGCAACATTAGTGAAAGTGAAGCAAATGAAACCAGATGTTTTAGTTGTTTCAGGTCATACAAAAGGCGCCCTAACTGCAATCAGACAAATTTCTGAGATGAAAGTAGATGTTCCAATGTTAGCGATGACACACTGCGATGCAGCTAAATTATCAAAGCAACATGGTAAAAACTCACAATATGCTTTATGCGCTTCTCAGTGGCATAAAACACTAACTTATAAAGATGACTTCTTTAAAGATGGTATGACTTATGATGCAGACTTTACTAAAGAGTTTGGTTATGCACCACCATATCAAGCAGCAGAGTCGTCAGCTGCTCTATTGGTATTTAAAGATGCATTTGAAAGAGCAAATTCTTTTGATCAAAAGAAAGTAAGAGATGCTCTTGCAGCTACTAACATGCAAACATTTTATGGAAATATAAAATTTGCTGAAGGTGGTCAGAATGTTGACAAACCAATGGTACTTTTCCAAGTTATGTGTGATGATGGAGGGAAATGTGAAAATAAAGTTGTTGCTCCAACTAAATGGGCTTCAGCTAAATTGATTCACCCAATTCCTTCGTGGTCTCAAAGATAAAACAAATCTATAAATACCCCCTAATATAATATATATAGGGGGTATTTTTTTATAGGATACATTATGGATTTCATGGTCTTCCAATATCCAATGATTTCTGTTCAAGCATGTTTGGACGGAATTTTACTTGGAATTTTATTTGCATTGATTGCGTATGGTATGGCACTTCAATGGGGAGTAATGAATATAATTAATATTGCTCAAGGAGACCTAGTTATTTTAGGAGGATACATTGCTTATTTTATGTATCTTTACGGCATTCACCCGGCATGGGGAGTTATCGTCTCACCAATAATAATGTTTTTTGTAGGGATAGCAATTTACAAACTTGTAATTAATAAAGTTGTAGATAGAGATTTATTTATATCTATATTAGCTACCTTTGGAATAAGTATTCTGTTCATGCAATTAATGAACTTTGCATTTGGAGCTGATGTTGTTCTTGCAAATTCAGATTATGGAACAACTATGTTATTTAATAGTAATGTTGTGTTGCCCAATTCAAAAATATTTTCAGCTTTTATAAGCATTTTATTCGCAATTTGTTTAGTAATTTACATGAAAAAATCTAAACTTGGTCGTGCAATTAGAGCTACAGCCCAAAATGCGAGAGCAGCAAAGATTTTAGGTGTTGATACGGAAAAAGTTTATGCGGCAACTTTTGGAATTAACGCAGCCCTTTGTGGTGTTGCAGGAGCATTAATTTCAATTACTTTTACAATTCATCCTTATATGGGATTACCTTATACAATTAGATCATTTATGATCGTTATTGTTGCAGGATTAGGAAACTTACCTGGTGTTGCAATGTCAGGTATGGGTTTAGGTGTATTTGAAGAATTTGCAGATTACATACTCGGTACAGAATTTAGAATAGGGTCAGTATTTTTATTATTAGTTTTAATACTTGTTTACAGAAGATTTAAGCTTTCAAGAAAAAGAGAGTATTTAAAATGAGTATTAGCAAAAATAATCTTATTTTATACTTTGGAATATTAACTTTTGGTATAGCAGCTCCATTTATATTTCCTGCTTTTAAAGTCCAACTTTCAATTCTTTGTGTATTAATAGTTTTAGCAACTACATGGAATATCCAAGGTGGCGAAATGGGCTATAATTCATTTGGTAATATTTTATTTTATGGACTTGGAATGTACCTCTGTGCTTCTGTACAAGTGGGTATGTTTTTCCCGTTAGCTGAGTGGACGGAAAGTGGTGGTGAGAAAACATTTGTACATACTCCAGCACAATTTTTTCAGGGAATGGCTGTTGGATTGTTAGTAGCAGCTGTAGTACCAACCATAGTAGCTGGTTTAATTGGATATTCTATTTTAGGACTAAGAGGGCATTATTTTGCAATATGTACATTAGGACTAGGAGTTGCAGCAGGTGAAATTTCTGGAGGAATTGAAATTATTGGAGCCGGACAAGGTTTTACTACTCCACCGTTTCCTGATGTTGGATCTTTAGATTCGAGAGGTGAATTTTTCTATTTCTTAAGTTTCTTTGTTTTAGTACTGACTTTCATTGCTGTAAGAGGAATTTACTCAACTAGATTCAAATTAATTTTAAATGCAATAAGAGATAATGAAGATAAAGCTGAGGCAATGGGAATTGAAACGATGAAGTATAAAATAGTTGGTTGGATGATATCAGCTTTCTTTTGTGGTCTTGCAGGAGGCATCATGGGTGGCCTTGTTGGATATATAGACTCAACAGATGTTGCTTTTGATGGAAGAGAAATGGGAGTTTTTATGGTTCTAATGGCAATCCTAGGTGGAAAAGGAACTCTTTGGGGACCAATCATTGGTGCTACTGTTTTTCATATTTTTAAAGAGGGTTTTTGGACATTCTTCTTAGGTTGGCAATATGTTGCACTAGGAGTTTTAATTGTAGTTATCGTTATTTATTTTCCAGAGGGAATAATGGGATGGCTAAGAGAAAAATATCCTGAAAGATTTGGCGAAGTTGTAGATGAAAAAGATCGTAAGGCGCAGGTGGAACTTAAATGAGTATTCTAGAAGTTAGCAATGTTAGTAAATCATTTGGTGGTGTTAAAGCTAATGTTGATATCTCAATGAATGTTGAAAAAGGTAAAATTGTTGGATTAATTGGTCCTAACGGATCGGGTAAAACAACATTATTTAATTCGATAGTTGGGACATACCCAATTGATAATGGTTCAATCAAGTTTAACGATAAGGAGGTTTCAGAACTACCAGTACCGGTTATCGCAAAACTTGGATTGTTAAGAACTTTTCAACAAACTCGAATTTATGGAAAGCTTAATTGTGTAGAAAATATGCTTATTAGTCACAAAGGTAGTGATGAGAGTTTAATGAAGATCTTTTCAACAATTCCAAAGGAACTCACAGAAAAGGCGGAAAATTTATTAAATTTTGTGGGTTTATATCAAAAAAGAAATTTAAGAGCAGGCGATTTATCCTTTGGACAGCAAAAATTATTAGAACTAGCAATGGCATTAATGAATGAGCCAGAAATGCTATTATTAGATGAGCCAACAGCTGGAATTAATCCAACATTGATTAATGGAATTATAGATAGGTTAATTAAAGTAAATCAAGATTTTGGAATTACTCTTTTAGTTATCGAGCACAATATGAGAGTAATTATGCAGCTGGCTGAAAATATTTTCTGCCTAGCACATGGTAAAATGTTGGCCAACGGATCACCTGATGAAATTAAAAATGATAAACGTGTAATAGACGCGTATTTAGGAGCTCAATAATGTCTAATCAATATGAAGTGTTGGGAAAAGCTCCTGGTCCAGAAGATTTAAAAAAATTATCACCAAGTGAAATACATTTAACTATTAAAGGTTTAAATGCTGGTTATGGAAAAATGGAAATTCTGCATAATTTTGATTTGTATGTGAACAAGGCACAGTCTTTATGTTTAATAGGTCCAAATGGAGCAGGAAAATCTACAATACTTCATTCTATTTATGGATTTACCAATATTTTTTCAGGTCAAATAGAAATTGATGGCAAAGAAATTACAAATTTAACGCCAGCAGAAAAGTTAAAATCAGTAGGTATAGCTTATATACTTCAAGATAATTCAGTTTTTCCCGATATGACAGTTGAGGAAAATTTATTAATGGGTGGATATATAAAAGAAAATGTAGATGAATCTTATCAAGAAGCTGAAAGAATTTTTGAGAAATATGAAAGATTAAGAAATAGAAGAAATCAGCCCGCAAAAGTTTTGTCAGGGGGAGAGAGAAGATTGTTAGAAATTTCAAGAGCCCTTGTTATGAAACCATCAGTTTTATTAGTTGACGAACCATCGATTGGATTAGAACCAAGATACATAGATATGGTTTTTGAAATTTTGAGAGATCTTCAGGAAAATGAAAAAAAAACAATCATTCTTGTTGAACAAAATGCTAAAAAAGGATTAGAATTCGCAGACATAGGATACGTCTTAGTGTCTGGTGAAACTGCTATAGCCGGCAAAGGAGATGATTTACTTAAAAATCCTGATGTTGGTCGATTATTCCTTGGCGGCTAATGATTGATAGGAAGTTCTTTTTAAAGGGATATAAATCAATTCTCGCACCTGATAGTCCTGCAATAGCGTTAGGATGTTGTTTCATTGCTATAGGAGCTTTACTTAAAAATTTAGGTTTTAACATTCAAGAAAGTATTTTTTCTACAATGTTAACTTATGCTTTACCAGGTTCATTAGTAATGGCTGAGTCATTATTAGTCGGAGCATCATTGCTAAATATGTTTTTAGCAGTTTGGTTTGTAAATGCGAGACTTTACCCAATGGCAGTTTCTTTGTTTCCACTAATGATGCATAAAAATCAACCTAAATGGAAATATTATTTTTCATGTCATTTCATTGCTGTTTCTGCTTGGTTGATTATGAAAAGTAATTATAAGACAGTTCCTAAAGAACATAGAATTGATTTTTGGATTGGGATAGGTAGTGCAACCTGGAGCGTAGCAGTTTTAGGTACTTTTATAGGTTTTTATTTTTCAGAGTATTTAAATAAAGATATGATGATGGGATTAGCTATTTTAAATCCGGTTTATTTCTTATGTATGATGGTGGGAGCCTCAAAAACAATACAAATTACATTGTCAGTTATACTTGGAACAATATTAGGACCAATTTTTTATTTTTTATCACCAGAATGGTCTATTTTACTTGGAGGCATAATTGGTGGAACAATTGCATATTTCATCGGAGAGTTAAATGTCAGTTAGTATTTTTTATGCAATCTTAGTTACTTCATTAGCAACCTTTATTTCAAGATTTCTTGGAGCCATAAGTTCACAGGGTATCAAGGAGACTTCAAAATTATTTAAATGGTTTAATTGTTTAGCTTATGCAACTTTAGCAGCACTAATTGCTAGAACAATTATTTTTCCTGCTGGTGTACTTATTGACGCAAGTTATTTAAGCAGAATAATTGTTATCGTATTGTCATTAGTTGTATTCTTTGTGTCTAAACAAAATTATGTTTATCCCACAGTTTTTTCTGCCTTAAGTATGGCGGCCATTAACAATTATTTTTAATTCAAATTGATTTATTATTTAAGTTAATTTAAAAGTTGATATGGAAAAAATTGAGGGTATAGATGTTCAAAATCATAAAGACTCTAGTAGAATACTAAATATTCAACTAGATGATGATATTATAAAAAAATTAATTTTTCCTTTTAACAAATTTGATCTTACTGCACTAGAACTTAAACCATTTACTAGATTTACAATTGCAAAAAGTCTTGATGATTTAACTAACAATAAGCTAAGTAAGTTAGTCAATTCGGTACTCCGAGATAGATCAACCGGTTGCTTTATAATTGGTCCTAAAAATATTTCATCAAAAACTAACGATAAATTTTTAGTAAAATTATCAACCGCAATTGCTCACCTTATTGGAATTCCAAATTATGACTCTATGGCGGGAAAATATTATGCTAGATTTCATGTAAAGCATGAGGATGCAAGTGACTCTTATTTGAGAAAAGCTTACAGAAATATGGATTTACATACAGATGGAACATATGTAAAGGAAGTTACCGACTGGTTAGTTATGACTAAACTAGAGGAGCAAAATGTGCAAGGTGGTGAAACTGCAATGTTACATTTAGATGATTGGGAGCATTGTGATGATTTGTCAAATGATCCTGTTGGACAACAAGATTTTATTTGGGGATCTCCTAAAAGCAAAAATATCGATTATAAAGTTGAGCATCCAGTTTTTTCGTTTGATAAAGAAGGAAGACCTAAAATCTCATACATAGATCAGTTTCCAGAACCTAAAAATATGGAACAAGGAAATTTTTTACAAAAATTGTCTGATGCCTTAGAGGAAAGTAAAAATAAAATAATTACTAAATTACCAGTAGGTCATTCTGTTATAGCTAATAATTATTTTTGGCTTCATGGAAGAAAACCATTTAAAGAAAATAAAGAATTAAGTAGGGAATTGTTAAGAATTAGAGGCTCTTTTTTTGTTAATTAATTCAATATAATCAATATAAAGTAATCAAGACTTTATGAATTTAGGATTTATTGGCACTGGTAAAATAGCATCTTCAGTAATTACTGGAATTTGTAATTCTAAAATTTCTTATAAGAAAATAATAATTTCTCCAAGAAATACAAAAATAGCTAAGGGTTTAAAGGCAAAATTTAAGAAAATTATCATTGCTAAAACCAATCAGCAAATTATTGATCAATCAGATTGGGTTTTTTTATCAGTAACTCCAAGTGTTGGTGAAAAAATTATTAAAAACTTAAAATTCAAATCCAAACAGATAATTATAAGTTTTATTTCTACTATTACCTTATCACAGTTAAAAAAGGCTATAAAAGTAAAAGCGAAAATATTTAGAGCAATACCTCTGCCACCAATCTCTTTAAAGAAAGGGCCAGTGCCTATTTGCCCTCCAAATATTAAAGTTAAGAAGTTTTTTAATCACTTAGGAACCACTGTTGAAATTAAAAAAGAAAAATCTTCAATTAACTTTTGGACAACTTCTGGCATGATGGCTCCATTTTACCAGTTATTGAGAGTAATGACTGATTGGTTAATTAAGAGAGGAGTAAAGAGGGTGAATGCTCAAAAATATATCACATCTTTATTTTTAGCCTTATCTGAAGATGCAGTTAATAATTCAAAAGAAAATTTAAAGTTTTTAGTTAAAGATTCTCAAACTCCAAAAGGATTAAACGAGCAAGGTGTTAAAGAGTTATCAAAAGCTGGATTTTATAAATCACTTGAAAAAACTTTAAACAGCATTCATCGAAGACTAGATAAATAGACTGAATGTCAAAGAATATTCTAGAAATCAAAAATTTATCAAAATATTTTGGTGGATTAGCAGCTGTTTCAGATTGCTCATTACAGGTTTCAAGGGGCAGTATAACAGGAATTATTGGACCGAACGGATCTGGTAAAACAACATTATTTAATTTAATTGCAGGAAATATAAAATCTTCAGCTGGTGAAGTAATTTTTGATAATGAAAATATAACAGACGTACCTTCATTTGAGTTATTTTCAAAAGGATTATTAAGAACTTTTCAGATAGCACATGAATTTTCTAACTTATCTGTTTTAGAAAATTTAATGATGGTTCCTGGAAATCAATCAGGTGAAAAATTAACGACAGCATTATTTAAACCAGGTTTGGTAGCTAAAGAAGAAAATATAATTAAGGAAAAAGCAAAAGAAGTAGTTGAATTTTTAAACCTTGAACATTTATCCAATGAACTTGCTGGAAATCTTTCTGGGGGACAGAAAAAATTACTTGAACTTGGAAGAACTATGATGGTTGATGCAAAATTAGTTTTATTGGATGAAGTTGGAGCTGGTGTTAACAGAACTTTGCTTAAAGATTTAGGTACAGCTATTGAAAAGTTGAATAAAGAAAAAGGTTATACATTTTGTATGATAGAGCACGATATGGACTTTATTGGAAGATTATGTGACCCCGTAATTGTAATGGCTGAAGGTTCAGTTTTGTTTGAAGGTTCAGTTGAGGAAGCAAAAAAAGATGAAAAAGTTATTGAGAGTTATCTTGGTAGAGGATCTAAAATTAAGGATGATAACTAATGGCATATTTTGAGGGAATAAAAATGACTGGAGGTTATGGAAATGGCCCAGATATTATTAATTCTTGTTCAGTGGATGTAAATAAAGGAGAAATAGTTTCTATTCTAGGTCCTAATGGAGCTGGAAAGTCCACAGCCATGAAAGCGATGCTTGGTTTACTAAATCTAAAATCTGGTACAGTAAAAATAGACGGTAAAGATATATCAAAACTTTCTCCACAAGATAGAGTTAAAGAGGGAATTTCTTTTGTACCACAAACAAAAAACGTTTTCTCAGGAATGACTGTTGAAGAAAATTTAGAAATAGGAGCTTTTCTTTTAAGTAATGAAATAAAAAATATAATTGATGAAATTTATGAATTGTTTCCTGTTTTAAGAGAAAAAAGAGATCAAATGGTTGGAGAACTATCTGGCGGACAAAGACAACAAGTTGCATTAGGAAGAGCTTTAATGATCAAACCAACAGTTTTGATGTTAGATGAGCCAACTGCAGGTGTTTCACCTATAGTTATGGATGAGCTTTTTGATCATATTGTTAAAGTTAAAAAAACTAATGTTGCAATCTTAATGGTTGAGCAAAATGCCAAACAAGCTTTAAGTATATCTGATAGGGGGTATGTTTTAGTAACTGGAGAAAATCGTTATTCAGGAACTGGAAAAGAATTATTAAACGACTCAAGAGTTAGAAGCTCTTTTTTAGGAGGTTGATATGGACTTTTTTAATGCGTTAATTCTTTTACTAAATTATATTTTTATTCCAGCCTTAACATATGGCTCACAATTAGCTTTAGGGGCAATATTTGTTACACTAATCTATGGAATTTTGAGATTTGCTAATTTTGCAACTGGAGACATGATGTCTTTTGGAACAATGGTTACAATTCTATTTACTTGGTATTTTCAATCACTTGGGATTTCTTTAGGAGTTTTGCCTACAGCTTTATTGGCAATTCCATTTGGAATTTTTTTTATGATTCTTTACATGCTTAGTATAGATAAGTTTGTTTTCAAGTATTATAGAATAAATAAAAGTCCTCCTGTTCAATTAGCTATGGTTAGTATCGGAGTAATGTTTGTTACCCAAGCAGTAGTTAGAATTATTATTGGGCCTTCAGACCAAAGATTTTTTGATGGCGAAAAATTTATAATTAAAGCTAGAGAGTTCAAAGAGACGACTGGATTTAATGAGGGACTTGCTTTGAAATCAACACAGGTAATCACAGTGCTAGTTACAATTATATTAGTATCTTTGTTGTTTTGGTTTTTAAATAAAACTAAAACAGGCAAAAGTATGAAAGCTTATTCAGATAATGAAGACTTAGCTTTACTATCAGGAATAGACCCTAAAAAAATTGTAATGATCACTTGGATAATCGCTGGAATATTAGCAACTATTGGAGGAGCATTATACGGTTTAGATAAAAGCTTCAAGCCATTCACTTATTTTAATAACATGCTCCCCATATTCGCAGCCGCTATAGTAGGCGGAATTGGAAATCCATTTGGTGCATTTTTAGGAGGATATGTAATTGCTTTTTCTGAGATATTTTTAACCTACGCTTATAAAAAGTTCTTTATGTACATACTGCCTGAAAGCATGGAACCTGAGAGTTTACTACAGCTCTTATCAACAGATTATAAATTTGCAGTTTCATTTTCGATACTTGTAATAGTATTGCTTTATAGGCCATCAGGAATATTCAAAGGAAAAGTATTGTGAGAAAGAATTTAAATGTAATTGCAGCATACAGTATTATGATGGCCTTAATAATATTGGTTGGAATTTTTCAATCTTGGAATATCGCATTATCTATATTTAACCTCTGTTTAATCTCTGCTGTTATGACTATGGGTGCTAATATTCAATGGGGCTATGCAGGATTAATAAATTTTGGAATTATGGGATACACGGCTTTAGGAGGACTAGCTGCAGTTTTAATTTCAGTTGATCCAGTTCAAGAAGCATGGAGTGCTGGAGGGTTTGATATAATGATGTCTCTCTGGCTTATTATAGCAATGGTATTAATAATTAGATTTATTTTAAAAAGATTTAATAAATCCAAAATTAGAACATACAGTATTGCTGTAATAATTATCTCAGGAATTTTATTAATAAGATTTTCAGCAGAGCCAGGTATAGAAGCTATTGAAGCAGTTAATCCAGCCAAGACTGGTTTTTTAGGTGGTTTTGGATTACCAATTATTTTTTCATGGATTGTTGGAGCTTTTTTTGCAGGAGGTTTGGCGTTTATTGTTGGAAAAGTAGCCTTAGGCTTGAGAGCAGACTATTTAGCGATTGCTACTCTTTTGATATCAGAAATTGTCATAGCAATTATAAAACATGAGGACTGGTTAACTAGAGGTGTTAAAAATGTAATTGGACTTAAAAGGCCTGCTCCTTATGAAGTAGATCTTCAATCAACAGATTGGTTTATAAATTTGATTGAAAAATTTAATTCTGGAAAATTAGAATTAATTTCTAATTTATCTGATCGACAACTTGAATTAAACCAACTTGTAATTGAAGGCTCATCTATCTTTGTAAAACTTTGTTATTCAGGATTATTTTTAACAGTAGTAATTATTTTATTAATCCTTACACAAAAGGCTCTTTACTCTCCATGGGGTAGAATGATGAGAGCTATCAGAGATAATGAGGAAGCAGCTAACGCTATGGGAAAAAATGTTGTTAAACAGCATTTATTAATTTTTATTTTAGGTTCAGCAATTGTCGGAATTGCAGGAGCAATGTTAGTCACACAAGATGGATTGTTTACCCCGGGAAGTTACAGACCTATGAGATATACTTTTTTGATATGGGTTATGGTTATTGTTGGGGGAAGTGGTAACAATTTTGGAGCTATATTGGGTGGTTTTGCAGTTTGGTTCTTATGGATAGAAGCTGCTCCAATTGCATTATTTTTAATAAACTTTTTTACTGCAGGAATGTCAGAAACTCATGCTCTTAAACTTCATTTAATAGAGAGTGTGCCATACTTTAGATTTTTAATGATGGGTTTAGGTTTGTTGCTGATAATGAGGTATCGACCTAAAGGTATACTTCCTGAAAAAATAGAAATAAAATAAGTCTATGAAATATATTATTACAGGTGCTGCTTTTGCTTGGGCTTTGTATATGGTGGATAAATATTTATTTTTTTAAAAAAAACCCCCAGTATTATAAAATGCCAGGGGTTTAATATTTGAAGATAATAAATTATCTTTGTTTTTTAGTTTTGAATTTTCCGCCTTTGATTTCTTGTTCTAAGAAAGAACCTTCAGCTTCACCAACTGTAGTAAAAGTTACTGCGGTTGCACCTTCGTAATTGATTTTTTTACCTTCAGCTAGTAAATCTAAACCTTTTTTTAACTCACCTGGATAAATTTTAGTACCGGGTGCATTAGCTACATCCATTACATTTTTTGCAATAGAACCTCTGTCAGCTGAATTTCCAGCTTGCATAGCTAAAACGATTAAAGCTGCTGCATCATATGACTCACCTGTATAAGGTCCAGAAGAGTCTATGCCACTTGCTTTTGCAACATCAGCAAAAACACTAGCACCTTTTCCAGTAAAACCAGGCATAGATCCAAAAGATTTACTTAAATCTGTTCCAAATGCATCAACCAAAGATTGACCGATCATACCATCAGATAAAATAAATTTATCAAATGCACCTGAGTCTAAAGAGGCTTGGATAATTCCTTTTCCACCTTGGTCAAGATACCCAATTACAGCTACAGCGTCTCCACCAGCTGAAGCAAGAGTTGCAACTTCTGATGAATAGTCAGCTTTACCATCTTCGTGAGCGGTTACTGTTGTTACTTTAATACCATGAGCTTTAACAGCTGCTTCGTATACGTCTGCTAAGCCTTTTCCATAGTCGTTGTTAGTATAAGTAATAGCTACACTTTTAACTTTTCTGTCTTTTGTAATATCTGCAAGAATTTGACCACCTCTAGCGTCAGATGGAGCTGTGCGAAAGAAGTATCCATTATCATCTAAAGTAGTTAATCCTGGAGAAGTTGCTGAAGGTGAAATCATAACCACACCATTAGGTACAGCGACGTTTGATGCAATAGCACCTGTGACACCTGAACAATCAGCTCCCATAATAGCAGCTACACCTTGTGAAATAATTCCCTCAGCTGCTGCTGTTGCCGCTGCTGAGTCAACACAAGTTGAGTCAGCTCTTACTGGCTCAATTTTTTTTCCACCTAATAGCGAACCTGAGTCAGAAGCTTCTTTAAATGCAAGTTCAGCAGATGCTGCCATTGCCGGTGTAAGAGATTCAATTGGACCTGTGAACCCTAGAATTATCCCCATTTTGATAGAATGTCCGTCTGCTATTACATTTGATCCAAAACTTGAAACAAACATAAACACAGCAATAAATAGTTTTTTCATTGTCTTCCTCTATATTGTTTTCAATTTATAAAACCCAATTTAATTATGAATACAAGTAATATTCAATCACAAATTTATCATCTTCTTACTGGAGTTTTTGTTGCTACATACTGATCTCTAATTTTTTCTCTTATATAAATATAAATACCTGCAGAAATTATAATTAAAACACCAAAAAAAGTTCTGTTGGATGGTATTTCATTGAATAAAAAATAACCTGGTATCATAGACATGATGATGAGCGAATATTCGAATAAAGATACCAATGAAGGAGATGCTACGATATATGCAGAAAATATACATAAAAAAGCAATAAATGCAGCAAATCCAAAAAATAGTAAGAATTTCCATGTATAATCAAAATTTGAAAACCATTCTCTAAAGATGAATTGTGTTGTTGCATCATAATTTTGATTATTAAATTGCCCGTTGCCAATAAACATGAAAATTATCACACAAAGAAGTATCGCTATTAAATAAAAGTAAAAAAGTTGAGTGTTAATATTATCCTTGTCAGATGTATATTTTGTTATTGTCATTGAAGCAGCATAACAAAATGCACAAAAGACCGGTAACAAGTTCTTATACTCAAAATTAGAAAATGTTGGATTAAGCACAATGTATACTCCTACAAATCCAACTATTATTGCCATCCATCTTCTAATTCCAATAAATTCTTTTAAAAAAAGTTTTGCAAAAATTGATACAAAAAAAGGTGATGAAAAGAAAAGTGCGTTAGCGGTTGCCAAAGGCATATATGTTAGCGAAATAAAAAATGCAGAAAAAGCTACAAAATGTAATAGAACACGAAGAACAGTTAAAAATGGATAATATGTTTTTAATGGTATTATTTGTTTTTTAAATTTGATGTAATAAAAAAGTAAAATTGCTGCAATTAAATACCTTGCAAAGAATATTTCATACAGTGCTGCTTTTTCAAATATAAATTTTATTAGAGCATCTTGCATCGCAAAAAAAGTCATTGCGATTATTACTAGAATAATACCTTTAGTATTATCAGTGGCCATCAAGCACCTATATCAAAACAATTTATTTATACCACTTAATTATTTTTTCAATTTCGCACTAAAATACAGATTGTTTGTCGAAAAACTTGACTTATTGTCTATAATAAACTTGTCCATTAAAGTTAACTTATCATTTTCAAATTCTGTGACTTTTCTTTTATCTAGATCGATATAAAGTGAAATCCATTCCATATTTGCAGAGATCTGGTTTGTTTTTTTTTCAATCATTTCCATCTTCAAGTGAAGTCTTTTTTTATCATGATCAAAATAAGTTAGATTAACATTGACGTCATCTTTTTCCCTAACCTCTTTAAGATAAGCAGTATGTGTCTCTACAACCATTGTACTACGAGCTGAGTTTTTAGCAGCAGTTCCTCCCATTTTAAATTTTTCAAGAGCTACTTCCCAAGCCATATCAAACATAAGAACGTAGTAAGCCATATTTAAGTGATCATTATAATCAACCCATTCTTTTTTGACTTTGAAATTTTTAAGTAACAATTTATTTTCTGATTTAATATTAATAAAAAAAAATATTATTCATTTTTTAACAGAATTAATAATACTCCAACTATAATAATTGCTCCACCAATAAATAATTCTTGTGTAGGCTTTTCGCCTAACAAAAAAATAGCTGCTAATAATCCGGTTGGTGGTATACCCATTGTGACAATCGGGAGTACTTTGTAAAGAGGATTATTCTTTAAAACATAATAGAAACAACCATAAGTAATTGGTTGCATGATAAAACCTATATAAATTACAATGATCCAATGTTCAAATTTTGCATTAATAAAATAATTAATTGTATTTCCATCTATTAGTGCTGAAAAAAACATTAGAATTGGACCAGAAAATAACGCCAACCATGCGACTAAAGCCAAAGGATTAATTTCTTTACTTAAAGGTTTAACTAGTACTTGTCCAAGTGCCCAAGTAGCTGAACCTAGTATAGTAAGACTAATACCAATAATTTTACCATCTAAATTTGGAGATCCTGTTAGAATATAAACTCCTACAAAAGCAATACTGATCCCAATCAAGGCTCTTATAGTTGGCTTTTCTTTGAGCATAAAATATGCAAATATAACTCCAAATGGAACCTCCGTTTGAACAAGGAGAACAGCAGCAGAGGCATCAATTAAATTTAGACCAGAATAAGTAATACTATATTGCAAAGTATTAGCGATGAATGATGCTATAAATATTTTTTTTAAATAGCCTTTTGGTATTGGAAACCACCAAATTAAAATAGAAGCAGCAAACATAAATCTTAATCCCATGAGTAAAATTGGTGGAAAAGACTCAAATGCAGGTTTTGCAATCACAAAACCAAAACCTAAAAATATAGGAACTAAAGATGCAACAAAAGTATCTTTTATATTCATGTCGTTATTTTTAATATTAATGATTATTAAAGAACTTCTGATATATTCACCTTTTAAAATATGAATTCAACAAAAATAGATCCTAAATATATCAATAAATCAAATCCAAGAGTTGGGCTCATAGCACTTGCTAGTGACTTTATGATTGAAAAAGATTTTATAAATGTACTTAAGGATAGAGACATAGATTTGTTTGTAAATCGAATTGAAAGCTATAATCCTTTAACAAAAGAAAATTTAATTAAAATGTCAGAAAAAGTAACTGAGGTTACTAAAGACATTTTGCCAGATCAAGAGTTGGATTGTGTAGTATACGGCTGTACCTCTGGAACAATTGCTGCTGGCCATGCTTCGATCGAAAAAAAAGTGAGAGCAGCAAAACCCAAAGCATATGTTACCACACCAAGTACAGCTGCAATTAATGCACTAAAAAAAATGAGTATAAACAAAATCTGTTTATTTACACCTTATAGTAAAAAATTAAATGATGAGGTCCTAGAATATTTCAAAGATGAAGGTTTTCATATTACATCTAATGCATATTTTGATATAGAGTCTGATAATGATATTGGTAAGGTTGATCAAAGTTATTTATATGAAGTATTGTCTAACATTGATTTAAATAATGCAGATGCTTTGTTTGTTTCTTGCACCGCTCTACCTATATTACCTATAATAGATAAATTGGAAAAAAAATTAAGTACAATAGTTTTATCTAGTAATCAGGCATTGATTTGGGATACCCTTGTTAAAATAAACAAAAATAATTCAGTAAAAGGATTTGGTAAATTATTTCAAATAAATTGATGCTTTTTACAAAAGAAGAATACAAACAAAGATTAAATAAAGTACAAAAAATGATGCATAAAAAGGGCATCGATCTTTTAATTTCTCATGATACCAATAATTTAAATTACTTAACAGGTTATGATGCCTGGTCATTTTATTATGCTCAGTGCGCTATTGTTCACATTAATGCAGAAGAGCCTCTGTGTTTTATAAGAGCCCAAGATGCTGGGGGTGCCTATTTAAAAACATACTTAAAAAATGAAAATATATTAGTCTATGATGAGTCTTATATTCATACTTGGCCAAAACATCCTTATGATTATTTAGTAAATATAATTAAAGACAGAAAATGGGATAAATTATCAATTGGTTTAGAGATGGATGCACATTATTTCACAGCATTTTGTTATGAAAAAATTAAATCGGGATTACCTAATGCCAAAATAAAAGACAGTGATCGGCTAGTTAATTGGGTAAGATTAGTTAAGTCAGAAACTGAAATTACTTATATGAAAGCTGCAGCAAAAATTTCTGAAAAAGGAATGAGAACTGCTATGGAAGTTATTAACCCAGGTGTAAGGCAGTGTGATGCGGTCGGAGAAATTCAGAAATCCTTATTTTATGGTACTGAGGAATTTGGAGGAGAATATGCAAGTATTGCAACATTAGTTCCAACAGGAAAAGGAACTTCAGCATCTCATTTGACAGCCACACAAGAAAAATTTGTTAAAGGAGAGGCCACAATTATAGAATTATCAGGTACTTACAAAAGATATCATGCTCCAATGGCACGAACAGTGTTACTAGGAAGACCTGATCAATTAAAAATAGATACTATGAATAAAACAATTGAGGCTCTGAACTCTGGCATTAATGCGATCAAACCTGGCAACACTGCCAATGATGTTGCTCAAGCATTTTGGAAAATTTTAGATAAATATGGAATAGAAAAAAAATCTAGAACAGGATATTCGATTGGAATTGGTTACCCTCCAGATTGGGGTGAACATACTCTAAATATTTATAAAGGTGATATGACAATTTTAGAGCCCAATGTTTGTTTTCATATGATTGCAGTGATGCAGTTTGGAGATTGGGGAGTAGAAGCCTCTGAAGCAATTAGAGTTACAGAGAATGGATCAGAATTATTTTGTAATTTTCCAAAAGAGCTTCATATTAAGAGTTAATTAGCTATTGAATTATATTACCACAAATGTTTTATATTCACCTTTATGTCTAAAAATCCAGAATTTGTTAAATTTGATAAAGTTGACAAAAGTTATGATGGTAAAGTTTTAGTTGTTAAAGATCTCCAATTAGATATTGCTGAGGGCGAATTTATTACCATGCTTGGTCCATCTGGTTCTGGTAAAACAACTTGTCTAATGATGCTTGCTGGTTTTGAAACTCCTACAAATGGTGAAATTTTATTAGATGGAAATATAATTTCTAATATACCTCCCCACAAAAGAGGAATTGGAATGGTATTTCAAAATTATGCACTTTTTCCACACATGACAGTTTACGAAAATTTAGCTTTTCCATTGAGAGTAAGAAAAATTGAGAAAGATGAAATTGATAAAAAAGTTGATAAAGCTTTATCGATGGTTTCATTAAACGGGTTTGAAACAAGAATGCCAGGACAGCTTTCAGGAGGACAACAGCAAAGGGTAGCAGTAGCTAGAGCTTTAGTTTTTGATCCAGCAGTAGTTTTGATGGATGAACCTTTAGGCGCCTTGGATAAAAATTTAAGAGAGAGTATGCAATATGAAATTAAACATATTCATGAGAGCATAGGCGTAACTGTAGTTTATGTTACTCACGACCAAAGTGAAGCCTTAACAATGTCTAATAGAATTGCAGTGTTTAATGATGGAAAAGTTCAACAGTTATCAAGTCCTGCAGAACTTTACGAAAAGCCAGTAAATTCATTCGTTGCAGAATTTATAGGTGAAAATAATACATTTAATGGTGAAGTATCAGATATTTCAGGTGATGAATGTAAAGTAAAATTGCCAAATGCTGAAATATTATCAAATGCTATTTCTGTAAAATCTAAAGGAGAGAAAACAACTGTATCTCTAAGGCCAGAGAGAGCTTTAATTGAACCAACTGAAAAAATGGATAATTTGTTTAGTGGTAAGATAGAAGAGGTAATTTACCATGGAGATCATACAAGGGTAAGAGTTAATTTATTAGGTAACCCAGAATTTATTTTAAAAGTACCAAACTCTACATCTAATTTAGAGCTTAAGGTTAGCCAAGAAATTAAAATTGGTTGGAATAGTTATGACGCAAGAGCTTTAGACCCAAAATAAACAATCAATTTATCAAAGTATAAGTAACATTAGGAACATTATAAGCTGTTGACTCTTAATAACCATTTTGGTGTAATTTACTTATATAAATTAATTTATATTAAACGTTTAAACGGAGGAATAATGAGAAAATTAAGTAAATTATTACTTGCTCTTTCTTTTGTTGTATCTGTAACTTCTTCAGCCTTTGCTGTTACTGTAGCATCTTGGGGTGGAGCTTATACAGACTCTCAAAAACAAGGGTATGGTGATCCTACAGCTAAGAAACTTGGTATAGAAATTAACTGGGTTGACTATTCTGGGGGATTATCAGAAATCAAAGCACAAAAAGAAGCAGGTGCCATAACTTGGGATATTATCGATGTTTTTGCATTTGATACTATTAATGGTTGTGATGAAGGTATATTTGTTAAATTCGATTTTGACAAAGACTTCCCAGCAGCTCCAGATGGAACACCGGCTAGTAAAGACTTTTTTGCTCCAATGCCAAGTGAATGTGCAGTAGGAAATATTCTTTACTCTTGGAATTATGCTTTTGACACAAGAGCATTTGATGGAAAAGAACCTAAAACTATTAAAGATTTCTTTAACACTAAAAAATTTCCAGGTAAAAGAGCAATCTACAAGAGTGCTCTAACTAACTTAGAAATCGCTTTAGCTGCTGACGGTGTAAACATGGGTAAAGGTGGAGAATTACTTTACAGAAAACTTGAAGAGGAAGGCGGTGTTGACAGAGCTATGAATAAAATTAAAGAACTTTGTACAGATCCAAATGGTGGATGTGTATTCTGGTCTGCAGGTGCTCAACCACCAGAATTATTAGTTGCCGGTGAAGTTGTTATGGCAACTGGTTGGAACGGAAGATTCTTTAATGCTGAAGTAGGTGAAGGTGCTCCAATTAAGCAAGTATGGCATGGACAAGGTCTTGACTATGAATATTTTGCATTAGTTAAAGGTGGACCAGATGAAGCAAATGCTAAAAAAGCTTTAGCTATGATGACTAACACTGAAATGTTAGCTGGTAGTGCGAAGTACATTGCTTATGCACCTTACAGATTATCATCTTTAGAAATTATCAAAGCTAATGAGCCTTGGTACAAAGATGGTAAAACTGAAATGATGCCACAAATGCCTACAGCTCCTGCAAACACTAAGAAATATTTCTTAGTTGATCCTTTCTACTGGGCAGATAATGGAACAGAGATTGGTGAAAAATGGGAAGCAATGAAAGCAGGCCTATAATTTCAGTTTTAAACACTGAATTAATATAATATATTTAGGGCGGTTATTTACTAACCGCCCTTTTTTTATGAGCTCAGAAACAAAACAAATTTTAACTACTGACGGAATTCCACTTGAAGTCAGTCTAAAAAAGGCAGAAAAGAAGAATAAAATTAAAGCTTTTCTTCTAGTTGCTCCATTACTGTTATTTTTATTTATCACTTATGTTTTTCCAATCGGAGAAATGTTTACTAGAAGTGTAGATGATAGAATGGTTACTAACATGCTCCCTAAAACCTTTGAAGCAATGGAAAAATGGGATGGAAAAGAATTACCCCCAGAGGAGGTCTTTGCAGGCTTTTACTCAGATTTCAAAGTTTTGGTGGAAAACCAAACTCAAGGGAAACTTGGTCAAAGATTAAATAAAGAAAAGAATGGTTTCAACTCCATCATCAAAAAATTAATGAGACAAATTAAAAGAAATAAAATTAATGAAAGCCAAAGCATCAAAGAGCAAATTATGAAAGTCCATAAAAGATGGAGAGATGTCGAATATTGGCAAGCAATCAAACGAACTGCTCCTCCTTACACTATGGCAAAATATTTAAAAGGTATGGATATGTACTTTGCAGCTGACGGAAGTATTGCCCAGGTCGATGAAGACAGAAGAATTCATAGAATACTTTGGTTAAGAACCTTAGAAATAGCATTGTTTGTAACCATTTTTTGTTTTTTAATGGGTTATCCAATTGCACACTTACTTGCAACATTGCCTATGAAATACAGCAATCTTTTGATGATATGTGTTCTTTTACCCTTTTGGACATCTCTATTAGTAAGAACTGCAAGTTGGATGATTTTGTTGCAACAGCAGGGAATAGTTAATGATTTCTTTGTCATGATTGGTCTCGTTGCAGACGATAGTAGACCAGAGATGATGTATAATAAAGTTGGAACCTATGTGGCGATGACACAAATATTATTACCTTTCATGGTGCTGCCGCTTTATAGTGTGATGAAAACAATATCCCCAAGTTTAATGAGGGCAGGGAAATCTTTAGGTGGCACACCTTTCGTTGCTTTTTGGAAAGTTTATTTTCCATTAACTATACCAGGTATTGGTGCAGGATGTTTGTTAGTCTTTATATTAGCAATTGGATACTATATTACCCCAGCCTTAGTTGGAGGAGCCTCAGGAACTTTAATTAGTAATCAAATTGCGTATCACATGAAATCAACACTAGATTGGAGTTTTGCATCAGCGATGGGTCTAATGCTGTTGTCAGGAGTATTAGTAATTTATTGGATTTATAACAAGTTAGTAGGAGTGGATAATATTAAATTAGGATAATTATGGCTTTACCGAGTTATACAGAAACACGTTATAGAATATGGCATTACTTTTATGTTGCTATTTGTACGTTTGTATTTTTCTTTTTAATTGCACCTTTGTTTGTAATTTTTCCTTTGTCATTTAATGCAGAGGAGTTTTTGGTTTTTTCTGAAGGAATGAAAAGACTTGATCCAGATGCTTTCTCTTTTAGATGGTATCATGAAATGGTTTATGGAACTAAAAATCCATGGGGATTAGCTGCTAAGAATAGTTTTATAATTGCAATATTTGCAACTATCGGTTCAATTATATTGGGAACACTTGCTGCTTTAGGACTTAGTAGTAGACATATGCCCTATAAGGGTTTGATTATGGCAGTTTTAATTTCTCCAATGATTGTTCCATTAATTATATCTGGAGTAGCTATTTTCTTTTTCATGGCAAAAGTTGGTTTAGCAGCAACACACACAGGAATAGTTTTGGCTCATATTATATTAGGCACTCCTTTTGTGGTAATTACCGTTACAGCAACACTGTCAGGTTTTGATCATAGTGTTACTCGAGCAGCTTCAAGCTTAGGTAGTAATCCAGTTAACACATTTATGAAAATAACATTACCTTTAATACTTCCAGGAGTTATTTCAGGAGGATTGTTTGCATTTGTTACTTCATTTGACGAGGTGGTTGTTGTATTATTTTTAGCAGGATTGGAGAATACGACTATTCCAGTTCAAATGTGGACAGGTTTAAGAGAACAGTTGAGTCCAACTATTCTTGCCGTTGCAACATGCTTAATTATTTTATCTACTTTAATTTTAGTCACTGCAGAACTATTAAGAAGAAGATCTGAGAGATTAAGAGGAATAAATAGATAATTTACCTAAATATACTTTTCATATATAGAACTTAAGGTGGAAATTAAAAAAGTAGTTATTATTGGATCAGGTACAATGGGTAGTGGTATTGCTGCACATTTATGTAATGCTAATGTACCAGTAACATTGTTGGATTTAACCACTGAAATAAGCACAAATGCGAGAGATAGAATTTTTAAATCAAGACCACCATTATTAATTGATAAATCTAAAATTAATAACATCAAAGTAGGAAATATTTCGGATGATTTTGATATTGTTAAAGAGGCTGATTGGATAGTAGAAGCGGTTGTTGAAAGGATAGATATAAAGCATCAAATTTATGATAAAATATTTAAATCTAGAAAAGATGGAGCGATAGTCTCCTCAAATACATCCTCAATTCCAATTAAAGTACTTTCACAAAATTTAACCAAGGAACAAAAAAAAGACTTTTGTATTACACACTTCTTTAATCCCGTTAGATACATGGGCTTATTAGAAATTGTTAAAAATGAAAATAATGATTTAGAAAAAATAAATGGACTTCAAAAATTTTGTGAGATTGAACTTGGCAAAGGGGCAATAGTTTGTAACGATACTCCAGGTTTTTTAGGAAATAGAGTTGGTGTGTATGCTATGCAAATAGCAATGACCGAGGCTTTCAAAATGAAATTGACTGTTGAAGAAGCTGACGCAATTTTTGGAAGACCAATGGGAATTCCTAAAACAGGAGTTTTTGGACTTTATGATTTAATTGGTATTGATTTAATGGCCGATGTACTAAAAAGTTTTATAAAAGAATTACCTAAAACTGATAAATTTCATGAGGTTGCACAAGAAATACCTCTAATTAAAAAACTAATTGAAACTGGTTATACTGGTCGAAAAGGTAAAGGTGGCTTTTTTAGAATAAATAAAGATGGGGGTGCAAAAATTTTAGAGGCCCTTAATCTAGAAACAGGAGATTATTCACCTAGCAAAAAAATTGATATTAAATCCGAAAAAGTTGATCTTAAAAAATTAATTAATCGAAATGACAAATATGGAAAATATGCGTGGTCAGTACTTTCAAAAATAATAAAATATGCATCATCGTTGGTAACCGAAATTACAGATGAATTTAACGATATTGATGAAGCAATGAGACTTGGTTTTAATTGGTCTAAAGGACCTTTTGAGATGTTGGAAGAAATTGGAGTAGAAAACTTTTTTAGCAAAATAGATAATTATGATGGAAATAAATTTTTAGAAAATCTTGCAAAATCAAAAAATGAAAATTTTTATGGAGAGAGACAAAAATATACAAAAATTGAAACTTTTGGAAAAGTTAAGAGAAAGGCTCAAAATATCGATGGAAATAGCTCTGCACAAATTTATCAATTTAAAGACTACAATATTGTTGAGTTTACCACAAAAGCAAACGCCCTAGATTATGACTCTATGGACGCTCTAAAAAAAGCAACTGATAAACCTCTGATTATTATTAATGAAAGTATGCAATTTTCTGCAGGAGTAAATTTAAGTTATACGATGGATTTTGCAAATAAAGGGGATTTTAAATCTATTGAAAAATTTATTAAATATTTTCAAGAAACGTGTAAAGAGCTTAAGTATTCAAAATATCCAGTAATATCTGCACCTTCAGGGTTAACTTTAGGAGGAGGCTTTGAAGTTCTTGTGCAAAGTAATTTTGTTGCATCGCACACAAATATTGTAATTGGTTTAGTTGAGACAATAGTAGGATTGATACCAGCTGGTGGTGGTTGCAAAGAAATGTTAGCAAGATGGCAGAATACGGAAGAAAGTAAAAAAGATCCTCATTTTGCTCCATTAAAAGTTTTTGACATTATTGGTTATGGTAAGACAGCAACTTCACCGGTAGAGGCAGAACCTTTAAAATACCTTAAGCCGGAAGACAAAAAAATAATGAATAGAAATAGTTTGCTTGAAGCATCAAAACAAATCTTAGATGAAAACCGAGATTTTTACTCGCCATCCGAATTAGTATTCAATTTACCAGGTGAGAGTGTTAGGGGCGAAATGTACAAAGTTTTAGATAAACTTTATAATGATAAAGTTATACAAGATCACGGTATGGAAGTTGCTAAGGAATTAGCATATGTACTAAGTGGTGGAGATACATCAATAGACAAACAACTTTCAGAAGATGATTTGTTTAAATTAGAGCTAGATGCTTTTATGAAGCTTATTGAAACTCCCAAAACTCAAGAAAGAATAAAGCATACCCTTGCAACTGGAAAGCCTTTAGTTAATTAATTTTCTAATAACTGAAATTCTTTAATATAATCAGGCCGTAATACATAATCTGTTTTATTACCAACTTTAATTTTTTTTAAAGCATCCAATCCAAAGATTACTTTACCAACTGGTGTATATTCTCCTTGGTATAAAGGAATATCTTTTAAGATAATAAAGAATTCACTATCCTCAGTATCAAACTCCCCTCTAGCCATAGCAACAGTACCTGCTTTAAATTCGTAATCGTTACTTAATTCTGATTTTAATTTACCAAGCTTAGATCCACCACTTCCAACTTTAAAATAATTTATATTATCTTGATAACCAAACTCAAGATCACCAGCTTGAACCAGAGTATTTTCTATTACACGATAAAATGCTGAATTATTATACAAACCTGAGTTAACAAAATATTTAAATCTTTCAACCGATTTAGGTGAAACTTGAGGATAAAGTTCAATTGCAACTCTTCCACACTCAACATCCATAATAGCTAAATTTTTTGGATCACTAATTTTAAGTTTATCCAAATCAAGTTCTTTGACAAACAAACATTTATTCTTAATTAAATAAAAAGAACCAAAAGTAAAAACTGCTAATGAAATTAGAAAGATAAATAATATTTTTTCTGATATTGATGATTTAATTTTTTTAATCATTAAAATACGAAGTCATCATCAATTAATTTTAAATTTTTTTCTAAATATTTTACTTTATTTTTTAAAATTAAATCATTCTCAATTTTTTTTTCTACTAATTCTTTATTGATCATAAGAAAGGAAAAAATTTCAGCCATATCCTCTGAAGGAATAGATTTTGAATATTCTGTTAAAAATCCATCTGTATTTTTATAGAGACTAAGATCAGTTCGATCTGAACAAGTTGAACATTCTGCATATTTAAAAGATGTTCTATTAAATTTAGACCATAAAGCTTCATCAAACATCCGGTTGTGCTTTGCTTGTATCATATGAAAGAATTCATGATGGATCATTCTTTCAAAGTGGTTTTGATTGAAGTTAATGTCTAAGATTAATGACCTTTTAAGAATGTTAGGGACTCCTCCTGTGTTAATTGAAGAAACTGTCAGATTTTCGCATAAAATAATGAATTTGAGATTATTCTTAATTAAAAAATCTGCTTTATATTTGTTTAAATTTTTTTCAACAATTGGATATTTTTTATCTAATTCATTTTTTTTTGATTTGTCACAAGAAATATTTTTTTTTAATCCTATTTTAAAGTTATTCTCAGCATATAAATATTTTAATCCATTTAAACTGTTTGTATTATAGATTTCTAGATTAGGGATTTTCAAAAGATTAAAAATTTCATTCGCATTTACTGCTGAAATATTAAATATTAGTATTATAGTAATTATATATTTCATTAGATTATTATAGACGAATTAAGCTGGATAATATTAACTTAGTTTAAAAATAAAATGAAAAAAGAAAAAAATAAAAGTCCAATCCAGCCTGTAAGTGGCACAAAAGTTCCAAGATATGCGGGCCCATCCACATTTGCTAGATTGCCTGAATTAAGAGATGTTGAAAGCTGTGATGTTGCAATAGTAGGTGTACCTTTTGATGCGGGAACAAGTTATAGACCTGGAGCGAGATTTGGACCACAAAGTATCCGTCAAGCTTCTAGACATTTAAGAACAAATTATCATCCAAGTTATGATGTCGAGCCCTTTAAAATTCAACAGGTAGCTGATGCGGGTGATATAGCCTGTAATCCATTTAGTATTGATGAAGCAATAAAACAAATTGAAGTAGGAGCAACAGATTTATTAAAAAAAGTAGGTGGTATAATTAGTCTAGGTGGAGACCACACTATTGCTGTACCTTTATTAAGAGCAATAAATAAAAAAAATAAAGGTCCAGTATCTTTAGTACATTTTGATGCTCACTTAGATACTTGGGATACATACTTTGGTGCACCATATACTCATGGAACTCCTTTTAGAAGAGCTAGAGAGGAAGGGTTATTTTTAGATGATGCTTCGATGCATGTTGGTATTCGAGGACCACTTTATAGCAGAGATGATATTAAAAATGATGAAAGTTTTGGTTTCAAAATTATTCATTGTGATGAGTTTCAATCTGAGGGAACAGATAAAATAGCTGAGCGAATTAGAAAAAGAGTTGGAGACAATCCATTATACCTTTCAATAGATATTGATGTATTAGATCCTGCTTTTGCTCCTGGAACAGGTACACCTGAAATTGCAGGAATGACAACTAGAGAAATGGTAAATGTTTTAAGAGGCTTATCAGGTTTAAATCTTGTATCTGCTGATGTTGTTGAAGTTTCCCCAGCTTATGATCATGCAGAGGTCACGTCTCTAGCTGCAGCAACCATAGTGTATGAATTAACTAATTTGTTTGCAAAAACATAAAGAGAGGATAGTTTTCTCAGATGTTAGAAAAAAGAAATTTTTATATAAATGGTTCGTGGGTTGCTCCAAAAAAATCTAGTGATATTGAAGTAATTAATCCAGCAACAGAAAAAGCTTGTGCAGTAATTTCTCTTGGAAGTAAAGATGATATTAATGATGCAGTGCTGTCTGCTAAAGAAGCATTTAAAACTTGGGGATATTCAACTAGAGAAGACAGAATTGCTCTATTAGAAACATTTTACACTTTATATAAGAAAAGATGGAATGATATAACGGATGCTATTATTCAAGAAATGGGGGCACCCAGAGATTTCGCATCAAAACTTCAAACAGGAACTGGTGCAAGTCATACTAAATCTTTTATAAGATATCTAAAAGAGTTCGAATTTGAAAAACCATTAGGGGAGCATGCAAAAAATCAAAGATTGATATATGAGCCAAAAGGAGTTTGTGCTTTAATTACTCCTTGGAACTGGCCAATGAACCAAGTCACTCTAAAGGTAATCCCCGCTATAGCATCTGGCTGTACTATGATTTTAAAACCATCAGAACTAGCACCGCTTTCAGCAATGATACTTGCAGAACTAATTGATGAAGCAAAATTTCCAAAAGGGGTGTTTAACTTAGTAAATGGCGATGGAGCTACAACTGGCGATGCTTTAACAAGTCATCCAGATGTTAATATGATCTCATTTACAGGATCTACTAGAGCAGGTGCGTTGATATCTCAAAATGCCGCTAAAGATTTTAAAAGAGTTAGTTTAGAACTAGGGGGCAAGGGAGCAAATATTATCTTCAAAGATGCAGATCCTGAAGCCATTGAAAGAGGAGCTTTAAGATGTTTTAGAAATTCAGGTCAATCTTGTAATGCTCCAACAAGAATGTTGGTTGAAAAATCTATGTATGGTGAAGCAATAGAAAGACTAAAAAAATATACAAATGAATTTAAAGTGGATGATCCAAAAAAAGAAGGCGAACATATAGGCCCTGTAATTTCTGAAACTCAATATAATAAAATTCAAACATTAATTCAAAAAGGAATAGACGAGGGTGCAAAACTAGTTGCTGGAGGCACCGGAAAACCAGAAGGTATGAATGATGGTTATTATGTAAAACCTACTGTATTTGCAGATGTAAACAACCAAATGGAAATTGCCAGGACTGAAATATTTGGTCCTGTTTTATCTGTAATACCATTTGAAACTGAGGAAGAGGCAATAGAAATTGCTAATGATACTGATTATGGTTTAACTAATTATATTCAAAGCCAAGACTCTGAAAAAATCAGAAGACTTGCTAGAAAACTAAGATCTGGAATGGTTGATGTAAATGGTGCAGGTATTGCCGTTGATGCACCTTTTGGTGGCTTCAAACATTCTGGTATTGGAAGAGAAGCAGGCAAAGAAGGTCTGCTTGAATTTTTAGAAGTAAAATCAGTTGGTGGTTGGAGTTAATTTAAAGAAGATTTCTCTTTGATCCCATCGAGTAATTTTAAACATTTTTTTAATTCATCTAAAATTATAAATTCGTCAATTTTGTGTGCTTGTTCAATAGAACCTGGGCCACAAACAACTGTGCTTATTCCTATTTCTTGAAATAAACCTGCTTCCGTTCCAAAAGATACAACTTGTCTCGAGTTATCACCTGTTAAACTTGAAATTAATTCACAGGCATCAGATTTATCCTTACGATCAAATCCAATTATTTCTCCAATAACTTTTTTTTCAATAGATGAACTAGAAAAAACTTTTTTCATTTCAGGTAATAAAACTTCATTTGCATATTTATCTAATTCTTGATTTAGAAATATTGCATCTTCTTTTATCACTGGTCTTGTTTCCCAGTTGACATGACACTTGTCTGCAATCACGTTGTGAGCAATTCCTCCAAATATCCCTCCTATCGAAAGAGTTGAGTGAGGAGGTTCAAATATAGAGTTTTTAGGGGCTCTTTCTTTAAGTTTACCTCTTAATTCAATCAATTTATTTACGTATCTTGAAGCGTATTCGACTGCGCTTACACCCTTATGTGGCGCTGAGCTATGACCCGCTAAACCCTTAAAATATGTTGTGTATTCGTAGCATCCTTTATGAGCATCAATAATTTTCATGTTTGTAGGTTCGCCAACAATACAAATTCCATCTTTAATTTCTCTTTTTTTTAATTCCTTAATAAGAATAGGCGCTCCTTGGCATGCAGTTTCTTCATCAAAAGTGAAAGAAAAATGAATATCTCTATCTAGATTAGATTTTGAATAAATTGGTGCAAAAGCTAATGAGCATGCAATAAATCCTTTCATATCACACGATCCTCTTCCATAAAGTTTATCACCTTTAA
>CACIYQ010000003.1 GCA_902590915.1 uncultured Pelagibacteraceae bacterium
AACATTGTTTGTTTATATGCTTCAAACTCAAATCAATATAAAAAAATTAAAACCATTTGTGATTGGATTTGTGTTCTTTTTCTTTTTGTCACCTGTACTTTATGCTTACGTATCAATTTCAAAGGACGATAAGAGAACAGATTATCCAGGAAAAGAAATTGCAATTAAAACACAATATGCTTGGGATCAGCAATTTGACTCAAAGATAAATGTAGTTTTAGGAAACGATTGGAATGCTGGTAATTTATCTTACCATCTAAAATCAAGACCAGTTTGGGAGGGTATTATAGAAAGATCTAAACTAGATCAATTGAAAGATTATATGTGCCTTGATAATGTGTGTGTAGGCTCAAGATAGTTTATGAAAAAGTATACAATTTTAATTCCTATTTATAACGATCGAGAGTCGTTAACTAAATTAATTGAAAATATTAATGAAGAGCTAAATGGCGTAAATGCTGAAGTATCAATTTTAGTGATCAATGATGCATCATCACAACAAATTGTGGATACTTACCCAAATCTAGAAAATATCCACTCTTTTGAAATCATAAACATGAAGCAAAACAGAGGACATGCACGGTGTATTGCTTCAGGATTAAAATATATTTATGAAAAAAAAGAATTTGATTATGTAATTCCAATGGATGGTGATGGAGAAGATAGACCTGAAGAGATTAAAAACTTCATTGAACTTTCAGAACAAGTAGGTGAACAATCTATAGTAGGAGAAAGAGTGAAGCGGTCAGAGGGATTATTGTTTCAAATATGTTATAAATTTCACAAGTTTTTAACTTTAGCATTTACTGGTCAGTCAATTAAATTTGGAAACTTTACTTGTCTATCAAAATCAACAATTGAAAAAATGTTAAAAGAAAAGGCTACTTGGAGCAGTTTTTCAGGTTCATTAAGAAAAGTAGAAAAAGATTTAGTATCTTCACCCTCTATCAGGGGTGCTAGATATTTTGGACCCTCACAAATGGGTTTTTTTAATTTATTAAAACATTCTCTGTCAATTATTAGTGTTTATAGAAAAACTGTCTTAATCCGTTCTGCTTTATTTATTGTTTTCTATATTTTGCTGATCAAAAGTAATGCTTCGGTTATTACCTCATTACCTTTAGTTTTGTTACTCATAATGATTTATTCAATTTCTAGTTTAGCTCTGAGAGAAAATATTGAAGAATTTAACAATTGTTTAACAAACATCCACGATATTGACAAAATAAAATAATTTAAATTGTTTTGTTAAAATGAGAAAAATTATATTTTTTATTTTTTTAATTTTACCAACGTTTGCCAACAGTTTTGATGATCATTACAAGTTTGATCACTGGGCTTATGAAAGAATTATGTTTGGTAAAACTGAAAGTCGTGAAGAAGCAAAAAAACTTTTAGACAGTTATAAACTTAATAATCTTGAGGTAAGAGGTACAAATAAACCTTATTTAGGACCTATAATAGATGGTCATTCACATCCAAGAAAATCCACCGGAAAAGCTTTAGATAAAGGTACTGAGTATTTTATAGATGATTTGCCAATGTTAACAAACAAGGCAAATGTCTTTATGTCTGTAATTATGGCAACTCCGAATACTTACAAATCAAAAGATAATTGGAATTATTATTATGATTTTGCAGCAGAGCATCAGAATGTTTTAACTAATTGTCATTCAAATTTTATTGGAATGGCAGCAAATAAAAAAAAATATAAGAAATCAGAAGTTAATAAAGAGTTTAAAAAAACTATTAAAAGATTTAAAAAAGGAGAATGTTATGGATTGGGAGAAACTGGACTAGTTCACTATAATAAAAAGAAAAAAAATCCCCCTGATGGTGGGTATCAACCGCCATTAGATTTAGATCTTAAGCACCCAATTATTGATAAGGCGTTCGAATTTGTCAATGAACACCGTATGCCGATTAATTTACACCTGGAGCCTTTTCATGAAATAGATGGGATAGATAGATTAACAGAGTTTAAAAATTTTTATAAAAAAAAATGTGAAAAATACCCCAACGCAAAAATTGTGATAGCTCATACAGGAATGATGCCAACAAAAGACCTTGAAGAAATTTTTGATTATTGTCCTAATACATATACTGACTGGAAATTAGCATTTCATTGGTCTTCTCTTTGGGGCTTTGAGGATTTGCATATCCCAAATGATTATAGATTTAAATTACACGAGGTTTGGGCAAAATCGATGGAAAAATATTCTGATAGATATTTTTTTGGTTCTGATCAAAAATTAGGTAAAAGCCCAGCACATGATGTTTTTGTGGAACACTATATGAAGCATGTTCGTTTGATGATTGGATCTTTAAGCCCAGATGTGCAAGAAAAAATTGCATATAAAAATGCAGCTAAACTTTTTAAAATTAATCTTAATCAACCTTTAATTGTTGGCAAACAATAAAAAATGAAAAGTTTTTTTTTAATTATTGTTATATTTTTAACACACTTCACTCTGTCACATGCATCAAAATATGATGGAGCTTACACATATACTCATTTTTGTAAAGGTGAAGACAGTTCAAAGTATGATGGCAGCCAATTCATCATTGATGATGGGATACTTTCTAATAACAGAGGTGGTGCGGGCAGATGGATAATTAAGAAAAAATTTAAAGTCAGTGATGATGGCAAGCTAAAATTTAGAGGTAAAAGGAAAGATAAAAAATATTCTGTTAAAGGAAAATTTATAATCGAAGGTGATAAAATTAGTGGAAAATTTTTAGCAAAAAGATATTCAAAATCAGGTGATAGCTATAAAAAATGCGATATGGAATTTAAAAGAGTTGGAGGGGTACCTGAAAAAATATCTTTAGAAGATGATAGAGAAATGACAGAAATAACAATTTTATCAAAAAATACTAATGATGATATCACTTTATTAAATGATGAAGGTAAAGACCAAAAAGTAAGAGTTGAGCTTCGAAATTTAGAGTCAATTTCGAATGGTTTAATTGTAGTTGTTCCATCAAGTACACCTAATATGGAAGATGAGATTTATTATGAAAAACAAGTTAGTAAATTTAAATATGCTACAGCAATAGTTTATGGTGCTGAACCTAGATACCAAAAAAAGTTTACTGGGTCATACACGAGTTCAATGATTTTATATGATACTATATCCACAATTAATAAAGTTTCAGAAAAATTTGGTAAACCAAAAGAAGTAATTATCATGGGTTCATCTACTGGATCTTTAGCTGTTTTTAAATCAGGCTGGCAAGACTTAAGAGATAAATATCCAGCATTGAAATTAATATCAATGGGTTTTATGATTAATGCAGCTTGCCCAGATCAGTCTGATGCAAAGTACAATAATAATATTCAAATGTATGCAATTAATGGTAAGCAAGATGAATCAACACCACCATGGACTTGTAAAAATTTGAAAAACTCATCGAACAATCGCAATCTTCATCTTTTAACATACTCAGGAGGGCATCACTTTGAGAGTGCTATGTATCCACCTTCCAAATATGATATGAATAGTATGCATGCATTGCCAACATGTTCCCTGAACTATAAAGCTAATTTGCATCAGATTATCAAAAGGAGAGATGGCTCACTTGAATGGGATGGTGAAAAAAAAGGCTATAAAAAGAAACAAAAGAAATGGTTTAACAAACATTGTATAGATAAAGGAACTTTGCAGGGCTACGAAGAATATGGAGCCAAAAATTTCTGGGCAGATGTCAAATCAATTATAGTGGATAAAAAAGATGTAAAGTCCTTAAAAGGCTATACTAATTAAGACTTATATTCTTATTTTTGGCAGGGAGTAAAAATCAGCCGTATCAATTTTAGAAGAATACTGCCTTCGCATATTCCATTTTTTGTGAACACCAGCGCTTGCAACACTTAAAGTTGATCTTCCATATCGATGGTTAGTATTATCAATTGATCTCATTAAGCTATTAATTTTCTCATCTTTTTCAGAGGTAAATAAATTTGTTTTATCACTAGCATTGGATAAGCCTGTGAGCATCACCCCTGCTTTTTGATAACGATATCCATTTTTAAATATACTCCCAAGTATTGAAATTGCTGTCTTTACTGTTTCAATACTATTATTTGTTGCAATTGGAAAATCAATAGTCTTTGCATTTGAATAATAGCCAAAGTTTCTTTGAAAAGGACTGGTTCTAACAAATACAGTAATTGCTTTTGCAACTAACGACTCTGATCTAATTTTTTCAGATGCGTTTAAACAATAATTTGCAACTGCTTCTTTTAATTCTTGAAATGTTTCAATTCTTTTTCCAAATGACCTTGAAACTACACAACTTTTTCTTTTAGTGGTAGTCGTCTCTAAACCTATACAAGGAACTCCTCTAAGTTCCATTGCGGTTCTAGAACTTAAAACATTTGAAGATTTTTTGATCCAGGTATTTGATTTATTTTTTAATTGTTTTGCATTATAAATTCCATGCTTTTGATAAAACTTAGTCAGTTGTCTGCCAACACCCCATACATCATTAATTTCAACTTTTTCTAAAATAGGATCTAAGTTTTCTATACCAATTAAACTAGTCACCCCTGATTGCTTTTTCTTTGCAATATGATTTGCAATTTTACTTAAAGTCTTTGTTTTGGCAATCCCAATACTTGTTGGAATACCCGTCCATTGTAAAACAGTTTCTCTAATTTCTTTACCAACTTTTTCTATATCTTGATCAGGAAAATTAGATAAATCTAAAAAAGCTTCGTCAATCGAATAAACTTCGATTTCTGAATTAAATCTTTTAAGAGTTCGCATCACTCTTCTAGATAAATCTCCATACAAAGAATAATTTGAGGAAAAAACCTCGACTTTATTTTTAATAATAATATCTTTACCTTTAAAGTAGGGCTCACCCATTTTAATTCCTAAAGCTTTTGCTTCATTTGATCTTGCAATGATACAGCCATCATTATTAGATAAAACAACAACTGGTTTTCTTCTTATTTTAGGATTGAATAATCTTTCACAAGAAACGTAAAAAGAATTACAATCAACTAATGCTATTTTTTTAGTACGTAGAATGGATGACATAAGTTACAACCCCCCAAATAAAAATATCTTGTTCTTCATTAATTAAAATTCTGTCAGAAAATTCTTTAGATCCTGACGTTAAAAATTTTTTATCTCGCTCTTGAACTAAAGTTTTTACTACTAACTCATCATGAACATTAGCGATCACTGTTGAAAAGTTTTTTGGTTTTAAACTTTTATCAACGACCAATAAATCTCCGTCATTAATTCCAACATCAACCATGGATTTACCTTGCACTCTGATAATGAAAGTAGCTGGAACATTTCTTATTAAATGCATGTTCAGATCAATATCTTCTTCGATATAATCAGTGGCAGGAGAGGGAAAACCAGCACCTGCTTTATGTAGATAATAAGGGATTGTTAGCTTCATGTTCTTGTTTTGTTCTAATTTATAGACTATTTATGGAATACACTCAAGAGTTTGTACTTTGAGTCTGAAACTGAATCAAAAGTGAATCAAAACGTGAACATCCAAACTACATCTTGGGGACTTGCGGATAACGTTAACCAGAGATAGTTTAAATATAAGAATTTAGAGTCGTAGTTGTTTTCAGGTATTCTGGGAATTGTATTAGCTATTGCGATAAAAGTAGATGAAATAAGTAAAATTTAAAAAAATAAAAAAAAAGTTAAATAAAGGAATACAAATGAAAATATTAAAATGTCACTGTGGTTCTGTAGAGGCGGAAATTAATCTAGATGGAGACTTAGCCAAAGTAGTAAAATGTAATTGTTCTATTTGTAAAAGAAAAGGTGCAATTATGTCCATGGTAAAAAATGAAGATTTTAAAATTATTAAAGGTGAAGATAAATTAAAACTTTATCAATTCCATTCTAAAATTGCGAAGCATTATTTTTGCTCTGACTGTGGAATTTATACTCATCACAATCCAAGAATTAATCCAGCAATGACTGGTTTTAATGTTGGTTGCATTGATGAAATAGATACATTTGGATTAAATGAAGTTCCAGTAAATGATGGACAAAATCATCCTTTAGATCAAAAAAAATAATTTTTATGCAACCGGCGAGTCATTGTTTTAGTAAGGTAAAAAATGACTGTGTAAAATTTATTAAATCACAAGAAACCACAACTGAGAAATTTAAAAGTAAAGATAAGATGATTAAGTCTTTTTTGATTCCAACATGTTTTTGGATTGCAAAAAAAGCTAATAGGAAAAAACCTTACTTTGTAGGTTTGGCTGGAGGACAAGGAACAGGCAAAACAACAATTAGCTCGATTATTAAAATTATATTAGAAAAATATTTCAAATTAAAAGTATTTAAAATTTCAATTGATGATTTTTACAAAACAAGAAAAGAAAGAACAAATTTATCAAAAAAAGTTCACCCAATGTTAATGACAAGAGGGGTGCCAGGAACGCATGATATCAAAATGATGTTAGATTTTTTTAAAAAAGTAAAAAACAAAAGATTTAAAAAATTGAAACTACCAAACTTTAACAAAGCTATAGATGATAGATTTCCAAAAAAGAACTGGGAAAGTATTAATAAACAGCCAGATATTATAATATTTGAGGGTTGGTGTGTTGGTGCCAGAGCAGAGATTAATAAAACATTAAAAAAACCAATTAATTCTCTTGAAAAAAAAAATGATCAAAATCTAATTTGGAGAAAACATGTAAATCAGCAATTAAAAACCAAGTATAAAAAGCTATACTCTCAGTTAGATTGTATGATTTATTTGAAAGCTAAAAGCTTCAGTTTGTTGCAAAAATGGCGATTAAAGCAAGAGCAAAAACTTTGGTTGAAAACTAAGAGGAAAAGTAGTCATAAAATAATGAGTAAAGGGGATGTAATAAATTTTATGCAAACCTATCAAAGAATTACTCAAAATATGTTTAAGAATATGCCTAAATATGCCTCAATAATTTTAAATTTAAATGATAACCATCAAATAAAATCTGCTGTATATAAAGCTAAATGAAAAAAATATTAGTATTAATTAGTTTATCATTATTTTATTTTAGTAATGCATTTTCTGTAACCTTATATGATGCGTTAAATCAAACTTATAAAAATAATATTCAATTAAATGCTGAAAGAGAAAATATTAAAGCCTCAGAGGAAGATGTAAATATTTCAAAAGCTAACTATAAACCCTCATTAACATTTAGTGGATCTAAAAGTATTGAGGATACGAATAAGCTTACTAATCAAAGTGGAGGTGATGCAACTATCAGTGACGTTGATCCGTTTACAACTTCAATAAAATTAGAACAAACAATTTTAGATTTTGGAAGAGATATAACTCTTCAAAAAAATATTACTGCTTTAGATTTAGCAAAAGCAAAATTAGTAAAAAAAGAACAAGATATCTTACATAAAGCAATAGATGCATTCACAAACTTAATTTTAGCTAGAGAAACACTTGATATTAATTCAAAAAATTTAAATTTACTAATTAGACAAGTAGAAAATGATAAAATTAGAAGAGATAGAGGTCAAATAACAAATACTGATTTAGCACAATCTGAGTCTTCACTTGCAGGTGCTCAAGCTCAATTTGCTAAAGCAAAAAGTGACTTATTAATTAGTAAACTAAATTATGAAAATATAATTGGTAAAATTAGTGATCCAAAACAATTACAAAAAAATTCAAATGCAATTGTAAGTATTCCAAATACTCTTAATGAAGCAATAAATCTCTCTAAACAAAATAATCCTGATATTTTAATTGCAAAGCTTGATTTAGAAAAGTCTGAAAAAGATTTAGCAATATCAGAATCTGATTTAAAGCCTTCAGCATCCTTATCTTTTGAAAGGTCGTACTCAGATGATCTTACTTCAACTATTGATGAGCGAGAAAAAGATACTTTAAAAGCTACTTTAAGTTGGCCTTTTTATTCTGGTGGAAAAAAAAAATCAACAATTAACAAAAATTCCAGCTTAACTACACGAAAAAGATTATTATTAGACGATGCTGTTAGAACTAACGAAACTAATGTAGCAAGCGCATGGTCAAGCTTACAATCTTCAGAAAGTTTTTTAAACTCTGTGAAGATGCAAGTTGGTGCATCTCAAATAGCATATGAGGGAGTTACTGCAGAGTACGAAAGAGGATCTAGAACAACTCTTGATGTTATTCAATCAAATGCATTATTACTCTCTGCTCAAATATCATTAGCAGACTCCGAGAAAAACTACTTGATGGCTCAATATAATCTCTTAAAAGCAGTGGGGCTTTTAAATAGCCAATATCTAAATCTTAAGTAATTATTTGACTTTTTGACCGGTAAAATAAACATATTGCCAATGAGAACAAAATGTGTACATTTAAATACATGATTCGAGTGTTAAAAAATTTAATAAAAGAGGCAAAAAATGACTAAAAGTAACCTAAAAGTAGTTAAATCTACTAAAGATCAAGAAGTGGACAATAAAGAGAAAAATAAAGCATTAGATGCTGCGATAGCTCAAATTACAGATAATTTTGGAAAAGGTTCTGTAATGAGGCTTGGTGAAAAAAGAGCTATGGATATTGAGTCAATATCTACAGGATCATTAAGTTTAGATTTAGCTTTAGGAATAGGTGGATTGCCTAAAGGAAGAATTGTTGAAGTTTATGGACCAGAGTCATCTGGAAAAACAACATTAGCATTACAAGTTGTTGCTGAAGCTCAAAAAGCTGGAGGAATTTGTGCGTTTGTTGATGCAGAGCATGCTTTAGATCCAGTTTATGCAAAAAAATTAGGTGTTAATACTGAAGAACTTTTAATTTCACAACCAGATGCGGGTGAGCAAGCTTTAGAAATTGCTGATACACTAGTAAAATCAGGCTCTATTTCAGTTATTGTTATTGACTCTGTTGCAGCTCTAACACCAAAAGCTGAAATCGAAGGAGAGATGGGAGATCATCATGTTGGTCTTCAATCAAGATTAATGAGTCAGGCTTTAAGAAAATTAACTGGTTCAATTTCTAACACAAACACAATGATGATTTTCATTAACCAAATCAGAATGAAAATTGGAGTTATGTTTGGAAGTCCTGAAACAACATCAGGTGGAAATGCACTTAAATTTTATTCATCAGTAAGAATGGACATTAGAAGAATTGGTGCCATTAAAGATAAAGACGAAATTATTGGTAACTCAACCAGAGTTAAAGTAGTTAAAAATAAAGTTGCTCCACCATTTAAAGTTGTAGAATTTGACTTAATGTATGGAAGAGGAATTAGCAAGATGGGAGAACTCGTCGATCTTGGTTCTAAAGCAGATATAATTGAAAAATCAGGAGCATGGTATGCTTACAAAGGAGAGAAAATTGGTCAAGGTAGAGAAAATGCTAAGACTTATTTAGCTCAAAATCCTCAAGTTGCTGCAGAAATTGAAATGGCTATCAGAGAGAAAGCAGGAGTAATTTCTAAGAAAATAGAAGGAAACCCGCTTGATCCAGATAAGATTGAGAAAGAAAAGAAGGTAGCTGAAAAAGAAGAAGCTGAAAAAGTAGAAGCTACTCCTCCATCTAAAAAGAATTAATAGGTCATCTTTATTAATACAAAGGCGCTTAATTTAAGCGCCTTTCCCCCCCCTTTTTTAAACAAAATTTTAATAAATCGGCAAAAATAATGTCATTTAAAAGTTATAATGAATAGTTGATAAGTTTTTTATCATTATTCTCTTCCGGTTACAGGGCTTCCTAGGAAGCCCCTAGCCGAGTATAAATGTATTTTACATAGATTAAAAAAGCTGTATTTTAAAAATATGGCTGACAAAACCTTAAATGAAATAAGAAATACTTTTCTAAAGTATTTTGAAAAGAACGATCATAAGATTGTAGAGTCTAGCAATTTAGTTCCCAATAACGACCCTACATTGATGTTTGCCAACTCTGGCATGGTTCAGTTTAAAAATGTATTCACAGGTTTAGAAAAAAGAGATTATCTAAGAGCAACTACTTCTCAAAAATGTGTAAGGGCAGGAGGAAAACATAATGACCTTGAAAATGTTGGTTATACACCTCGTCATCACACTTTCTTTGAGATGTTAGGAAACTTTTCTTTTGGAGATTATTTTAAAGAACAAGCAATTCACTATGCTTGGGATTTAATTACCAAAGATTTTGGTATTGATAAAGACCGGCTTTATGTAACGGTATTTCACGAAGATGATGAAGCCTTCAATTTTTGGAAGAAAATAGGGGGTTTTAGTGATGATCGAATAATTAGAATTGCTACATCTGATAATTTTTGGTCAATGGGTGAGACCGGCCCTTGTGGACCGTGTTCTGAAATATTTTTTGACCATGGAGATCATTTAGTTGGAGGATTACCTGGCTCAAAAGACGAGGACGGGGATCGATTTATTGAGATTTGGAATTTAGTCTTTATGCAATATGAGCAAGTTACAAAAGATAAAAGAATTAATCTTCCAAAACCATCAGTTGATACTGGAATGGGATTGGAGAGAATAGCTGCTTTATTGCAAGGTTCGCATGATAACTATGAAACAGATCATTTTAAAAAAATAATTAGTTCAGCATCTGAAATTATAAAAGTTAAATCAGATAAATCTAATCTTGCAAGTTTCAGAGTAATTGCTGATCATTTAAGAGCAAGCTCTTTTTTAATTGCAGAAGGTGTTTTACCTTCTAATGAAGGAAGAGGATATGTGCTTAGAAGAATTATGAGAAGAGGGATGAGACATTCTCACTTATTAGGATCTAAGGAACCAGTTTTTTATAATTTGTTTGATACTCTTAAAAATGAAATGTCAGGAAATTATCCAGAACTTATAAGAGCTGAATCATTGATTAAAGAAACTTTAAGAATGGAAGAGGAAAAATTTTTAGTTCTACTTGATAGAGGAATTAAAATTTTAAATGATGAAATTTCTAAAATTGATAAAGTATTACCCGGTGAGGTGGCATTTAAATTATATGATACTTACGGATTTCCATTAGATCTTACTGAAGATATTTTAAGAAATAAATCAATGTCCATTGATACAGATAAGTTTAAATCTTTGATGAAAGAAAGCAGAGAGCTTGCTAAAAAAAATTGGAAAGGTTCAGGGGATACTGCTGTTGAAGATATTTGGTTTGGGATTAAAGATAGATTAGAACCAACAGAATTTTTGGGTTATGAAACAAATCAAGCAGAAGGTGTTGTTTTGTCTTTGTTGAAAGACAATAAGGAAGTTCATCAATTGAAAGAAAATGATGAAGGAATGATCATAGTAAACCAAACACCGTTTTATGGAGAGTCTGGAGGTCAAGTAGGGGATACTGGTGAGATTGTATCAAATGAATTTAAATTTGAGGTGACAGATGTTCAAAAAAAACTTGGGGACTTATTTGTGCATTATGGAAAAGTTATTAGTGGCTCAATAAAGTTAAAAGACAGTGTTGAAATGAAGATAAATGTTGAAAGAAGGAATGATACTAGAGCTTATCATTCTGCAACTCATCTTTTACACGAATCTTTGAGAAGAGTATTAGGTAATCACGTAACCCAAAAAGGTTCTCTTGTAGAGCCTAGTAGACTGAGATTTGATTTTAGCCATATGAAACCTATTCAAAATGATGAAATTAATAAAATAGAGAATTTTGTAAATAATATGGTTTCAAAAAAGTCAGATGTAAAAACTAGGTTAATGACACCAGATGAGGCTGTAGAAAACGGAGCTTTAGCTTTATTTGGTGAAAAATATGGCGACGAAGTGAGAGTGCTTTCTATGGGAGATGAAGATGGAAAGTATTTCTCCACAGAATTATGTGGTGGAACCCATGTTAGAAATACTGGGGATATTGGAAAATTTAAAATAGTTAGCCAATCATCCATAGCTGCTGGTGTAAGAAGAATAGAGGCTTTACGAGAGAAACAATTAGAGAATTATTTGAAAAATAAAGAAAGACTTTCAGCAATATCCTCTGAAAAAGACGATGAAACCATTAAAGATTTAAGTGAACAAATCACCAAGCTTGGAGGGAAACCTAGCAAAGATCATTCAGATCAAAAAAATTTAATTAAAAATTTAACAAAACAATTAGAAACACTTTCTGTAAATTCAATTTTAAATGACAAATCAAAAAATATTATTAAAGACCAAGATATTAATGGAATAAAATTAAGACTTCAAAAAGTTGATGATCTTCCTCCTAAAGATTTAAGAAAATTGGTTGATCAAGGTAAAAAAGATTTATCTAAAGGTATTGTAGTAGTTTTTGCAAGCAAAGATGATAAAGTTGGAATAGCTGTTGGCGTAACAGACAGTTTAACAAATAAATATAATGCTGTTGAATTTGTTAAAATTGGTTCAGAGATCATTGGTGGTCAGGGTGGTGGAGGAAGAAAAGATTTTGCTCAAGCTGGTGGCCAGGATCAGTCAAAAATTGAAGATGCTTTTGAAAAACTTAAGGCTTTAATTTAATTTCGCTTTTAGGTTGCCATCAATTTCATCTAAAAATTGATTAGTCGTTAAGTATTTGCTGGAAGGACCAATTAGTATTGCTAAATCTTTTGTCATAGCTCCGTTTTCAACACACTCTATACAAACTTTTTCAATTGTTTGAGCAAATTTAATTAACTCATCGTTACCATCAAGTTTTCCTCGGTGAGCTAATCCTCTAGTCCAAGCAAAGATAGATGCAATAGGATTTGTTGAAGTCTCTTTACCTTGTTGATGCATCCTATAATGTCTTGTCACCGTTCCATGAGCAGCTTCTGCTTCCATAACTTTTCCATCTGGTGTTAAAAGAGTACTAGTCATTAAACCCAGTGAACCATAGCCTTGAGCCATAGTATCAGACTGCACATCACCATCATAATTTTTACAAGCCCAAATATATTTACCACTCCATTTCATCGCACACGCAACCATATCATCAATTAATCTATGTTCGTAAGTAAGATTATTTTTTTCAAACTCATCTTTGTATTCTTTCTCAAATATTTCTTGAAAAATATCTTTAAATCTACCATCGTATTGTTTTAGAATTGTATTTTTTGTAGACATGTAAACTGGCCATTTTTTAATAAGGCCATAACTAAAACAAGATCTTGCAAAATCCTCAATAGATTTATCTAAGTTATACATAGAAAGTGCTACGCCAGGACCAGTGAAGTTGAAAACCTCATATTTTATTTCATCTTTACCGTCTTCAGATGTCCACTTAACTTCCATTTTTCCTTTACCAGGAACTTTAAAATCAGTTGCTCTGTACTGATCTCCAAAAGCATGTCTTCCTATAATCACTGGATCTGTCCAAGAAGGAACAAGTTTTGGTATATTTTTACATATTATTGGTTCTCTAAAAACTGTGCCACCAATAATATTTCTTATGGTTCCATTAGGAGATCGCCACATTTTTTTTAAATCAAACTCCTCAACTCTAGCTTCATCTGGTGTAATAGTTGCACACTTAATTCCAACACCAATTTTTTTTATAGCATTAGCAGAGTCTATAGTTATTTGATCATCTGTATTGTCTCTACTTTTCATGCCTAAATCGTAGTATTCAATGCCTAAGTCGATATAAGGTAAAATGAGTTTTTTTTTAATAAACTCCCATATAATCCGAGTCATTTCGTCACCATCTAGCTCAACAACTGGATTATTAACCTTGATTTTACTCATTAAAATATTTTTTTCGTTATTAATTGAATTTGCATGGTTTATATACATATTAATCCAAAATTAGCAATTAGTAGAATTATGTTTAGCAAGATATTTCCAAAGATCCATACGGAGGGATATAAGTTTTTAGTTATAGCAGCTTTCATAACTATAATTTTATTCATAGTAAATAATTTCCTAGGTCTGATTGGATTGATATTAACAATTTGGGTTTATTATTTTTTTAGAGACCCCGAAAGAGTAATTATAGGAAATGATGATTATCTTGTAAGCCCAGCCGATGGAGAGATAATAAAAGTTGAGGAAGTTGACGGCCCAAAGGAAGTTGGTCTTGAAAATAAAACATTTAAAAAGATTAGCATTTTTATGAATGTTTTTGATTGTCACGTAAACAGAACACCATGCTCTGGTAAAATTGAGGAAATTTTATATAAACCAGGAAAATTTTTAAACGCTTCTTTAGATAAAGCGAGCGAAGATAATGAGAGAAATTATTATAAAATAACAGATAAACATGGCAATGACATTGTTGTAGTTCAAATTGCAGGTCTTGTGGCAAGGAGAATTGTGTGTGAAACAGATAAGGATCAAGAACTTCATCAAGGTGATAGAATTGGAATGATAAGATTTGGAAGTAGAGCAGATGTTTACTACGAGAATTATGAGCCATTGGTTAAAGTTGGTCAAACAGCTATTTCTGGAGAAACTTTATTAGCTAAGAAATAATTATGCAACAACCTAAAAACAATTTTAAAATTGTTCCAAGCAAAAAAAATGCAAGAGTAATTTTACCCAATATGCTTACTCTAATAGGTGTATGTATTGGTTTGACATCAATTAGATTTGCTTTAGATGGAAGTTTTGAATTTGCAATTATTGCTATAATTTTAGCTGCTATTATTGATGGTTTAGATGGAAGAATTGCAAGATTAATAAAAGGAACATCTAAAGTTGGAAAAGAATTAGACTCACTAACTGATATGATTAGTTTTGGAGTGGCTCCAGCATTTATAATGTATTTTTGGAGTTTGAATACTCTTGGAAGATTTGGTTGGTTAATTTGTCTAATTTATGTGATTTGTGTGGCCTTAAGACTTGCTAGATTTAATGTTAACTCAGGTCAAGAACCTTCATGGAGAGATAATTTTTTTGAGGGGGTTCCCTCACCAGCAGGTGGAATTTTGGTTTTAACGCCTTTGATAATTAGTCTATCTAATTTTAACCTTTTTGAAATAAATTATAATGTAATTGTCCCAATTTTTTTCATCACTACTTCGTTACTTCTTATAAGTAAAGTTCCAAGCTATTCATTTAAAAAGATTGTTATTCAAAGAAAAACAACAATTTTTTTACTATTTGGAATAGTTCTATTCTTTGGTTTTCTATTAATTTATCCGTTTGATATTATAGCATTAAGTTCAATGATTTATTTAACTTTGCTTCCTTTGAGCTATATCCATTATCAAAAACTGAAAAAGAAGAATGATGATCAAAAGTTTATAGACGAGGATGATGATCTTGAAGATATATTGTAATGAAAAAAAATGTCATTGTCTCCCTAGCAGACACTAATTATTATCCTTTATTAGATGAGTTGATTAATTCAATAAAAAGGTTTGAAAATAGCCATGAAATCGCAATTTGTATTTTAGATGCAGGCTTAACTGATGAACAAAAGAAAAATTTGTTATCAAAAGTGGATGAAATAAAACAAGCAGAATGGGACATCCAAGTTCCTGACAGCAAAATAAAAGGGCGTGAATGGTTAAAAAGTCAAGTTTCTAGAGCATTCCTCCCAAAATATTTCCCAAACTACAATAAATATCTTTGGATAGATTGTGATGCTTGGGTAAATGATTGGAAGGCTGTTGAACTTTATTTTAAAGCGTGTGATGACAGTAAGCTCGGTATTACTCAAACTATAGGACCTGGGTATAAAATAACTTCCAAAGTAAATTGGATTTTTGGTAAGCTTGCACTTGTTAAATCGCAAAATTTTAAGCACGCTGTTAAATCTAAAATTAGCTATGATAAAGCAAGGAAGTTAGCATTTGCTCCACATATTAATATTGGAGTTTTTTCTTTGGAAAAAGAGTCTTCAATTTGGAAAGTCTGGCAAGGAAATTTAATACAGACTTTAAAGTCAGGAGAAATTTTTGGATCTGAACAACTAGCAATGAATATGTCTGTTTATATAGATAATGTTATTACTGAATTCTTGCCATTAAACTGTAATTGGATAACGAGCAACCTTTTACCAAAGTTCGATGAAGAGAATAATACTTTTGTAGAACCATATTTGCCAAATAGTAGAATAGGTATCATGCACCTTGCGGCTGGAATTTGGAAAGATAATAAAGATATGAGATTGAACAAAGAAATTGAAATAGATATTCAAACTATTCAAGGAAAAAGTGTTAATAAAAGTTTAAGATTTAATAATTAATTGAAAAAAAATAAAACTTCAAAAAATTGGGTTAATAAACAAAGAAGAGATATTTATGTTAGACAATCTAAAGTTGATGGATACAGGGCTAGATCAGCATATAAATTAATAGAGATTAATGAGAAATTTAAAATATTTAAAGGTGGTTTGTGCGTTGTGGATATTGGGGCAGCACCAGGTAGCTGGTCTCAATATGCTTCAAAGCTAATAAAAAATGGAAAATTGATCTCAATAGACTTAAAAAAAATGGAGACAATTGGAACTAGTATTCAAATTCAGGGTGATTTTACAAAGAATAAAATCCAAGATGAAATTAAAAAAAATCTTAATAACAAAGCTGATGTGGTAATGTCTGATATGGCTGTAAATACCACAGGTATTAAAAATATTGATTCAATTCAAACAGGAGAGCTGTGTAAAGAAGCAATGATATTTGCAAAAGATATCATTAAAAATGATGGTTTCTTCATCTCAAAAATATTTATGGGAGGAACATTTAATGAAATAATTACTGAAGGTAAAAAAAATTTTAAAGAAGTTAAGGTTTTTAAACCAAAATCAAGTCGCAAAGATTCCAAAGAGAGCTTTATAATTTGTAGAAAAATTAGATAGAGACTTTTAATTTAAAAGGAATCGTATATAAAAGATTATGGTTCCTATAAAAGAAGCACTTACCTTTGATGACGTTACTCTAGCGCCAAATTATTCAACAATAATGCCTTCTGAGGTTGATACAAGTGTATTATTAACAAATCATCTAAAGCTAAAAGTTCCACTTTTGTCGTCAGCAATGGATACCGTTACTGAGAGTAAAATGGCTATAGCATTAGCAAAAGCAGGTGGTATTGGAGTAATCCATCGTAATCTAAATATCAACCAACAAGTTTTAGAGATTAGAAAAGTAAAAAAACTTTCTTTAAAAGTTGGAGCAGCAATAGGAGCGTCTGAAAAAGAGTTTGTTAGAGCTAAACAAATCATTAAAGAGGGTGTAGATCTAATTGTAGTAGACACTGCCCATGGTCATACCAAAAAAGTTGGTGAAATAATTAAATATGTAAAAAAAATTAAAAAAAATAAGATAGCTTTATGTGCTGGTAATATTGCAACCCCACAGGCTGCAAAATTTTTAATCAAATTAGGAGTTGACATTATTAAAGTTGGAATTGGACCTGGATCTATTTGCACAACAAGATTGGTGGCTGGAATTGGAGTTCCACAATTAAGTGCAATTTTATCAGTAAGAAATGGAATTAAAAATAAAAAAGTAAAAATAATTTCAGACGGAGGAATTAAATATTCTGGTGATTTAGCAAAGGCATTTGCTGCAGGTGCAGACGCAGTAATGATAGGATCTTTGTTTGCTGGAACAAACGAAACTCCAGGAAAGTTAATTAAAAAAAATGGCAAATTATATAAAAGTTTTCGCGGCATGGGATCGGTTGGAGCTATGAATAAAGGTTCAGCAGATAGATATTTCCAAAAAAAACAAAAAGATGTGTCCAAATATGTAGCAGAGGGTGTTGAAGGATATGTTAAATACAAAGGAGATGTAGGTAGTATAATTTATAAATTAGTTGGAGGCTTAAGATCATCTATGGGATATCTAGGTTCAAAAAATATCACAAGACTTAGAGTCAAACCTAATTTTGTTAAAATCACAAAAGCTGGTTTTTATGAAAGTATGGTTCACAATGTCGATGTGGTAAAAAATGATAGTAAATATTAATGTTTAGAATTCTCAAAATAACTATAGTTTCAATTACACTTTTATTTGTGAAATCATTATCTTTTAGTAACGATAATTTTTTCAATGAAGCATTAAAATTTTATGAAAACGAAAAGTATGATGATGCAAGATTTTTGTTTGAAAGAAATATAGTTTATAACCCTAAAGATGCGACCTCATATCTATATTTAGCTAAAATATATAATCATGAGAAAAATCAGAGAAAAGAGGAACATAACTTAGAAACAGCATTATTAATCGAACCAGATAATGAAGAGGCTATATTAATGATGATGAAAATATCTGTTGAAAAATCTAACTATGACAAGGTTAAAAATCTTTCAAAAATATTCTCAAAAGTTTGTAAGAAATTGTGCGATGAAAATAAAAATATAGAAGAGTCATTAAAAAATATAGATCCCAAAAATGAGTCTTGACCAAAATCTAGATAAAATCTTGATTGTAGATTTTGGTTCTCAATTTACGCAGTTAATAGCTCGTAGAATAAGAGAGCTAGGTGTTTATTCAGAAATTGTAAGTCACAAAAAAATTAGGATTAGGAATATCAATAAAAGTGTGAGAGGAATAATTTTATCTGGAGGTCCGTTAAATGTATACCAAATTAACAAATATTCGTTTAATAAGAAAATATTAGATCTTAATCTTCCAATTTTGGGAATTTGTTTTGGTCATCAAATACTTTCTAAATTAAATGGTGGCAAAGTTAAACAATCAAAACATAGAGAATTTGGTTTGGCTAACATTTATAAAAAGCATGAAAGTCTTTTAACGAAAAATTTTTTTGGGGTTAAAAAAATAAAAAAAGTCTGGATGAGTCACGCAGATCAAGTATCTAAGCTACCTCTAAATTTTAAGGTTGTTGCATCTAGCACAAATTCTAAATTTGCAATCGTTGAAAATAAAACCAAAAATTTTTTTGGCATCCAGTTTCATCCTGAAGTAACTCATACTGAAAATGGAAAAAAATTGATAAGTAATTTCATTTTTTTAATATGTAAAATAAGAAGAAATTGGTCTTCTAAAGATCAAAAGTTAAAATTAATTAAAGAAGTACAATCGCAAGTTGGAACTAACAAGGTCATTTGTGCATTATCAGGAGGCGTGGATAGTAGTGTAGTTACTCAATTATTAAATAAAGCAATAGGGAAAAAATTATATTGTATTTTTGTTAATACGGGACTGCTTAGAAAAAATGAGGAAATACAAGTTATTAAGACTTTTAAGAAACGATTAAAAATTAATTTAATTTATGTAAATGCAGAGAAAGAATTTTTATCAAAATTAAAAAATGTTTCTGAACCAGAAAAAAAAAGAAAAATAATTGGAAATCTATTTATTAAAATATTTGAACGTTATGCAAAAAAAATCAAGAATGTAAGTTTTTTGGCACAAGGAACGCTTTATCCTGATTTGATTGAAAGTAAATCAGTTACTGGTAGTCAAACCTCAAAAATTAAATCACATCATAATGTTGGTGGTTTACCAAAAAAAATGAACTTAAAACTTGTTGAGCCATTAAAGTTTTTATTTAAAGATGAAGTTAGAAAATTAGGTTTAGAATTAAAATTAAGCAAAGAGATTATATCAAGGCACCCTTTTCCAGGCCCTGGTCTGGCAATTAGAATGCCTGGAATTATTACTAATGAGAAAATAAAAATTTTAAAAGAGGCTGATTATTATTTTATACAAGCATTAAAAGATCATGGTTTATATCACAAAATTTGGCAAGCATATGCTGCTCTTTTACCTGTCAAAACCGTAGGTGTGATGGGTGATAATAGAACTTATGAATACCTCTGCCTCTTAAGAGCAATTACCTCTGAAGATGGTATGACAGCTGATTTCTTTGAATTTAAAAAATCTTTCTTGCAAACTATTTCTAATAAAATAGTTAATAGCATAAGAGGCATAAATAGAGTTGTTTATGACGTTACCTCAAAACCCCCAAGTACTATTGAATTAGAGTAGTTTTGAACTATAAAGTAGACATATGAAATATTTACACACAATGATTAGAATTAAGAATGTGGAGGAGTCTTTAAAATTTTTCTGTGAAGGTCTTGGGCTTAAGGAAACAAGAAGAATGGAAGATGAAAAGGGGAGATATACACTTATTTTTCTTGCTGCACCAAATGACGATAAAGCAGAAATTGAATTAACTTATAATTGGGATGGAGACGAACTGGGAGAGGGTTCAAGAAATTTTGGTCATCTCGCTTATCGTGTAGATAACATTTATGAAACTTGCAAAAGATTAATGGATATGGGTTATACTATCAATAGACCTCCAAGGGATGGTCATATGGCATTTGTCAGGTCACCTGATAAAATTTCTATTGAAATCCTCCAGGAAGGAAACCTAGAGCCTAAAGAACCTTGGGTTTCTATGGAGAATTCTGGCTCTTGGTAAGCCAATGCATAAAAAAATATTATCTATAATTAAAAAAAAAAACAAATCCAAAATAGTAAGTTTATCTGCTTATTCTAAAAATGTTGTAGAAATTTTAGATAACCACTGTGATATAGTCCTTGTTGGTGACTCGCTTGGATCTGTTTTATATAATTACAAATCAACACGAGAAGTTTCATTAGATACTATGATAGAACATTCTAAAAGTGTGAGATTGGGTATTAAAAAAAGTTTAATGGTTGTTGATATGCCTTATAACACTTATCGAAATTCCAAAGAGGCGCTTAAGAATGCAAAAAAAGTAATATTAAAAACTAAATGTGATGCAGTAAAATTAGAGGGTGGAAAAAAAATTTCTGCAATTATTAAAACATTAGTAAAAAATAATATTCCTGTTATGGGTCATTTGGGACTTCTTCCTCAGTCAGCTAAGAATTTTAAGTTTAAAGGTAAAAAAAATTATGAAAGAGAAAAAATTTTAAAAGAAGCAAAATTACTTGAAACCGCTGGGGTTTTTTCAATGGTACTAGAATGCATAGAAAGCTCACTAGCAAAAACCATCACAAAAAATATAAAAATCCCAACAATTGGCATAGGAGCATCAAATAATTGTGATGGGCAAATTTTAGTTTTGGATGACCTTATTGGGTTAAATCCTATTAATGTAAGATTTGTTAAAAAATACGCAAACATTAGAAAAGATATTTCCAAAGCTGTTCTAAATTATGCTAGAGAAGTGAAAAGTAAGAAATTTCCACTAAAAAAACACTCTTACTAATTAAAAGTATTTCTTAAATTCTTCGTTAATATTTAGTATTTCTAAATCAACTAATCCACCTATAATTAATTGAAGACCAACAATTAAAATGAATACTAAACCTACGTAAGCAATCCAGATATGTTGTTGTATATATTTTGCCATATAAGTTGCTAAAGCACCTGTTAAAACAACAGATAAAACTAAACCAAAAATCATAAAACCAAAATACCCTTTTGCTGCACCAACGACACCAATGACGTTATCAAAACTAATTGTGATATCAGCAAATAAAACCTTATAAACACTCTTAATAAAAGATGGTTCTTTTGATTTCTTGGTAGGAGATTTTTTAACTTTTTTAATTTCAACTAAATCTTTTCTTAAATCATTAACGATCCATATTAATAAAAGTCCTCCTAAAATTTTAATAAAATAAAATTTAAATAAGTAGGTAGCAAAGACAGCAAAAATAACTTTAAAAACTAAAGCACCTGCAACACCCCACAAAATAATTTTTTTTCGATTTTTAGGTACAAAATTTGCTGCTATAAGTCCAATAATTATAGCATTATCTGCAGCTAAAATTATATCTATAAAAATAATTTGCGTTAAAATTATTAACTGTTCAATCAAAATTAATAATATTTAGATTTTTTTGTACCATCTATGACAGCTTTTAACTCATTATATTCGTCACAGCTACAAGTTTCTAAAATTTTTAATCTTTCTTTTGCTAAATCTAATCTATTAGTGGCAACATATAACTCACCCAAATATTCATTTATGCCAACATGTTTTGGATTTATTTCTAGTCCTAAAAGGTAATATTTTTCACCATTTTCAAAATCACCAAGTTTTCTGGTGGTAAAACCTAAGTAGTTAAGAGTATCTGGTTGGTTAGGTTTTTTGTTGTTGGATTTAATTAATAGCTTTTGTGCTTTTTCATATTTTTTATTGGCCTTTTCAGTTTTACCTTTTTTTTCTAATTTTTTTGCAGACTTAATTAGTACTACTGCCTGATCATAATTCGATTTGACTTTAGAGCTGTTATCATCTGATCCAGCTGAAAAAGATTTTGTTGTAAAAAGTAAGAATAATAAAATAATAATATAATTTTTAATCATTAGCTAAATTTTTTCATTTTTGTTAAAGGTTTTAATTCAAATTTATTTTCTACCAATAATTCTTTAATTGCAATTGCAGTTGAAAGAGAACTATCATTATCCCCATGTACACAGATAGAGTCTATTTCGCAAGGAATTTGTTTACCACTGTGACAATTGATTGACTGATTTTGAACCATACTCAAAACATGTTTTTTAGCTTGAGATGGATTAGTAATTAAAGCATGAGGTAATTTTCTTGAAACAAGGTTACCTTCATCATCATATGTTCTATCAGCAAATATTTCACAAGCTATCTTCATATCTATTTCTTTTGCAGCAATTTCCATTTTTGAACCTGTTAATACTAAGTAAATTAATTCTTTATCAATATCATAAATCGTTTTTGCTAGTATCTTTGATAAATCCAAGTCCTCACAAGCCATATTGTTTAATGCACCATGAGGCTTAATATGAGTTACTTTTTCTCCGTGATTTTCAGCAATTTTTTGTAAAATTTCATACTGTTCAATTATCAATTTTTTAATTTCGCTTTTAGATAAATTCATTCTTTTTCTTCCAAAATTTTCTAAATCTTTAAAAGAAGGGTGAGCTCCAATACTTACTCCATTTTTTTTTGATATTTGAACAACCTCACTCATAGTTTGATCGTCACCAGCATGATAACCACATGCAACACTGGCAGAATTAACAATTGCTAGTAAATCAGGGTCGTTTCTATTTGAATGATGGACTGATTTTTCACCTAAATCACAATTTATATTTATTTCCATATTTTAAAAATTATAGCACAAAGTTATAAAAAATATAAATAACTATATTTAATTTAACAAAACTTTTTTATTATAAAATATATGAATGAAATAAATATTTCTGAGGCAGTCAAAATCCTTAGATCTAAAAATAAAAATATTGCTTTTATAGATGTTAGAAAAAGAGAAAAATATGTTCAAGGCTTTGCATTTGGTTCGATTAATTGTGAGGTTGCAAAACTCAATGAAAATATAATTGATTTGGTCCCTAACAATAAAACTATAATTTTATTAATTGGAATTGGAAATGACACTAATAAAAAAAAAATTTTTAAAATACTTAATAAATTTAACTTTAAAAGTTATTTTACAATTGAAGGAGACTATAGGACATGGATTAAAAATAAATTACCATTTTGGAAAGGAGAATATACCTTTTCTAAGGCTTTTGGCGAATGGGTAGAGAAGTCGTCAAAAATAAAAAACATTTTTCCAAATGATTTAAAAAAAATTCACAAAACAAATAATTTTTTTCAAATTGATACACGGCCTAAGATTGAATTTGAAAAATTTAGTCTCCCTTTTTCACATCATTGCTCAGGTGGAGAATTACCAATTTTTCTAAATAATAATTTGAATATTAACAAAACTTATATAGTTCATTGTGCAGGTCGGACTCGAAGTATAATAGCCTATCAAACTTTAAAAGATTTTAATTTCAAAAATAAAAAATATGTTTTAAATGGTGGTACTCAAAACTGGGTTTTATCAGGAAATAAAAGAGTTTATAATAATAAATCTCAGCTTAAAAAAGTAAAAATTAATTTAGATAAAGACTTAAAATTATCTAAAGAAATCTCTAAAAAATTTAAAATACCTAAAACTACTAAAATTGTTCATGATTCAAATAATTACTTTTTTCAAATAAATTCTGAAATAAAGAATTTTAAAAATATTAAGGGATGGAGGAACTTGCACGCAACAACTTTGATACAAAACACAGACAAATTTATTGCATCTACCTTGTCAAAAATCTTTGTATATTCTTTTGTTCCTTCCTCATCATTATTTTCAGTAATTTGGTTAAGACGTATGGGTTTTAATGCAATTTGGCAGGTTAAAAAACCAAGATCTATGAATAAAAAGTATCAAACAAACAAAATTGACCCCACATATTTCTTCCCCAAAAGGCATCTTGGAAATAAACATCATTCAAGAGGATATTTAAATTGGGAGCACTCACTGATACCTATAATTAATAAATGGGGATGTCGATACCCTTGGATTTCAGCGAATAGTTTTAATCTAAAAAATCCTGAGCATATTATTTATAAAGTTTATAGAAACTTTTAAAAAGTTAAGGCTTTATAAATCATTGCACTACCACCTATAACTACGCAGACCTCAATAATAATTGTGTGCATTTTAACACCTAACTTATCTGCTATTTTCTTTGCTGTATAAGATCCAAATATAGCAACAATACCAATCAATGAACCTACGTATAGCGCATCAAGGTTCAGTAATCCCAAATTCCAATACGATATGAGGCGTATTATTACATTTATAAGTGTTATAAATGAGTCGGTTCCTATAATTTGAGGTCCTACTAATCCATTTGCAGCTAGGGCTGTTAGTAAAACAGAACCTGGCCCTAGTATTACACCACTTATTGTTCCATAAAATACAGCCATTACTCCTAATCCAACCCAACCAATAGTAAGATTAATTTTCTTAAATACTCTTCTTAGAATTACAATGAAAGCTAACCCAAACCCCAAACAGAAATATAAAGTTTTTTCAGACACCGATGCATAGAAATTTGTACCTACAATCAAGAATGGGGTAGAAATTATCGCAAAGTAAATACCTTTTTTCCAAAATATATTTTTTCGGTAATAATACATTCTCGATACATTAGAAAACAAAACAAACACTGACATTAAAGGTACTAATAATTTTACAGGTATAAAAGGTGACACTAATAAACCAAGGGTCATACCTCCTCCATATCCAGATATTCCTGAGACAACAGATGCAAAAAAAGCAGTTAATATTAATATTGTAAGCTCAATTATTCCAAGACTTGCAAATAACGCACCTATGTCGAAATCAGTTTCCATTAGAGATTAAAAATTTATTTTAGAAAAATCTGGTTTAGTAAATAGGGTTTCAATGAAATTATTTAAATTTTTTTTATTTTCTTCTGAAATTTTAGAATAATTTAAATTAGCATTGTACTTTTTATCAATATCATCTTTAGTTAATGGCTCCTTAATGCCTCCTCTAAAGCAAGGTTGATGCTCAGTAAATTCATTTTCTGAAGTTTTACAAATTAATGTTCCAGTATAATTTTTTGGATATTCATTATTTGGATCTATTTCATAATTGACTTTACTAGCTAAATTTAAAATTTCTTTATCATTAATACTTTTTTCATTGAATTCGTTTAAACCTGCATCTCCCCTAACAAATCCTACTGCAACACAATAGGGTACAGAAAATTTAGCTGAATATGGTGTTGATGGTTTCTTTTTCTCTTTCAAGGGTTCCCATAATCTGTGGACAGTACCTTCCCCAACTTTTGCAGTAATAGATGAAATATTATTTAAATTTTTGATTTTTTTTCTAATCTTAATTGCACAATCAACAAAAGGTTGTGCCATTGTTCCGCAGGCAAAGGGTTTAAAAGCTAGATTTTGATTTTCCCACCTTTTACCTAATCCATCAGTTAAATGAGAATAATCTCTTTCAATTTCTTTTAAAGCAAATGCTTCAAAGAAACCATGCTCACCCTCAAATACAGTCCTTGGCCCATAAAAACCAGATTTTGCAATCAGTGCCGCATTCATTCCAGAATTTGCTGACCAACCTGGATGAACTCTTTTTGTCCATGACCCTTCTGCAAGATATTCAATAATGCCTGAGGTAAAGCTACCTGCTATACCTAAAGCTGAAACCATTTGCTTTTCTGTTAAATCCAATACTGATGATAAACCTGCAGCAACACCAAACGTTCCACAAACAGCAGTTGGATGAAAAGATTGTTTATGCATCGCTGTTGGCGCAACTAAAGCTAACCTACAAATTAACTCTGATCCAACAGCTAGTCCCTTTAAAATTTGATCACCATCAAGATTAAATTTCTGAGCTGCTGAAAGCATCGCTGGAATCATTGTGGCCCCTACATGCATTGGATTTCCCTCAAAAGTATCATCAAAATCCTCACCATGTGCTGCAGTACCAGCTATTATGGCCGATGAAAATAAGTCAAATCTCTCACTGTGACCTAAAGAAATTAAGTTTCCTGATCCTTTATAGGTTTCAACTAAACTTTTTACATAATCCTCATTCCTTGCTGATAAAATAATTCCACAGATATCCTTTAATAAGAATTTTAATGTAAATTGGGTTTTTTCTGGAATATCTTTTACGTCTAAGCTTTTGCTCCAACTCGAGAATTCTTCTGCAATTGTCATGGGGTATAAGTACCACCATTTACGTGAAGTGTCTGTCCATTAATATAACTAGCTTCTTTTTTACAAAGATTAACAATTACCTCAGCAACTTCGTCAGGAGTACCAAATCTTTTCAATACTAGATTAGGGGTTTGTGGATGGCGCAACCAGTGACCTTTAAGCTTTTTTTCTTTTGAGTCAAAATCCTCAATGAAACCAGGAACTACACAATTACTAGTAATTCCTTTTTCTAAAAACTCCATACTGATAGCTTTTGTTAACCCAACAAGAGCAGCTTTAGAAGTTACAACATGAGCTCTTTCTTTGGCTCCAATATGTGCAGATAAACCTCCTACATTTATAATTCTTCCCCATTTTTGTTTTGTCATATGTCCAATGAGAGCTTGAGCACAAAGAAAGGAAGCATCAACATTTACTGACATCACTTTTTTCCAGTCTTTATATTTTATCTTTTCAAAATTATCATAAATTCTTAAGCCAGCATTATTGATTAAAATAGATGGAACACCCAATTTCTCTGCTGCAATTTTAATTTTTTTAATTGTTTTAATATTGTCAAGATCACCGCTAATAAAATTACTATTTACTTTATATTCTTTGACTAATTTTACAGTTGTCTTTGCATCATTAATGCTCTTACCACCTGTGTGAATTAAAATATTAAATCCTTGCTCTGCAAGTTTTAATGCGGTCGATCTACCTATTTTTTTGGCACCACCAGTTATAACAACAACTTTATTTTTGGTGAATTTTTTATTCAACTGGTTTAGGTTTTAATTTAGAGCGTATTTGACCCCAAAATGGTGTTGATAAACTAATTACAGTCAATACCATAAATAAAATAAATACTCCACTGTCAAAGAAGTTCATGAAATTACTCTCATAAATAACCATTGATTGAGTGAAAGTTTCTTCAACCATTTTTCCTAAAATTAAACCCATAACAAAAGGAGCAGGTGAAAATCCATTTCTTAAAGCAAAATAACCAATTATTCCAGATATCAACATAACCCATACATCGAAAATAGCTGAACTATAAGCGTATGAACCAATTAAAGAAAATATAAATACTGAAGGCCATAGAAATCTTTTAGGAATAAAAGTTACATAAGAGAAAAATCTAGCACCTGCTAATCCGATACCCAAAAATGCAAAGTTAGCAAATAGCATAGCTCCAAAAATTGCATAAACCAGATGTGGAGTTTCTGTTATTAGATAAGGACCTGGCCTAAAACCATGCATAACTAATGCTGCTAAAATTAAAGCTGTAGTTCCACTTCCAGGTATTCCTAGTGCAAGTGTTGGAACCATAGCTCCTCCTGCAGCCGCATTATTTGCAGCCTCTGGTCCAACTATTCCCTCGGCACATCCTGTACCAAATTTTTCAGGTGTTTTTGAAAATCTTTTAGCTTCATTGTATCCCATCATAGCCGCAACTGTTGAACCCTCTGCTGGTAATATTCCAATAAATGTTCCAAGACCTGAAGATCTTAGTATGGTACCTTTTAAACTTTTTAATTCAGCAAATGTGGGTAGTCTTAAAGCTCTTGCAGACATTCTTTCAACTGCAGCATTTAAAGTTTTAGATTGTGTTAATAATTCTGACATTGCAAAAAGTCCAATTAGGACTGGTACAAATTTAATACCTTCGGTTAATTCCTGAACTCCAAAATCATATCTTTCAACCCCTGTAGCTAGGTGAACTCCAATTGTTGATACGAATACCCCTAAAGCTCCTGCTACAAGATTTCTTATGGATGATTTTCCACTCATAGCAGCTAACATAGATAACGCAAAAACTGATAAACCAAAATATTCTACTGGTCCAAATTTTAAAGCTATGTCAGCAAGTAAAGGTGTAGCAAATAAAAATATTACAATTGCAAATATTCCACCTAATACGCTGGAAACTGCTGCTAGACCTAAAGCTCTTCCAGGCTCACCATTTTTTGCCATTTGATAACCATCTAAAGCAGTAGCAACCGCAGGAGGCGCTCCTGGTGCATTGATAAGTATTGCAGTAATTGATCCACCGAAGGTTCCTGCACAATATAATGCAGCCATCATTGATATAGATGCAACAGGATCAAGACTTATCGTAAATGGCATTAACAAAGCAATAGCCATAGGTGAACTTAATCCAGGTAAAGCGCCAACTAATACACCAACCAAAACTCCACCAAAAATCAATAAGAGGTTTTGAACCTCCATCAATAATACAAATCCTCTTATTACGTCTTCCATAATTTTTATTTAAGTAATTCGAGTATTCCAGGGTTAAAATATAATCCTAGCAATTTATTGAATAATAAATAAACAAAACCAGGAAACACAACTGAATATATAGCTACTGCTATATAATTTCTTTCTCCCCAAAGAAGAGGTAAGGCTAAACAAGTAATAAACATTGTTACAACTGCACCTAAAAATTCAGCAAAAGAAACTATTACAAGTAACAGAACTATTGTGAACCAAGTTATTGGTAATGTTCTATCACCTCTATCTTTATCTATTTTTGCTATTTTTGCTGGAGTAATTTTGAACTCAAAAGGTATAATCGCAACTAGAATAAATAATATTGTAATAAGCATTTTTGGAAATACATCTGCATTTAAAGTATCTCCTAAAATAGCAGGGGCTTCTGGAAATTTTCCAGCTTCATAGTACATAAATGCCCCGAAAGCGACTAATATGATTGCAAGTACTAAGTCTTTTTTATGAATAAACCCTGCGCCCAATGTTTTGGGCGCAAAGTCAAAAGTTTTTTTTTCGTCTGACATTAATTAGTTAAACCTAATCCTTTTAATGCCTCAGCAGCTTTTGCATAATTTTCTTTAAGTTGCTTGTCCCAAACCTCTGTACCAGCTGGGCTAGTTGCAGGGTCTAGAGATGCGCCTTTAAGATAATTTGCGAAAGTGTCATGCTTCATAGCTTTAACCATACCTTTAGAAAGCGCATCAATTCTGTCTTGAGGCGTTCCTTTTAGCACAGCATATCCTCTTGTAGTCACAACTTTAACTTCGTGACCCATTTCGTATGAGGTTGGCACTTTTGGATAGTCTGCCATTTTTTTGTCATGTAACAAAAGAATTGCTTTAATTTTTTTGTCTTCAATCAAAGCTGCAGCTTCAGATGGGTTTAATAAAGATGCTTCAACTTTACCAGATGCTAAAGCTTGCAAACTTTGAGCTCCAGATCCAAATGAGACAGCTTTAAATGGAACATCAGCAACTGTCGAATAGTTATACATTCCAATGTGCTCAGTACCACCAATAGATGCTATTGCAGTTATGATCGGTTTTTCTTTTGATCTTTTAATGAACTTTTTAATAGTACTTAACTCTTTATTTTGAGCATTAACTACGATAAAAGTTGGCTCTTCCATAGCTCTAGCAACACCAACAAGATCATCGATCTTCATGTTAGATTTGCCTCTAGCCATAGTGTATAAGTGTGACTCTGTTAAAGCCATAATTGTACAACCATCTTTTGGTCTTGTTAAAGTGTAGTTTTGAGCTTTAGCTCCTGATCCACCTCTTTTACCTACGATTTGCATATCAGCTTTTAGAGTTCTTCTAGATCTGATAGACATCATTCTGGCAGTTGTATCTGTTCCTCCACCATAAGAAGCATGAATCACAACTTGTATTGGATCACACTCTTTAGTAGCAAAAGTTTCAGCAACTACTGATGTACTAGCTATCGATGTGTAAGTAAGAGCGAATAAAGAAAAAAAAGCAAAAAACTTTTTCAAATTTAGTTTGAACATAATTTCCCTCTCAGTTAGTTTTATTAAAATTGACAAACGTTAACACATTAATAGAGTTAAGTTCAATATGTAAAATGTCATTTCATATTATGAAACATAATTCATTTATTTAGTTAACTTATGAAAACACATCCAATTAAACTTCAAAAACCGGGAAAAAAAACAGTTAAAAAAAATCACCTAGCTTGGCTAATTGCTAAGATGGCTTCTGAAGACTGGAATTTAAACAAAGATGTAATTGAGATGGTTGGCAATAGGATTATTGACAATGCAGGTGTTGCAGTTGCTGCTTTAAATAGGGAGGCAGTTAAAATTGCTAGAGCACAAGCGATGCAGTTTGAAAATAGAAGTGGTGCGACTTTAATTGGATTAAATTCAAAAAAAAAATTTGATTGTCAGTGGGCAGCTTGGGCAAATGCAGTAGCAGTGAGAGAATTAGATTTTCATGACAATATAATGGCTAAAGAAACTTGCCATCCTGGAGACTGCATACCAACTATTTTAGCAGTAGCGCAGCAAAGAAATTGTAATGGTAAAGATTTAATAAAAGCTATTGCAACAAGTTATGAAACACAATTAAGGTTATCAATGTCAATTGCTCTTAATCCAAATAAGATTGATCATGTAGGACATTTAGGTCCAGCAATTACTAGTGGAATTGGTAGACTTTTAAAGTTAGATATAGAAACGATTTATCAAGCGATTCAGTGGAGTGCACACACGTCTATTTTTACAAGACAAGGAAGAAAAGGAAACTTATCTAGCTGGAAAGCTTATGCTCCTGGGTTAGTTGGTAAAAATGCAATAGATGCAATTGATAGAGCAATCAGAGGTGATAAATCACCAAGTCCAGTTTGGGAGGGTGATTATGGTATCATTTCAATTTTATTAGAAAAAGAAAACAAAAATATAAAAATTAATCTACCTGAAAAAAATGAATCTAGAAATGGAATTTTAGGAACTTTTACAAAAGAACATTCAGCAGGTTATCATGGAAATGCTTTAATTGATTTAGCATTTAAGATGAGAAAAAAAATTAAAAATATAAAGCAGATAAAAAAAATCAATATTTATTCAAAAAAATATACCCATATTGTGATGGGTAGTGGGAGCAATGATAATGAAAAGTATAGTCCTAAAGCCTCAAGAGAAACTCTTGACCATTCAGCAATGTATATTTTTGCAGTTGCTTTGGAAGATGGAGCTTGGCACCACGAAAAAAGTTATTCTAAAAAAAGAAAAAATAAACTTGATACGATTAAATTATGGAGAAAAATAAAAACCTTTGAAAGTAAAAGTTGGAATAAAAAGTATTATGATGAACCTGATCCTTTAAAAAAAGCACAAGGAGCAAAAGTAGAAATAGAGCTAATGAATGGACTAAAAATAATTGACCAACTAGAATTTGCCAATGCTCATCCAAATGGAAAAACTCCTTTTGGAAGAGATGAATATATTAATAAAATGAAAATTTTGACTAAAAATATAATTCATAAACAAGAAGAAAATAGATTTATAAATTTAATTGGTAATCTGGAAAAATTAAAATCAAATGAAATAAAAACTTTAAATATAGTCTGCAAAGAAAAACATTTAGACTTCAAAAAAAATAATATAAAAGGTATTTTCTAATGAAAATCCAGGATGATTTAACAAAATATATTTCAACAGCTTTAAGTAATAATCTACCTGAAAAAACTAAAATCAAAACACGTTTTCATTTACTAGATGCGATTGTTTCTATACTTACAGGGAGGCTTTTGCCTCCTGGGCAAAAAGGTTTTAATTTTTCAAAAAATCAAGGCGGAGTACAGGAGGCCACTTTATTAGGTAATAATATTAAAGTTTCGGCAATAAACGCTGCATTTTCAAATGGTATGGCTGCTCATGCCAACGAAACTGATGACTCACATACAAAAGGAAGATTTCATCCAGGTTGCGCAATAATTCCAACAACACTGGCAATCGCAGAGAAAGAAAATCTTAGCAGTGAGGAAATTTTTAAAGGTATTGCTTTGGGTTATGATGTTGGCGTTAGGTTTACAACAAGCCTTGGATATAAAACACCTAAAACTAGTATTTTTGCAACTCACAGTATAGGACCAATTTTTGGAAGTGCAGCTTCTGCTGGTGCGTTATTAAAATTAACTCACGAACAATGCAATTATTTGATTTCATATACTGTTCAACAAGCTTCAGGATTAGCATGTTGGAATAGAGATCCTGATCATATTGAGAAAGCATTTGTATTCTCTGGAATGACATCAAGAAATGCCATTTATTCAGCATTATTTGCTAAAGATAATTTTACATCTGTGAGAGATCCGATCTTAGGAGAAAGGGGATTTCATGCAGGCTTTGCTCACAATGCTAAACCTGAACTGTTAAACGAAAAATTAGGTGAAAATTTTGAAATTGATAATGCTTCATTAAAAAAATGGTCTGTAGGCTCACCAATTCAATCCATGATGGATGCAATAGAGTATTTACTTCAAAATAATGACTTTAATTACAAAGATATAAAAGAATTAACAGTAGAAATACCAGCTGATCGTTTTCACATTGTTAATGATAGAGAAATTCCATCTATCAGTGCACAACATTTAATTGCCGTTCATTTAATAAAAAAAACTATGGGATATGAAGAGGCACATGATGAAAAACTATTCAACGACTCGGAAGTAGTAAGTTTGAGAAAAAAAATTAAATCTATTTCAAGTGAGGAATTAGCAATTGCTAGACCAGAAAGGCAGTCTAAAATTACAATTATCTTAAATAATGATAAAAAACTATTTTACCATGCAAAGTCTGTTCGTGGAACCCCAGATAACCCCATGGAAGAAAAGGATATTATTGCGAAATCAAAAAGATTGTTTTCAGTTTTTAAAACATCTCAAACCGATGATATTATTGATTTAATTTTACATAAAGAATTTAATGCTAGTGAATTAGTTAAGTTGTGTGATCTTAATCTTTGAGATTAATGGACTTTTCATCTCTTTTACCTGAAACAATTTCAATATATGCAGCAGTTTTTTTAATAATTCTAAATTTAATTTGTTCTTTTATATCCACTGCCTTAAGTCTTGGTGGTGGAATTCTAATGTTAGTGGGTTTATCATTTGTTGTACCACCACTTGCGTTAATACCTGTTCATGGAATAGTTCAATTAGGGTCAAATTTTGCAAGAATTTTTGTCTCAGTTAAAGATTTAGATAAAAGTGTTATTCTTCCGTTCATTATTGGTAGTTTAATAGGATCATATTTGGGAGTAAATATTTATGAAGTATTAGATCCCTCAATTGGACAGGTAGGGGTTGGGTTATTTATACTTTATTCTATCTTTGGTAAATTTCCAAAACTTGGAAAAAAGTATATTTTTTTTGGTGGGGCAGTATCATCAACATTGTCGATGTTATTTGGTGCTTCAGGTCCATTAATATCAGCGTTGATTAAAAATTTTAACTTTAATCCAGTTAAACATGTGGTCACACATGGTTCTTTAATGACTTTTCAACATTTATTTAAATCATTAGCATTTTTTTTTATAGGTTTTGCTTTTGAGGAATATATATTTCTAGTTGGATTAATGATTTTAGTTGGCTTTGATGGGACTTTTATAGGCAAGCTTGTTTTAGTCTCTAAAGGAGAGAAATATTTTAAAAAAGTATTAACCATCATACTACTATTTGGCGCGCTTAGATTAATTTATGTAGGTTTAGAGCCTTATTTGTAATTAATGAAAACTAATTTATATATTATGAGTAATTATGAATTTAATTAAAAGTAAAAAAGCTTTATCAGCTGAAATTGTAAATATTGATTTATCAAAAGATTTAAAAGTAGATCAGATTAATTTTATCCAAAAAGCTTGGGATGAAAATTTAGTTTTGACATTTAAAAATCAAAAATTAAATGATCCACAATTATTAAAATTTAGTAAATACTTTGGAAATTTAGACTTACCTGCACCTAATCCATATGGGATAAATTTTTCACCTGAATACCCAGAAATAAACGTAATATCAAATGTTAAAGAAAAAGGAAAACCAATTGGTATTCTTGGTGATGGCGAGGCCACATGGCATGCTGATATGACCTATAATGAAATTCCGCCAAAAGGTGCAATTTTGTACTCGTTAGAAGTACCAAAAAATCAAGGTGATACACACTTTTCTAATATGATTGCTGCTTATGAGGATATGCCTGAGCGCTTAATAAAAAAAATTGATGGTAAAATTTTAATTCATGATGCCTCACATAATAGTGCTGGACAATTAAGAAAAGGGTACAAAGAAAATGCTGATCCATCTCTAACGCCAGGAGCAAAACATCCAATTATTTTTAAAGATCCTACTACTCAAAAAAAATCACTTTTTCTTGGCAGAAGACCACATGCTTATATAGTTGGAATGACTATTGATGAAAGTGAGAGTCTACTAAATGAATTATGGTTACATGCTACGCAAGAAAAATATACCTTTACCCATCGATGGCAAAATAACGAAGTGTTGATGTGGAAAAATCTTTTTGTCTTACACAAAAGAGACTCATTTGACCCAAATACTAGACGGGTTATGCATAGAACTCAAATAAGTGGAGATATAAGAATTTCTTAGACCAAAACTTCACCACGCATAAGTGGTCTGAATGTTCTATAAAAAATTGCAGATTTTGCAAAGGGCTTTCCTTCTTTACTTTCGATAACAGCTCCCGCTGTCATTATTCCTGATGGATTTCCTGCGCGTAGTTCCATTGGGTTAGAGTCTTTTCTTTTCACATTATTTGGGATAGTACCCTCAATTGCAGCAGCAACACCAATATTCACTCCGGCAGTACCCATTATTGCTTTATGAGTTTTTTCCATTGAAAACATTCTAGTTGTAATATCTTGATCTTTAGAATTAATTTTGGTTCCATCCAAACTAACATAATCTTTTGCAGAAGTTACAATTCCAATTCTAGGTGTGTTCATTGGTGCATCATCTTCCGATTTTGATAAACCAATAATATGTGCAGACTTTCGTCTTATTTTTTGTATTAAATTCATTTTATCAATTTGTGCATCAAGTACATCTGGTGTTTCTGTACCTTCTAAACCAATATCCTCTGCAAGCAAATATACAAGAGGTGTTGCGGCGTCAATAATACTTACATTAATTTTGCCAAAATCTTTAATTTCTATTTCATCAATTACATTTCCCGTAGGGAGAAGTTTTCCTGTTCCAGACCCTCCAGGTTCTAAATAATCTAATCTAACTTTGGATCCAGTTCCATGAACTCCCGCAATCGAATAGTCACCTTCGATTAATGGTTTTCCATCTTTAACATTAAAAGTTGAATGGATGATTTTGTTAGTATTAACTTGGTAAATTCTTATTTTATTTTCACCTTCTTTTGGTTTAATTATACCCTCTTGAATTGCATAGGGTCCAACTGCACCTGATAAATTACCACAATTATTATTCCATTCTGCAATAGGTTTATCTATAGCAATCTGAATAAAGTTATAGTCAACATCAGCATCATCTCGATCTGATGGACTTATAATAACACACTTAGAAACTGATGATACACCACCACCCATTCCATTTAACTGTCTTTTGTTAAAGTCTGGACTTCCAATAACTTTTAAAAACAAATCATTTAACTCTTTTTGATTTGAGGTAGGTAAATCTTTCTTTTGAAAGAAAACACCTTTACTTGTTCCACCTCGATAATATGTAGCCTTGATCCATCTTTGTGCCATTAATCCTAAGCCTCCTTATAAGCTGTAGGCAAAATCCCACCATTTTTCCAAAAATTTAACTCTTCTGGAACATCTAATCTAGCATTAAGTGTAACTTCAATAATATCACCTGTTTGTTTATGTATTTTCATGAGCACTTTTTTATTTTCATTTGTAATATCATTTAACCCTAATAAGCTAAACTGATCTGAACTTTCAATATTTAGCTCATTGATACCTTGTCCATTTTCAAATTCTAAAGGGAGCAATCCCATTCCAATTAAATTTGATCTATGAATTCTTTCAAATCCTTTTGCAACTATTGCTCTTACACCAATTAATAATGGTCCTTTAGCGGCTACATCTCTTGACGATCCACATCCATAATTTTCGCCTGCTATAACTATAATTTCTTTTTTCTCTTTTTTATATTGAACTGCAGCTTCATAAATTCTCGTTACTTTATTTTCTGGATATTTAATTGTAAGACTTCCTTCCTGATTGGGTACCATTAAATTTCTTAGTCTTAAACTAGCAAAAGTAGATCTTTCTACAATTTCATGATTGGCTCTTCGAGTTAAATAATTATTAAAATCTTTAGAGTCTAATCCAAGTTTTGTTAAGTAATCCCAAGCTGCTGTTCCTTTTGTTATAACACTAGAGGGAGAAATATGGTCTGTAGTGACAGAGTCACCAAGTAATACTAGTGGTCGGGCTAGTTCTATATCATTAGTTTGATTATCTTCTGCATATTTTAAGTATGGAGGTTTTTTTATATAAGTACTATCAGGCCAGTCATAATCTTGAGAATTTGAAACATTTAAATTTTCCCATAAACTTCCTCCCTGATACACCTGATCATACTTTTCTCTAAAAGTTTCTGCTTTGTAAAACTCATTTACAATTTTATCCACTTCTATATTTGAAGGCCAAACATCCTTCAAAAAAATATTTTGATCATTAGAACTTTTTCCTAAACTGTCACTTAAAAGATTAATTTTGACATTACCTATTATAGAAAACATTACCACTAATGCAGGGGATGCCAAGTATGAAGCTCTTATATTTGGATGTATTCTCCCTTGGAAATTTCTATTTCCTGAAAGCACTGCAACTGAAAAAATTTTTTCTTTTTCTATAGTATTTGCTAAGTTTTTGTCTAAAGGTCCTGAGCTGCCGTTACAAGTTGTACATCCAAAACCAACTACATTAAAACCTAATTGATCTAAATATTTTTGCAAACCAGATTTACTTAAAATCTCTGCTGTAACTTTGCTACCCGGTGCAAAAGATGTTTTTACTTTATTATTTTTTTTAAAACCTAGTTTAACTAATTTTTTCGCAATCAAACCTGCTGCAATAACATTTTTTGGATTTGCAGTGTTTGTACAGCTTGTTATTGCCGCAATCATTATGTCTGCATCTTTTACTTTGTAATCAAGATTAGGTACTTCAAATTCATCCTCCCGTAAATCTTGACTGTAAAGCATGTTTGAGTGAGAATTAATTTCATTTGAAAACTTATTTAAATTAATTTTATCCTCAGGATTTTTGGGTCCTGACACACAAGGTTCTATTGAGAATAAATCAAGATTTAAAACTCTGTTATAGTCTGGAGTAATATCAGATCTTCGCCATAGTTTTTGATGTTTTGAATATTCTTCAACAACTTGAATTTCTTCGTCTGTTCTTCCTGTCATACGCAAATACTCTAAAGTTGAATTGTCAACAGGAAATAGGACTGCAGTTGCCCCATACTCTGGTGCCATATTTGAAATAGTTGCTCTATCCCCAACAGTAAGACTTTCAACTCCTTCTCCACAAAATTCAATAAAGCTTCCAACAACCTTATTTTTTCTTAATAATTTTGTAATATATAAAACTAAGTCTGTTGAAGTTATTCCTTCCTTAAGTTGGTTCTTTAAATTTACCCCAACTATCTCTGGCACAGTCATAGGTATTGTTTTTCCAAGCATAGAAATTTCTGCCTCAACTCCACCAACACCCCAACCTAAAACACCTATAGCATTTACCATTGGAGTATGACTATCAGTTCCTATGCAAGTATCTGGATGAATAAGATTTAGATCTTTCTTTTTTTCTCTCCATACGACTTTAGATAAATATTCAATATTTACCTGATGACAAATACCAACCCCTGGTGGAATTACATTAACTTTATCCAAAAATTTTGAACACCATCTTAAAAAAGAAAATCTCTCAGAATTTCTTTCATACTCTTTTTTTAAGTTTTCAATTTCAGCTTTATCATTTCCAAAATAATCAACCTGCAAAGAATGATCAATAACCAAATCTACAGGTACATCTGGTTGAATATCTTTAGAGTCAATTCCTTTTTTTTGAAGGGCTTCTCTATAGGCAATAAAATCTACCAACATAACTTTACCTAAAATATCATGACTTAAAATTCTATTTGGAGCAAAATTAATTGCTTCACCTAATCGTTTTTCTAAAATTGATTTTATTTGAGCTTCAGCATTATCATTACGACCCAAAAGATTCTGTCTAATTATATTTTCTAACAAAATTCTATAGGTATAAGGTATTTTTTCTATATCCTTAATTTTGCTGATATCTGCAAAATCATATTCTTTATTATCAATAGCAATTTTTTTGAAACTTTTAAAAATCATGGTTTTTATTTAATTTAATACTTTAAAAGATTATATAAAGTATTTTCTATATTTTAAAACATCAGGTTATAACAGTTAAAAATATGAATATTAAAAAAAGATATAAAAAAACAGATTTAATCAAGTTTGCATTTAAGGTTCTAAAAAAAGTTGGCTTAAATAACTTAAATTCAAAAACAGTTGCAAATTTAATAGTGAGAGCAGATGAAAGAGGTGTTTGGTCACACGGGATTGTTAGATTACCAATTTATATAAAAAGGATTGAAAAAAAATCAGCTAAAATTAATCCAATACTGAAATTTAAAAAAATAACTAATAATATTTTTCATTTGTCAGGTGATAATGGTCTGGGTTATATAGCCGCCAATGAAGGAATAAAAAAATGCGTCTCTCTAGCAAAAAAAAATGGGATTGGTTTGGTAGGAATAAGTGAAAGCAACCATTTTGGAATGGCAGCAAATTATTTAGAAATCGCTGCAAAAAATAAATGTATTGCTTGGGTATTTACTAACGCATCAAAAGCCTTGCCACCTCATGGAGCGATGGCACCTTTCTTTGGCACAAGTCCTTTTGCATTTGGCTGTCCTACAAAAAAAATCAATAAACCTTTTATACTTGATATGGCATCTTCTTCTGTTGCGAGAGGAAAGTTAAAATTTGCTGCTCAAAATAATATTAAAATACCTTTTGGGTATGCATTGGATAAATTTGGAAAACCCACGAATGATGGGGCAAAAGCTTTTAAAGGAATCATGTTACCTTTTGGAGGAATGAAAGGTGCTGGATTATCATGGATGATGGATATAGTAGCTGGAATTTTTACAGGTGCAAATCATAGTGGTAAAGTTAAAAATGCAATTAATGACTTTTCTGGAGCTTCAAATGTAGGTCATTTGATGATTTGTCTTAGAACTGATCTATTTCAATCACACACGAACTTTATAAAAAAAATAGAATTTGGAATTAAGGAGGTAAAAAAACTTAAAAAAGCAAAAGGCTTTAAAAAAATACTACATCCTGGTGAGCCTGAATTTAATAATCAAAATGTAAACTCAAAAAAAGGAATTTTGCTCTCTAAAGAAACTATTAAAGAACTAGAGAAATTATCTAAAAAATATGATGTAAGAAGTCCATTTAAAGTTTAGCAGAGTACTTGCCTGCTATCTTACCAAACACTGCACCTGAAGTTAAACCACTACCACCTGGATAGTTAAAATAAAAAATACCACCTACCATTTCTCCAGCAGCAAAAAGTCCTTTGATAGGCTTCATGACTTTATTTAACACTTGGCATTTCTGATTTACTCTTAATCCACCAAAAGTGAAAGTAATTCCACATGTAACTCCATAAGCATAAAAAGGAGCTTTATCTATTTTATTTGCCCAATTACTTTTGTTAAGTGCTAAACCCTCTGTACATCTTCCATCTTTAATTGTTGGATCATATTTAACTTCTTCTTTAACAGCTTTGTTAAAATCATTTATAGTTTTTAGAGCTTTCTGCGAATTTATACTTGATATTTTTTTAAGTAACTCTTTAATTGAGTTAGCTCTAACCATCGTAGCAGACTTAACATCATACTCTGGATAAAGCATATGTCTCACTTTATGATCAAAAATTTGCCATCCAATTTGATTTGGTTGTTTTATGACTTCTTTTCCAAATTTTGCATAAGTAAAATTTCTAAAATCTTCTCCTTCGTCAACAAATCTCTCTCCATTAGCATTTAAAACAATTCCCCATGGATAACTAATTTTTCGATATTTATTACTTATCTTTAAATCACTAAACTCAGGTCCATTCATATCGTGAAATACTGCATGGCAACCAGACCAATTTCCATAGGGTGAGGCACCTATTTTTAACGCCATACTTAATCCATCACCAGTGTTATGTTTTGTTCCTCTGACTTTTGCCATTTCCCATCCTGGACCAAGATATCTTGTTCTCATTTCAGGACTGGATTCAAAGCCTCCACAAGCTAAAACTACAGATTTTGCAGTAATCGTCTTTGGTTTATTTTTACTTATAACTTTAACGCCCTTAATAATATTATCTTCATAAATTAAATCAGTTGCAGCTGTATCATAAAGAATTTCAATTTTATTTTTTTTTATAATCTTAAGCATGGAGTCTATTAGTTTTTCACCTTGACCATTTACCTCTAAAGTCAAGCCTCCCCAATATCTCATCACACCATTGACTTTGAAAGATTGTCTTCCTTTAATGGGTGTAAATTTTAAACCTTTTTTACTTAACCAATGAATTGTTTCAAAACTTTTTGATGTTAGGATTTTAGATAATTTTTTATCTGTTTTTCCGTCTGTAACTTTATTCATGTCTCTTAAAAAATCAGCGACACTATATTTTCCATAATCTATACTGTTAGAATTTTTTAAATTTGGTATTACTTTTTTTAAATCTGAAAAGTCATTGTAAGCAAACCTATAAGCACCGTTTGTATATCTGCTGTTTCCACCTTTTTCTTTAGAGGAGGCTTTCTCCAATACTAAAACTTTTTCTGCACCATTATCTTTTGCAGAGAGAGCAGCAGACAATGCAGCGTTACCTGCTCCAACAACAATTACATCATAATTTTTCACAATTTTTATTTATATTCTTTTAAAAAAAAAAAAAGATAAATCTTATTTCACAATATAAAACAACCTACTTTATTTGAAATATAATTAATAATATGAAATGTGTTAGCGATTTAATTAATCGCTAACATAAAAATGTGATTTTATTTGGATAAAAGCCTACTCAATTTAGAAATATCTTTCATTTTTTCTAATTTACTAACAGCTTGAATAATTGCCTTCGCCTTCTTTGTTGGCCATTTTGCAAATTCACAACAACCCATAAACTTATCTGCTACTTCATCGTATGTCATAGGTATCATTGGACTTCCTTTACCAAAATCTCCTCTACCTGAAATTTTTTTGCCATTTTTAAGATAAATATCAATAATTGTAGTCATTTTGTCGTAACCAGCTGCTTCAGCTATTTTATTTTTATAAAAGTTTATTTTTCTAAGCATGTTTTGAACATCCGGTTTGTTAATTCTTTTATCCTGATATTCTGGAATATATGCTCTTCTCTGAACTAGCAAAATTGCCATAGAATATTCCATACTAAATTTAGCTTGAAACTCATTAGTTGGTCTATGATGAATTAATGCATTTTGCATATTATGATTAGTTCCAACATCAACTTTAATTACATCTTGTGGTTTTATATCGTGCTTCAAAATTAATTCTAACATTTTTGTCATTCCGGGATGGGTTAATGAACCACAGGGATGGGGTTTAATTGAAACACCAGGTTTTGAAAAAGTCCATGGTCTTCCAAGCTGACCTTTAATAGATTTTAAATTATAACCCCCTCCATGAGCTTGAAAAAACCCTCTCGGAGACTCTAAAATTTTATCAGTAGCAGTCCAACCTAAGCCCACAAGATCACAAGCGACAACTCCACTTTCAGCTGCTCTTCCAGCATGTAAGGGTTTAGTCATTGTACCAAAATTTTCTCTTAACCCTGCGCTCAAAGTTGCAGCCACTGCTAAGGATTGTTGAATTTGAGAAACATTATAGCCACGGATTTTTGCTGCAGCTGCAGCTGAGGCTAAAGTTCCACATGTGGATGTTGAATGAAAACCATGCTGATAATGTCTTGGAGACATTGCTTCAGAAACTTTACATTCTACGTCAACACCTACTAAGTAGGCATTTAAGAACTCTTTTCCACTAATTTTCTTTAACTCTCCCTCTGCATATGCGCTTGGTAGGCATGGGGCAGTAGGGTGTGTCAATAATCCATAAACTCTATCTTTTTGTACAGCTAATTGAGTATCATCGTAGTCATCAGAATGTATACCTGTTCCATTTGCTAAGGCAGCAAATCGAGAAGTTACTTTCATTTTAGAGCCAATCACTGTTGCTCTACCTTTTGCAGAGTTTTGTTTTATGTGTTTAAATAAATAATCACCAGTCCTTGCTACAGAACCAGATAAAGCTAAACCAAAACCGTCTAGAATATGTTTTTTTGCTAACTCAACAACATTTTTTGGAATTGAATTAAACTTATTCTTCTTAACAAATTGAGCAACGTATTTAGTTAAATTTTTTCCTTTATCAGACTGAATATTTGGCGTGTAAGCTTTTCCCATAATTGATTTCCTTTGCTGTTATTCAACAGTTTCAACAAAAATTTATAGATTGTCAACAAATTTTATATTATAAAATCTTGTTTCACATTGTAAAACTTATGAGTAATATAAAAGTTCTAGATAAAACTTTTCAGATATTAAATTCTTTTGATGATGCTAATAAAAGTATTTCTCTAAAAGATTTAACAATTATTACCAAACTTAATAAATCAACAATATTAAGAATTTGTAATTCATTAATTAAATATAATTTTTTAATTAAAAATGAAATTAATGGAAGCTACCGTCTTGGTCCAGGTAGTTGGAAATTAGGATCAATATACAACTCAAATTTCAGGTCTGGTGAGGAAATAAGAGAAATTTTGGGTAAAATTTGTGCAACGACTGGTCAATCTGCAGGCTATTGGGTCAAGGCTGGTACAAAAAAAGTTTGTTTATATAGAGTGAATTCTAAATCTGAATTAAATCATTATGTAGTTGAGGGTACAACTTTTGAATTAAAATCAGCAACAGGAAAAGTTTTAAGTGCGTTTACTGGTGGAAATGACGATTTAAAAAATGCTATTGAAAAAAAAGGGTACATTTACACTAAAGGTGAAAGATTAGATAATATAGCAAGTGTTGCAATTCCAATTTTTGATAATCAAAATAATTTTAAAGGTACTTTAAGTATATCAGGCTGGAAACAATTTTTTACTAGCAAAACAGTATCAAGTTTCTATAAAACCTTATTGAAATATAAAGACCAAATTAAAGTATTATTATAACTCAAGTGAATAAAAAAACTTCAAAACTTAAAAAATTTTTAAATGATAAAAATTCATATAAGGTTCCATCATGTCATGATCCTTTGACAGCTAAATTAATTGAAAAAAAAGGTTTTAAAGTTTCATTCATTGGTGGTTTCGCTCTTTCCTCTGCTAGTCTTGGTTATCCCGACGCAAGTATTATTACCCAGAAAGAATTGGTAGATGCAACAAGATCAATATGCAATCAGACAAAGAACCCGATAATTGTTGATGCAGATACAGGATTTGGCGGTTTAGCTAATGTATATAAAACTATTAAAGATTTAGAGCAGGCAGGTGCATCAGCTGTTATTTTAGAAGATCAAACTTTTCCAAAAAGATGCGCACTTACTAAAAAAGTAAAATTATTAGATTTAATGAAATCTGAAAAAAGAATTAAAACAGCAATTAAAGCTTCAAAAGAGAATAATAATATTATGATATTTGCTAGAACTGATGCTTTAAGTGTGGGCTCTATTAAAGAGTCTATAAAAAGAGCTAAAATGTTTAAAAAATTAGGTGCACATGCCGTATTTATAACTGGAATTAATAGTCTTAGAGAAATAAAATTAATTAAACAAAATTTAAAAAAAATTCCATTAATAATTAATATTACTCAAGATATAAAATTTAATATATCAGATATTAAGAAAAGTGATTTCAAGTTCATTCTCTATTCTCAGCAACTCTTGAATAGCTATATCGATACTGTCAATGCAACATTAGAATTAATTAAAAATAATAAAAATCTTAAATTTAAAAACAAAGCATCAGATACTTTATCTTTGTTAAATTTTAAAAAGTATTTATCAATTGAAAATAACTGAAAATGAAAGAATATTATTTAGCCTTTAGACGTAGTTTAAAAAGTATTATTATTGGCATTATTGGTGGATATATTGGTACGTTAATTAATTTACCATTACCTTGGTTGTTGGGGGCTCTATTATTAAACCTCTTTGTATCCTTTAGTAGTTACAAAGTTACTTTTGATAAAAAAATTTTTTTACCCGTCCTTTTGATTATAGGTGTAATTCTTGCAGGTTCCTTCAACATAACTTTACTTTATAAAATCCACTTGTGGATTTACTCTTCAATAGCAATGATTTTATGCACAATAGCAGGAACTATCGCAGCATCTTTTTATTTTTATAAGATATGTAAATTTAACAAGTTGGTTTCTATTTTGGCAGCTCTACCTGGAGCATTTGTAGTTATAGCTGGAGCAATTAATGATATCACTACAGATAAAAAAAAAAGTGGGCAAGTTGTAATTCCTCAAGCCACTAGAGTCTTGTTTATTGTTTTATTTTTACCCTTTATTTTTGTCACTCAGATTGGATATCAAGAAATAGATTCTTTTGGCAATACCCCAACATTTGATTTGAGATACTTTGGGGAATTAATATTTTTAATTATAGTATCTCTAATAGGTACAAAAGTCTTAGAAAAGTTCAGAATACCATCAGCACCAATACTTGCAGCAATGATTGTTGCAGGTTTTTTTTATACATTTGAGTTTACTACAGCAAAGTTTCCTGATGTATTTATAAATGTTGCCTTTGTATTTTTAGGATCTGCAATTGGCTGTAGACTAAGTGGATTAGCTCCAAAAGAGATATTATTTTACTCTTTTCATGGAGCAATTATGTCAGCAATTTTGTTGGCAATTGCAGCTTTCTTTGCATACTTACTAAAAATATTCTTTGGCTTTGATTTTATGTCAGCTTTTTTAAGTTTTGCACCAGGTGGATTACATGAAATGGTTGTAATAAGTGTTGCATACAATATAGATCCACTTTTTGTAAGCTATCATCATTTTTTGAGAATTTTTTTCATAATATTTTCTATCCCATTTATTTTAAAAATAATGAAGAAAAAAAATTAATTTAAATATTAATAATTAAAATAATAATGTAATTTAATTTACATATTATCATGGAAACTAATTCAGCAATTAATCTAAAAGAACATAAAATTTTTTTTGTAGGAGGGGAGAGTTTTTTAGCTGATGGAAAAAAGGTTATCAGAGGACAAATGTATGTGGAGCAATTTGAACCTGTTAAAACTAATAATAAAAATATTATTTTAATTCATGGTGGTGGACAAAGTGGATCAGGTTTTATTACTACAGCGGACGGCAGACGAGGGTGGATGCATGATTTTTTATCCTCAGGATACACAGTTTATGTTGTAGATCAACCAGGTAGAGCAAGATCTGGTTATTCAGAAAAATTGTATGGAAATTATATAGATAGAGAGACAAATATAGACGATGCTGAAAGAAGATTTACGGGCATGTCAAAAAAAGGAAATTGGCCACAATCAAAAACACATACTCAGTGGCCTGGAACTGGATTAAGAGGAGATAATATTTTTGAGCAATACATGGCCTCACAAGTAAATACTATGTCAGATAGAATTTATATAGAAGAGATATCAAAAAAAGCACTTTCCGAATTGATTGATTTGATAGGACACACTGCAGTTTTAGGTCATAGTCAAGGGGGACCTTTTTGTTGGCTTGCTGCTGATTTAAGACCAGACAAAGTAAAATGTTGTATAGCTGTGGAACCAAATGGACCTCCTTTTTTTAATGTTTCTTACGGAGGTGTTAAGCATAGTCATTTGGATAAGCAAACATTCAAAAAAAATGAGTATGATAAAGATTGGTATCAAACTAGTTCTGAACTAGATCGAATTAATGGTATCACCTATTCACCATTGACATATGACCCTCCTTTAAAAAAAGATGAAAAATTAATTCCTGAGCTTGATAAAAACAATACAAAGGATGATTTGGTTCAGTGTTTCTTACAAAAAGAACCTGCAAGAAAATTGAAAAATTTGTCCAAAACAAATATTCTTATTCTGACAGGTCAGTCCTCATATCATGCACCATACGATCATGGAACTAGTAATTTTTTAAATCAAGCAGGGGTTAAGCACGAATTTATTAGGCTGGAGGACCACGACATAATGGGTAATGGTCATATGATGATGCATGAAAAAAATAGCAAAGAAATTTCTACATTTATTAGTAATTGGATAGAAAAAAATTATAGCATTTAGTTATTTATGTATAATCAACCACTGATTATATAGAGTAATATGATTAATAAAATTGTAAATTTAGGTGACTCAGCTTTATATTGTGATTTTGGACAAGAAGTAAATAAGGAAATTAATTCTAAAGTAATAAAATATTTTAATTCTGTTAGAAAAAGTAATATCGAAGGTATTACCAATGTTACTCCTTCATACAACAAACTTATAATTTCTTTTAATTTATCAATCACAAATTTTAAAAAAATAAAAAAAGAAATTGAGGTATTAAATATCGATTATGAAAATAAAATTATTAATAAAGAAATACAAATACCTGTTTGCTGTGAAAGCTCTTTTTCTCTAGATATTAAAAGATTAGAAAAAAAATTGAGTTTAAACAGAGAACAAATTCTAGAAAAATTTTTTAATAAAAAATACTTTTGTTACATGACTGGATTTATAGCTGGTATGCCTTTCTTAGGGGATCTAGATGAAAATATGAGAGCTAATAGGTTAGAAACTCCACGTGTTAAAGTACCTAAGGGATCAATTGGATTAACTGAACAATTTACAAATATTTATACATTTGAAAGTCCCGGTGGTTGGAACATTATTGGAAACACTCCTTTAAATATTTTCAATAATCTAAATGAAAATGAACCAAACTTAATTAGTCCAGGAGATACAGTCATTTTCAAAGAAATAACTTCTAGTGAATATAAAAATTATCATGATTAATTCTTATTTTAAATTCATCAGATCTGGAATAAATACAACCTATCAGGATAAAGGTAGAGAAAATTTATATCATATTGGAATTCCATATAGTGGAGCCATGGATAATAGAAATTTTCTTATTGCAAATAAATTAGTTAACAATAACTTAAATGCACCTGTTTTAGAATTTGCCTATCAAGGTCCTCATCTAAAATACCAAGGAGATACAATAATTATTGCTATAACTGGCGATGTAATTTTTAAAATTATAAAAAATGGTGTTGAATACACTGGAAATTGTTATGAGAGCTATCAAATAGAAAACGGAGATGAAATAGATATAATCTCAACTAACAAAACGATATATGGATATTTAGCTATTGGTGGAGAAATTGATATAAAGTTTCAGTGGAAAAGTTGTTCAATTAATACCAATGCTAAAATAGGCTCTAATAATGGAAAGAAATTAGAAAACAATCAGACTATAAAACTATTAAAATTAAATTCTAACAAAGACAAAAAAAAAATAGATTACACCAATTCAAAAGTTGAAAATATTAGAGTTATTAAAGGTACAAATTTTAATTACTTTTCAGACGAAGGAATAAAAATTTTTTTTGAAAAAAAATTTATAGTTTCAAAACTGTCTGATAGAATGGGAATGAGACTTCAAGGAAATAAAATAAATAATGTTGTAAATACAAATATAAAGTCTGAAGGATTAATTAAAGGTGTAATTCAAGTTCCACCAGACGGAAATCCAATTATAATGTTATCAGATCATGGTACAATTGGTGGCTATCCAAAAATTGGGGTTGTAGCTAGTGTCGATTATGACCGATTGGTTCAAATAACCCCAGGATCAGAAATTAAGTTTACAGAAATACAATTAACTGATGCAGAAACATTGTTTAAGCTGTATGAGATGGATACGGACAATCTACTTAGTCAAATTTAATGAATGTAATTAGAAAATTGCCAGGTCCCTTATTAGTATTTCTTGGTGCTTGCAGTCTAAGTTTTGGCGGTTTAATAGTTAAGTCGTTTGAAGGTGCAACTCTTTGGCAAATTTTATTTTGGAGAACAGTTTTTTTTCTAATCATAATTAGTCTTTACTTAATCATAACTTACAAAAAAAAAGTATTTCGCTCATTCTATAATTTAGGATTTCCAGGATTTATTGGAGGTTTTGTTTTATCATTTGGTTTTTGTGGATACGTTTTTGCAATGTATAACACTACTGTCGCAAATGCTAATTTCATAATTCAAACACAAACAATCTTTTTAGCAATTTTTGGATATTTTTTTCTAAAGGAAAAAATTTCAGTCATCACACTTACTTCTATTATATTGGCAGTTTCTGGTATCCTTTTGATGGTAGGAAACTCTCTATCCCCAGGTCAAATGACAGGAAATGTTGCTGCGTTTATAATGCCAATTTCGTTTGCAGTTTTAATATTAGTTGTAAGAAAATATCCTAATGTAGATATGGTGCCAGCACAATTTATTGCTGGAATTTTTGCTCTAACTATTGGTTTTTTAATGTCTGGAAAAATTTTAATTTCTGCACATGATATTTTTCTAGGTTTCCTTGCAGGTTTTATGCAATTAGGATTTGGATTTATTTTAATTACAATTGGTGCTCAAAGAACACCATCCGCTATGGTTGGAATCATAATGTTGACAGAGGCAGTTCTCGGACCACTTTGGGCATGGATATTTATTAACGAACAGCCACCATTTATAGTGATTATTGGAGGGGCAATTGTAATTTTTGCAGTATTACTTCAATTTTACAATCTTTATTCCTTAGAAAAAAAGACTGCTTAAAATATTGACATTAATCAATATATGTTAGATTATTTCACTACGGGAGAGATCACGATTTTATTGTGACACCGAAGGAGCAACCACCCAGGAAACTCTCAGGTAAAAGGACCGTAACATATTAACTCTGGAAAGAGATTAGATTCTCGCCGAAGGAGTAAAACTCTCAGGCAAATATACAGATGGGTACAAAGAGTTAGTATGGAAATTAAAAAAACATCTTTAAATAAGTTACATCAAGATTGTCAGGCAAAGTTTGTTGAATTTGCTGGTTATGAGATGCCAATTCAATATAGCAAAGGTGTCATAGAAGAGCATAAATTTACAAGATCACATGCTGGTATCTTTGATGTTTCACATATGGGTCAGTTATTTATTTATGGAAATGAAAATCTAACATCCGATCTTGAAAAAATTTTTCCTTTAGATCTAAAAAATCTTCAACAAAATTGCTCTAAGTACAGTTTTCTTATGAACGAAGAGGCAGGTATTTATGATGATCTTATAATTACCAAACTGGAAAATGGATACTTAATTATTTTAAATGCTGCATGCAAAGAAAAAGATTTTGAAATTTTAAACAATACATTATCTAAAAAATATAAAATGGAATTAAGTAATGATAGAGCTCTAGTTGCAATACAAGGTCCAAAAGCAGTAGAAATTTTAAATGAAACTATAAATGGGGTTAAAAACCTAACTTTTATGACTGGTGACTGGTTTGATTATAATGGTCAAAAGTTATTTGTTACTAGATCAGGATATACAGGAGAGGATGGTTTTGAAATATCCATTCTAAATGATTTAGCTGAAGTATTCACAAAAAGCTTAATTAAGAAGGGTGCAGAATTAATTGGTCTTGGAGCAAGAGATACTTTGAGATTAGAGGCTGGATTGTGTTTATATGGTCATGAGTTAGACCTAAATAAAACTCCAGTAGAGGCAAACCTTAAATGGGCAATATCAAAGGAAAGATTATCGAATGGAGGTTTTGTTGGCTCTAATAAAATAATTAATCAAATTAAGGATGGTGCAAAACAAATAAGAGTTGGAATTAAACCTGAAGGCAGATTAATCGCTAGAGAAAAGACAAAGATTTTTAATGAAAGTGAGTTACCAATTGGAGAAATAACAAGCGGCACATTTGGTCCAAGTATTAATGGTCCAATAGCAATGGGATATGTTGATAAAGAATTTTCTAAAATCAATACTAAAATTTTATTAGAGGTAAGAGGTAAAAAACATCCAGCAAATATTTGTAGGTTACCGTTCTACAAAAAAAGTTACGTGAAAGGAGTGAATTAATGAGTGAAGTTAAATTTTCAAAAGAACATGAGTGGATTACTTTAGCAGGAGATGTAGCCACAATTGGTATAACTCAACACGCAACTGAAATGCTAGGTGATATAGTATTTGCAGAATTACCTGAGAAGGGCTCAAATGTTGAAAAGGATGGAACCGCTGGAGTAGTTGAATCTACTAAAGCTGCGAGTGACGTTTATACACCTGTAAGTGGGGAAGTTGTTGATATAAACCAAGCTATTGTTGATGATCCTGCAAAAATAAATGAGGATCCTGAGGGTGCAGCTTGGTTTTTTAAATTAAAAATGAAAGATATTTCTGAGTTAGATAGTTTAATGAATAAAGAGGAATACGATAAGTTTGCAAAGGAGAGCTCTAGTTAATGTTACATAATTCACAAAAAGATTTTTTGAGAAGACATATCGGTCCGTCTGAGGAAGATCAAAAAAAAATGCTCAGTGAACTTAAATATAGTTCTTTAGATGACCTTATAAAAAATACTGTTCCAGAAAAAATACAGTTTAAAGGTGAACTAAATATTGGTGAGTCTAATTCAGAATATGAAGCGCTAAGAAAATTAAAAGTGATTTCAAAAAAAAATCAGATTTACTCTAATTTTATTGGAATGGGATACTACGGAACTTATACTCCATATGTAATTTTACGAAATATATTAGAAAATCCTGGTTGGTATACTTCATACACACCTTATCAGCCTGAAGTAGCTCAAGGTAGATTAGAAATGTTACTGAACTTCCAACAGATGATTGTCGATTTTACTGGTATGGACATTGCTAATGCATCTTTACTTGATGAAAGTACAGCTGCTGCTGAAGCCGTGGGTTTGAGTTACAGGTTAAATAAAAGTGATTGCAAACTAGTATTTGTATCAGAAAACTGTCATCTACAAACAATTGATCTCATAAAAACTAGGGCAGAACCTATGGGGCTAAAAGTTCTTGTCGGGAATGAAGATAAAGTTTTAGAGAATTTAAAAGAAGATGTTATATGTGGAATTTTACAATATCCTGGAACCTTAGGTGACATTAAAGATCCAAGTGAATCAATAAGTAAAATCCATAAAAAGAATGGTAAAGCGATACTTGCATGCGATTTACTTTCACTTGCTAAATTGAAAACACCAAGAGAACTAGGTGCTGATATAGCCGTGGGTAGTTCTCAACGGTTTGGAATTCCGATGGGTTATGGTGGTCCTCACGCAGCATTTTTTGCAACAAAAGATGAATATAAAAGATCTTTACCAGGTAGATTAGTAGGAGTTTCAGTGGATAGACACGGAAATAAAGCATATAGATTATCATTACAAACTAGAGAGCAGCACATAAGAAGAGATAAAGCTACAAGTAACATTTGTACAGCTCAAGCCTTATTAGCAATTGTGTCAGCAGCATATGCTATTTATCACGGTCCAGAGGGAATTAAAAATATTTCTGAAAGAGTGTCTCAATTAGCAAAAAATTTTGCTGATAAAATAAAACAATCTGGATATGAATTATATTCAGATTATTTTTTTGATACTGTAACTATTATCACTAAAGATAAGACTGATCAGATTTTCGAAAATGCTTTAAATCAAAAAGTTAATATTAGAAAAGTAAATACGGAAATGTTATCAGTATCTTTTGATGAAAGAAAAAATGTTTATAGAGTAAACCAACTACTAAAAATTTTTAATGCAGCAGAATCAATTAAAAAAGAAGATCCTGTAGCAAATTTAGTAAATTTACCAAAAAATTTAATTAGATCTTCTAAATATTTAGAACACCCTGTTTTTAATTCATATCATTCAGAGACAGAAATGCTTAGATATCTTAAAAAGTTAGAAGATAAAGATATAGCTCTTAACAGAACCATGATTGCACTAGGCTCATGTACTATGAAATTAAATGCTACTGCAGAAATGATACCTATTTCATGGAGAGAATTAGCTGAGCCTCATCCGTTTGTGCCTGTTGAACAGATGGAGGGTTATCGAGAATTGTTCACTGATCTTAAAAATTGGCTAAGATCAATCACCGGTTTTTCTGGAGTTTCGCTTCAGCCGAATGCAGGTGCTCAAGGTGAATATGCGGGATTAATGGTAATACGAAAATATCACTTAGACAGAGGTGATGAAAATAGAAATATATGTTTAATACCTAGCTCAGCACATGGAACAAATCCAGCAAGTGCACAAATGGTTGGAATGAAAGTTGTAGTAGTTGATTGTGATAAAGAAGGGAATGTAGATTTTGAAGATTTAAAGAAAAAAGCGGAAACACATTCAGAAAATCTTGGAGCTTTGATGGTTACATATCCATCAACACATGGTGTTTTTGAAGAAAAAATATCAGATATCTGTGATTTAGTTCATAAACATGGTGGTCAAGTTTATATGGATGGTGCAAACCTAAATGCGCTCGTAGGTATTGCAAAACCTGGAAATTTTGGTCCAGATGTTTGTCATATAAACTTACACAAAACTTTCTGTATTCCACATGGTGGTGGAGGACCAGGTATGGGTCCAATTGCTTGCAAAAGACACTTACAAGTTTATTTGCCCAATCATCCAGTGGTTAAAGATTGTGGTCCTGCAACAGGTATAGGCGCAGTTTCTGCAGCACCATGGGGTAGTTCAAGTATTTTATCTATTTCATGGATGTATATAAAAATGATGGGTTCTCAAGGTTTAAAATTAGCAACAGAAGTTGCCATCTTAAACGCCAATTATATAGCTCATAGATTAAAAAACCATTTTCCAATTTTATACAAAGGTACTAATGGGAATGTTGCGCATGAATGTATAATTGATATTAGATCAATTAAAAGTGAAACGGGTGTGAGCGAGGAAGACATTGCAAAAAGATTAATAGACTATGGGTTCCATGCACCAACAATGTCTTGGCCAGTTGCTGGCACAATGATGATAGAGCCTACCGAGAGTGAAAGTTTAACAGAAATGGATAGATTTTGTGATACTTTAATAAATATTAAAACGGAAATAGAAATGATCAAGTCGGGTAAATTTGATAAAATAGATAATCCAATTAAAAATGCACCTCACACTGATATTGAACTTTCGTCAGATGAATGGGAACACAAATATTCTAGACAGCAAGCAGCGTATCCTGCAAAATTCTTGAAAACAAATAAATTTTGGCCTCCAGTCGCAAGAGTAGACAATGTTTATGGAGATAAAAATATTTTTTGTACTTGTCCAAGTATAGATGAGTTTAAAGAAGATGCAGCATAAAAATTAATGAAAATTGCTGTTGTCGGCTCAGGTATTTCTGGTTTAAGTGCTGCATACTATTTATCCAAAAAACATCATGTAGATCTTTTTGAAAAAGAAGACCGTTTTGGGGGCCACTCACATACCATTGATCTTACTTTTGGAGAAAAAAAAGTCTCTGTTGATATAGGTTTTATTGTATTTAACTTTCAAACATACCCAAATTTAATAAAATTTTTTAAAGAAAATAGTATTGAAATTGAAAAAAGTGACATGTCTTTTTCAGTTTCAGTTGATAATACAAATTTTGAATATTGTGGAAAAGGGATAAGTGGTATTTTCACTAATAGATTAAATTTGTTTAATTTAAAATTTTTAAAAATGTTCTTTGATATAATTAAATTTTATAAAAAAAGTGATCAAGAAAGTATCTCAGAAGAAAAATTAACTTTAGGTGAATATCTTAAAAAAAATAGATTATCAAAACCATTTGTAGATTACCATATAATTCCCATGGTTTCAGCTATTTGGTCAATGCCCCCATTAGAAGCAAGTAAGATGCCAATAAATTTTTTTTTAAAATTTTTCCAAAATCATGGTTTATTTAAATTAAAAAATAGACCTCAATGGTATACAGTATCAAATAGAAGCAGAACTTATGTAAATCACATCATATCAAACATTAGTGGTGAGCATTATAAAAATTATAAAGTTAAAAAATTAAAAAGAAAGCCCTCAGGTATTGATTTATACTATGGAGGGCAAAGTGAGTTTTTTGATTATGACAAAGTAGTCATAGCAACTCATGCAGATGAAGCTTTAGAATTAATCGATAATCCAACAGAGGACGAGAAAAAAATTCTATCTAATTTTAGCTATAAAGAAAATATCGCGTATATTCATACGGATGTTAGAGCTATGCCTAAGAACAAAAAAGCTTGGAGTTCTTGGAATTCATCTATCGATGATAAAAATGTTGAAAAGAACTCAATTAGTTATTGGTTAAATTTGTTACAAAATTTAAAGTGTGAACAAGATATTTTTTTGACCTTAAATCCATATTTTGAGATTGATAAGTCAAAAATACTTAAAAAAGTTAGATTTACTCATCCATATTATGATCAAATAGCATTAGATACGCAACACGATCTCTCTAAATTACAAAATCAAAAAGACCTACTTTTTTGTGGAAGTTATTTTGGTTACGGATTTCATGAAGATGGAATAAAATCATCTATTGAAATGCTGAATAACCTTAATGATTAACTCTTGTATATATACTGGAACAGTAATCCATAAACGATTTAAACCTAAAGAGCATTTCTTTAAATATAAAGTTTTTTCATTATTGATAGATTTATCTGAACTTGAGACATTGAATGATAAAATAAGATTTTTTTCTCTAAATCGTTTTAATTTAATCAGTTTTCAAGAAAAAGATCATGGAGAACGAGATGGTTCATCACTAACCAAATGGGTAGAAAAACACCTAAAGCAAAATAATATTAAATCGGAAAATATTAAAATTAAACTTTTGTGTTACCCAAGAATATTGGGATACGTTTTTAATCCTCTTAGTATTTTTTTTATTTACGACAATCAAGAACAGTTGGTATCAATTTTATATGAAGTAAAAAATACTTTTGGAGAACAACATACTTATGTATTTAGGGTGGATAACAAAAATAATTTAATAAAGAATAATTGCTCAAAGAAATTTCATGTATCTCCATTTATTGAAATGGACTGTCAGTACTTTTTTAAAATATTAAAACCAGGAGATAAATTATCAGTAATTATTGATCAATATGATAAAGATGGAAAGATTTTGTTTGCTTCTCAAGATGGTGTAAGAAATGACCTAAATAGTTCACAATTAATTAAATCTTATCTAAAACATCCTTTAATGACTCTAAAAATTATTTCTGCGATACATTTTGAAGCGTTCAAATTATGGTTAAAAGGAATAAGATTAGTAAAAAAAAAATTTAATATTAAAAATAATTTAACAGTTGAGAATTAATGTTTTTAAATAAGTTATCAGATAAATTAGTTTTTAATTTTTTAAGTAAAATTGATTATGGTTATCTTGAAATTAAATCTTTTAATGGAGAATTATTGAAATTTGGAAACCCAGAAGAGCCACTAAGTGCAAATATAACGATAAAAAAACAAAGTTTTAATTATAATTTGATACGAGGAGGCAGTATTGGATTTGCTGAGTCTTATATGAGAGGTGAGTTTGAAACTGATAATCTTTCAAATTTAATTGAACTTACAGCAAGGAATATTAAAATTATTCATAAATTTTCTGGTTTACTTGATGTACCAGTAATTAATTATATTAAAAATAAAATTATCAAAAATACAAAAAGCAGGAGTAAGAAAAATATTGCAAAACATTATGATTTAGGAAATGAATTCTTCTCACTTTGGCTTGATGACACTTTAACTTACTCAAGTGCTATTTTTAATGAACATTCTAAAAATTTGTCTGAAGCACAAAATAATAAATATCAAAAATTAATAGATCTTATAAAACCAAAAAGTGGTGATAAGGTTTTAGAAATAGGGTGTGGTTGGGGTGGTTTTGCAGAGTATTTAGGTAAAAAATATGATGTAAAACTTGATTGTATAACGATTTCAAAAAAGCAATTTGAATATGCAAAACAAAGAATTCACAATTGTGGCCTTAATGAAAAAGTTAATATTGAAATTAAAGATTATCGAGATTTGCAAGGAAAATATAATTCAATCGCCTCAATAGAAATGATAGAAGCTGTTGGTCAAAATTATCTTAAAAGTTATTTTAAAACTATCAGAGACCACTTATCGGGAGGAGGTAAAGCAGCTATTCAAGCAATAACAATTGATGATAATTTATTTGATAGATATAAAAATAAACAAGATTTTATTCAAAAATATATCTTTCCTGGTGGATTTCTACCAAACAAGAATAGCATAAACAGATATGTTTCAGACAACGGACTTACAATAAACTCATATATCTCTTACGCAGACCATTATGCAAATACATTAGCAATATGGAGAAATGAATTTACTAAAAAGTGGGAATTAATTAAAAATCAAGGTTTTGATTTAAAATTTAAACGAATGTGGGAATTTTATCTTTCTTATTGTGAAGCTGGTTTCAAATCAAAGAATATAGATTTAATTCAATTTTCGCTTCAAAATAAATAATTGATAAAAAGGATGTTTATGAAAATAATAAAAATAATTAAATCTATTTCGTTGATAATTTGTGTTTTCTTAATTACAAGTTGCTCTAATAATAGCGCTATGAAACCAGAGGATTTTAAAAATAAAGAGCCAAGATTGGTCATTGAAGAATATTTAAGTGGAAATGTTAAGGCATGGGGCGTTCTACAAAATAGATCTGGTAAAGTTACAAGGCAGTTTAATGCAGATTTAAATGGGACTTGGGATGGAAAACAACTAGTCTTAAAAGAAAAATTTAATTGGGATGATGGTGAGGTTCAAGACAGAGAATGGACTATTAATAAAATAGATGAACACAATTATGAGGGAACCGCGGGTGATGTTGTCGGAAAAGCTATTGGTTACTCATATGGTCCAGCTTTTAAATTTGAATATGTTTTATTAGTCCCAGTGAAAGGAAAAGAATTAAAAATTACATTTGATGATTGGATTTTTAAACAAGATGAACGCGTTGCCATTAATAGAGCGACGATGACTAAATTTGGTTTTAAGGTTGCAGAGTTGACCGTTGTATTTGTAAAAGATTAATTATTTCTTTTGATATTTTGTTAATTGACCCACTAAGTTGAAATATATCTTGCTTGGTAGAAAACTCAGTATTTTAAGGGTAATTGTAAGAGTCTTTGGAAAATGTATTTCAAATGATTTTTTATTGACTAAACCATCATAAATTTGATTTGCAGCATACTCAGTTGTTTTTAAGAAAGGCATTTTGAAATCATTCTTATCTGTCATTGGAGTTTTTATAAATCCTGGAGATACTAAGCAAACACGAACATTAAATCTTTTGAAATCAAAATATAGGCTCTCAGCTAAATTATTTAATGCAGATTTAGATGGACCATAACCTGTAGAATTAGGTAGTCCTCTGTAACCAGCAATGGAGGAAACTATAGTAATTATACCTTGTTTTCTTTCTTTAAAGTACTTTTCAACAGCTTTTATCGAATTCACTGTTCCAAAAAAATTTACTTTAAATACCTGTTCCATTTGTTCTACATCAATATCTTTCTCTTTTTTTGGATCCCATGTACCAGTCGAAAAAAAACAAATATCAATATTATTGTATTTACTTTTAATTTCATTGAATACCTCAAAACAATTTTCTTTGTGAGTAACATCTAAAGGAAAAGCTGTGATATTTTCATATTGATTACAAAGTTCTTTTAATAGTTCCTCTCTCCTAGCAGAAACTGCAACATTCCATCCTTTACTCGAAAATTTGATTGCAAGAGCCTTACCAATTCCTGTACTTCCACCCGTAATCCATATTGTTTTTTTATTCATAGTTAATCGTATATATTACTAACATGTTTAAAAATAAATTTTTAACATTTATCTCCTTTCTTTCAGTGACTTTTGGAGCGTCGTTAATTGGAACCTTTTCTACAATCAATTATAAAGAACCGTGGTATTCTTCAATAAATAAACCAGCCTTCAGTCCTCCAGATTGGGTCTTTGGACCTGTGTGGACAACTTTGTATTTAATGATGACAATTGCAATATGGTTATTTTGGCATTCAAAGACTAGGGATAAAAATACAGTTTACATTTATATAATTCATCTTTTATTCAATACAACTTGGAGTGTAGTTTTCTTTGTTTTTCATAATATGGTCTTAGCTTTATTTGTATTAATTTTATTGATTGGACTAATAATTAATCTCATTTTAAGATTTAAACTTGCTAACGAAGTTAGTAGCTATTTGATGATTCCTTATTTACTTTGGTGTAGCTTTGCATTGATTCTAAATATAAATCTTATTATGATAAATTAATATGGATGATGTTGTAGTAATAGGTGGTGGGATAATAGGTGCTGCAACAGCTTATTTTTTATCTAAAGAGGGTCGAAAAGTAAAAGTAATAGAAAAAGACCCCACATATAAAACTGCTTCTTTTCCATTGTCTTTAGGCGGATTTAGAAGACAATTTTTCCAAAAAGAAAATATTTTATTGGGTAAATTCGCAAGAGAATTTATTAATCAAATACCACAACTATTAAAAACTGAAAAAAATCCAAATCCAACAGCAAGTATGGTAACCAATGGTTACCTTTTAATGTTTGGACCCGAGCATGCAGAAGAACAATACCGAGCTTTAGAAAATCATAAAAAATGTGAGGCAGGAACAAAAAATATTAAGGGATCAGAATTAACAAAAATATTTCCTTACATAAATAATAAAGGTATAGAAACAGCAACTTATACAGATAATCAAACTGAAGGTTGGATTGATCCATTTCTATTCCATACTGCTTTAAAAAGTAAAGCAATAGATCTTGGTGCAGATTTTGTTAAAGGAGAAATTAAAAATATTTCTGAAGTTAAGGCTAAAACTATTGTTTCTGCTGCAGGCTGTTGGACAAAAAAATTACTTAATGATATTCCCGTAGTACCACAAAAACATACAGTTTTTAGAGTGAAATGTCCTAAATATATTCAAGAAATGCCCTTAACTGGAGATTTAACAACAGGAGTTTATTGGAGACCAGAAGGAGGAGAATATTTAGCAGGATCACCAATCTCAGTGTTTGATGCTGAAAATTTAGAACCTGCTTGGAATGATTTTGAAGAATTAGTTTGGCCAGCACTAGCTAAAAGAATACCAGCTTTTGAAAAATTAAAACTTACTGGAGGATGGGCCGGATATTATGACTGCAACAAACTTGATAACAATGCAGTTGTTGGAAAGCACCCAAAGTATGAGAATGTTTACATGGCATCTGGCTTTACTGGAAGAGGATTAATGCAGGCACCTGGCATAGGAAGAGCCTTAACAGAACTAATTACAACTGGTTCTTATCAAACAATTGATATTAGTGATTTTTCAGTTGAAAGAGTATTGGGTAATACTGCTCGCAGAGAACCATACGTCTTATAATTTTAAGTCCCACAAAAAGTTTGATATTTTTCTTTAGATGCTGGAGGTGGGGATTGAAATTCTGAAAAATTACCTTTTGGGTTATAAGGTTTTTGTATAATAGATAATAATCTAACTAGTGTTTTATAATTATCTTTATCTGCATCAATTAAAGCTTCCTCTACCTTATGATTTCTAGGAATAATAAGTGGATTAACTTTTTTCATTAATTTAATTTGTTTTTCTTTATTAGAATTATTTAATCTTGATCTATTTTTCCATTTCTTAACCCAATCAGTAAAACTTTTTTCATTATAAATTTCGTCCTTAATAGGCATTTCCATTAAATAACTAAATGTATTTGTGTAATCTGCCTTATTTTTTTTCATCCAATTCAGTAATGAATTAATAAGATCTTGGTCATCTTTGTTCTCGCCAAATAAACCAAGCTTAGATTTCATCATGTTTAACCATTTTTTTTCATAAATATTTTGAAAGTTATCTATAATTTCAGTAGCTGTCTTAATAGCCTGGTCTTCATCTTTATCAATAAGTGGAATTAAACATTCGGCAAATCTTGCTAAATTCCATTTAGCTATTGGTGGCTGATTAGAAAATGCGTATCTTCCAAATTTATCAATTGAACTAAATACAGTTTTTGGATCATAGTGATCCATAAAGGCACAAGGACCATAATCTATAGTTTCGCCTGAGATTGCCATATTGTCTGTATTCATCACTCCATGAATAAATCCAACCCTCATCCAATCTACTATTAGCTGACATTGTTTTTCAATTACCAGATTTAATAAATCTACGGCTTTTGTTTTTGAAGATTTAATTTCTGGATAATGTCTATCTACTGTATAATCAATTAGTATCTCTAATTCATTAATATTTTGTTTTGCAGCAATGTACTGAAATGTTCCAACTCGAATATGACTTGAGGCAACTCTGGTTAATATTGCGCCTTCTAATAAATTTTCCCTGACGACCTTCTCTCCAGTTTTAGTTACTGCAAGACTTCTTGTTGTGGGAATATTTAATGAATGAATAGCTTCACTTATAATATATTCCCTGAGCATAGGTCCTAATGCAGCACGTCCATCACCACCTCTTGAAAAAGAAGTTCTGCCTGATCCTTTAAATTGAATATCGTATCGTTTTTTTTGACTGGTTACATGCTCACCAATTAAAACTGCTCTTCCATCACCCAACATTGTAAAATGTCCAAATTGATGTCCAGCATAAGCTTGGGCCAAGGAACTAGTTCCTTGTGGCAGAACATTTCCTGCAAATAGAGCAGACAATTCATTTTTATCTATTTTAGAAAAATCAAGCCCTAACTCCTCTGCTAATTCTTCATTTAAGATAACCAATTCAGGATTTAATACTGAAACGGGTTTAATAATCTCCTTAAAAGCTTCTGGTAATTTTGAATATGAATTATCAAAATTCCAATTAATATTATTTTTCACAAATTTATAAGTTCCAAATATTATTTAAAATCTCTTCTCGTCTACAAGCTGTTTTATATTCTAAATATCTTTGAAACTTTTTAACATAAAAATCTTGGTGATAAACTTCAGCTTTGTAAAATTTTTCAAAACTTCTTATGTAAGTGACGATTTTTTTATTAAACTCTTTTTCTAATTCTTTTACACTATTTTCTATCAGTTTTTTTTCTTTATTATTTTGATAAAACGCTACTGATCTGTAGCTATATCCTTTATCGCAAAATTGCCCATAAGGATCAAAGGGATCTATATTTTTCCAAAAAGTATTGAGTAATTCTTTAAAAGAAATGATTTCTTTATCATAGACAATTTCAACAACTTCAAAATGACCAGTTTTACCATAAGTTACCTCTCTATAGGTTGGGTTTTCTGTAGTGCCTCCAGAGTAACCTGATATCACGTCTTCTACTCCACTTAATTTTTCAAAAGCCTCTTCCATGCACCAAAAACATCCACCAGCAAAATATGCCCTATCCTTTTGTTTGGCTTCAACTGCAGTAATAAACGAGACAATAAAAATTATAATAGTGATAAATTTCATTAACTATCATATACAAAAAACTTGAATTGAGTCTATGATATTAAAGGTAGCTACTTTTAGTAAACTACCTTTTGTCGGTATTCTTTTATGGGTTATTTTTTCTTGTATTTGGCCGCTTCTTCAGATCCACCTGTAGCTGAACCTTTACTGTAAGAGTGTGCACCCATTCCAGCTAATTGGCCGTCTTTGACAATAAGATATTGATTTCTAATTTCACTTCCTTCAAAGAAACATTCTAAAATTTCTCTCACTCCATCAGCATATCTTGCCTGCGCAGATAATGAAGTACCTGAGGTGTGTGGTGTCATTCCATGATTAGGCATAGTTCTCCAAACATGATCATTTGGAGCTGGCTGTGGAAACCAAACGTCTCCTGCATAACCACTTAATTGTCCACTTTCTAAAGCTTTAGCAATTGCTTCACGATTACAAATTTTACCCCTAGCAGTATTAACGATGTATGCACCTTTTTTCATTTTACTAATCATCGCTTCATCGAATAAGTTTTCGGTTTCTGGATGAAGAGGACAATTTATTGTAACTACGTCACATACTTTAACCATCGACTCCACAGACTCATGAAAAGTTAAATTTAATTCTTTTTCCACACTGTCAGGCAATTTATGTCTATCAAAGTAATGTAAATGAACATCAAATGGTTTCATTTTTCTAAGTGCATCTAAACCAATCCGACCCGCTGCAACTGTTCCAATATGCATACCTTCTACATCATAAGATCTTTGCACAGCATCTGCAATATTCCAGCCACCTTCATTAACAATCCTGTGTTGGTTGTGGTAATCTCTTACCATTGAAACAATCATCATAACTATATGTTCAGCAACTGATCTTGAATTACAAAATGTAACTTCTACAACATCAATTTTATTATCCATCGCTGCCTGCAAATCAACATGGTCTGATCCTATTCCTGCAGTGATAGCCATTTTTAAATTTTTCGCTTTTGCAATTCTTTCTTTTGTTAAATAATAAGGGAAAAAAGGTTGAGAAATAACTATATCTGCATCAACGATATGTTTATCAGCTTCACATCCGTCTCCGTCTTTACTGTTTGTTACAACAAATTCATGACCATTAGATTCTAAATATTTTCTTAATCCCAATCCTCCTGAAACACAGCCTAATAATTCACCAGGTGTGAAATCTCTACCTTTAGGACTAGGCAAAGTCATTCCATCGGGATACTTTTCTAATTTTGGAAGATCACTTAGGGGGTATGATTTAGGCATTCCACCCTTAGGATCATCGTATAACACACACAATATCTTCATTTAATCTCCTGTTTATAATAAAGCATTATTTTATTTCCAATCATCTAACCTTATTTTTAACGTGCTAGCAAACAAATTATTTCTTGGTAGGATAATTTTTTTTTAAGATAAATCGATTAATAATTATTGCAAAAATAATAATAATTATTGAACCTGAAATAACTGGTGTCAACAAGTAGTCCACTGAGACGCTGCCCATTATTACAATGATTGGATTACCACCAGCTGGAGGATGAGTCACGTCGAATAGCATCATTAAACCAACCCCAAAACCTACAGCAATAGGAATATTCAAATATAAAGGTAAAGGGATAAAGTATAAAAAAAACATTCCAACAACAGCAGTAAGAACATGACCAAAAAAAACATTTTTTGGCTGAGCAAAAGGACTTTCAGGATATCCGTTGAGAAGAACCATTGAAGATCCAAAAGAAGCGATCAAAAATATTCCGTATTCAGTTTTGTAAGTTAAAAGAGTTAGTATTCCTATTGTTACAATTGAAAATAATCCCGCAAAGAATGATTGTTTTAAATTTCCCATAATTTAATTAGATACAATCTTTTTTAGGGCGTTGAAAGGAAGAAGAATACATTCTTTTCTTGAAATATTTTTCATGTTAAATAACTCACTCAAAAAAGACCATTTTTTTTTAGTACTATTTTTTTCTTTACAAAAAAAAGATTTTGCAAAATCACACAGTTCATTAATTTTACTTTTTTCTTTATTTATCAAGTTTTTTGATAATAAACTTGCAGTAGCTTGGCAATAAACACATGAGTTTCCTTGATAACCAAAGTCAATTATTTTTTCATCTTTAATGATTAGCTTTATTTCAATTTTATCACCACATAAAGGATTTTTGGATTTTGCTGCATGAGTGTAGTTTTTGATATTTTTATTATTTTTCGTATCAGATGCAATCTCTAAAATTTTTAAATCCATATAAACTTTTAATTTTATTTCATATATATCACTGATTTTATATTTAGATTTAAAATATATTTTTGTTGTAGAAAATTCTATTTAGAATTAGATTTCGGCATATGGTTAAGCTTAAAAGCCCCAAAATTGCTATTCCAGTTGTTTTGTTTGCTGGCTTGGTGTGGTCATTTGGTCCTTTAGTTGTGAGATACATGGACAATCCCCAATTAGTCCCATGGCAATATATTTTTGGAAGAGGTTTAACTATTTTCATTTTATTAAATCTTTATTTATTTTTTGAAGAGGGAAAAAATTTTTATAAAAATTACTTTAAAATAGGTTTATCTGGAATAATTGGGGGCTCTGGTTTAGGTGTTGCAATGATCACCTTTATTTACTCAATAACAAATACTAGTGCTGCGGTGACACTACTTTGTTTGGCTGCAATGCCTTTTTTTACAGCATTATTAGCTTTTTTGTTTTTAAAAGAAAAAATCTCCTTAAACGTTTGGATTTCAATTATCATTGCTACTGTAGGTATATTAATTATGGCACTTGGTAGTACGAGTGAAAAATCTTTAATTGGATTTGTATTTGGTCTAACAGCTTCAATTGGTTTCTCAGTTTTTTCAGTATCACTCAGATGGAGAAAAGAAACTCCAAAATTTACAACAGTTGCTTTTGCTGGATTTTTTTGTGTTATTTTTTCTTCTATTGTAATAATTACAAACGATTTAGTATTTTTTTCATCTAGCTATAATGGAACTTTATTTTCTTTACATGGAACATTAGTTTGCTTTGGTTTAATTTTATATTCAATAGGCTCAAAAGCTATTCCAGCAGCAGAACTTACATTGCTATCTTTAACTGAAGTAGTGGGTGGAATATTCTGGGTATGGCTACCACTATTTGGTATCAATGAGGTTCCTACAACAAACACAATTATTGGCGGATTTTTTCTTTTTGTTTCAATAATTTATTACAGTTTGATTATGAGATGGAACAAAAGATACATCGCTTTAAATTAATCTATGAATAAAAATAATATTATTGTGAATAGTTGGAATGAATGGGATCCACTCAAACATGTAATTGTTGGAAGAGCTGATGGCACATGTATTCCAGCACCCGAACCAGCACTCGATGCAAAAGTTCCTGAAGATAGTGATATGCGAGGCCAGTTTGGACCAAGAACTAAAGATACTGTTGATAAAGCCAATCAACTTTTAGATAATTTTTCAAATATACTTCAAAAAAGAGGAATTAAAGTTGATCGACCAACACCTATAGAATTTAATCAAAAAACATCTACTCCTGATTGGGAAGCAGAAACCATGTTTGGCTGTATGCCACCTAGAGATGTTTTGTTAACTGTTGGTAATGAAATTTTAGAGGCAACAATGAGCTATCGTTGTCGTTGGTTTGAATATTTATGCTACAGACCACTTCTACAAGATTATTATAATCAAGATCCAAATATGAGGCATGAGTCTGCACCAAAACCCAGATTGACAGATCTTGATTATAGAAAAGATTACTTATCAGATAAAATTGGAGTTCAAAAAAGATTAGAATGGACTGAAAAGAAACATTTTGTAACTACTGAAGAAGAACCATTGTTTGATGCAGCTGATGTATTAAGATTTGGAAAAGATTTAGTAGTGCAACATGGTTTTACTACTAACTTAAAAGGTATTGATTGGTTAAAAAGACATTATAGAGATCACAGAGTTCATGCAGTGAATTTTCCTGGTGATCCGTACCCAATTCATATTGATGCAACCTTCACACCAATAAAAGAAGGGTTGATAATAAATAATCCTCAAAGAAGACTTCCAAAAGAACAAAGAAAATTGTTTGAAAATAATGGATGGGAAATAATAGATAGTGCGCAGCCAGCACACAACGAGCCACCTCCTTTGTGTTATTCATCAACATGGTTATCTATGAATGTATTAGTTTTAGATTCTAAAACAGTATGCGTTGAAAAAAGTGAGACTTATCAAGCAGAACAATTAGATAAACTTGGAATGGAAGTGGTACCAGTAGAACTACGAGATGCATATGCATTTGGTGGAGGACTTCATTGCTGTACTGCAGATGTATATAGAGAAGGGGAGCTCAAGGATTATTTTCCCAAGCAATAAGTCTCTAATTTGGATTTTGCTTTAAAAATTCAATATATTTTAAAACTTCCTCAAGCTGTTCATCAGGGATATCTTTGTAACTCGCATTAAATTTAGATTTAACGCAAATAGCTACATGGGCATAGGCGTTTCTACCCTTAGGATGATTAGGATGATCAGGCAATTGTCCTTGTAAATAATCGCCAGCTTCCTGAATAATTTTCCAGAGTTTACTTGCGTTTTCTTTGTTCATACAACCCAATAACGTGTTTTATCTCTTCTAATTCGAGTATAGTTCGAGTTATTCTATAAAATCATTTTAATAAAATTAATTTTTAGTCTCTCCATTAATTTTAGAGCCAGGATTAAATCTGTAACCATCACCATAAAGCTTACCATCAACACTTCCTCCGATCGTTACAATATTATAATTTATGATATCACCCTTTAGACTCCCATAAATTTTTAATTCGCCATAATTTTCAATATTACCTTCTGCTACTCCATTAATTATAAGTTTGGCATTTTTTTCAACTTTAATATCTCCTTTAGACATTCCATGGATTTTAATTGAAGAATTACTCTCTATTACACCACCACCAAATATATCGTATATATCTTTAAAGCCACCAATCGATTTTCTTTCAATTTTTTTTTGGACTACTTTTACTTGTTTACAATTACCTATGGTGGAACCAGTTGAAACATCTACTGAACAACTATGAGGCTCAAAACATGAATTAAGAAACAAAAAAAATAAGGGGGTAACTAAAGGAAGTAATTTTTTCATGATCCAATATTATCAAATCCTGAACCTAGTGTCTAATTGGTTTAAAAATAGTTATTTGATTTATCTATTTTAATTCGAGTATAGTTCGAGTTTAAGTGATGAAATAGACGAGTCTTTGTCTAATTTATTTTAAGTTAATTTTTAATTAATCGCATAAGTACTGTAGTTTGATGTAGCTTAATGTGGAATAATGTGTCCCTCTAATCCCGTAAATAATCGCCAGCTTCCTGAATAATTTTCCAGAGTTTACTAGCATTAATTTTGTTCATAAAAATCTAAAATTTATATAATCTAAACTCTTATGATATTTGTTAAAAATTTAAATTCAATCTCCAATCAGAAATGGAAAACAAGTGAGAAATATCCTGGAGTGAGATGGAAGTTTTTAGTTGATGCAGATATTGATGGAAGCAAAGGAATTTCTTGTGGTTTTGCGGAAGTTTTACCCGGTGGAAAATTAACTTTACATCATCATGCCCCAGACAAAATTTATGTTGTCACCAATGGTTCTGCAACTTTAAATAAAAATGGTGAATTTGAAGAGATTAAAAAAGGGGACGTAGTTTATATTTCTAATAATGCTAAACATGCACTTAAAAATAATAGTGATGAAACATTTGGATTTTATTGGCTTTTCCCAACAGATCGATTTAAGGAAGTTGAATATTTTTCTGATGAGTGAAACTTATTTAACTTAGACAATGAACACTAAAAAGTTTTTTGCTATCAACCCAAGTTTTATCTAGTTTCCATCCAGCTTTATTAGCTAAGTTTTTGAAGGATTTAATCGTATATTTGTGTGAATTCTCTGTATGTATCTCTTCATTTTTTTTAATTAAATAATTTGAACCATTAATTCTAATATTATTTCTTTTTTTAGATTTTAGTCTCATCTCAATTCTTTTTTTTTGTTTATTATAAATGGCTAAATGTTGATAGGAATTCAGATTTATATCTGCACCTAATTCAGTATTAATTCTTCGTAAAATATTTTTATTGAATTTTGCAGTCACCCCTTTTTTGTCATCATAAGCAGTAATTAGAGTTGGAATATCTTTTACTAAATCAGCACCAATGATAATTTTTTTTGCTTTAAATTTTGATTTTAACATTTTTAAAAATTTAACAGCATCCTTCTCTTTGAAATTACCAATGGTTGATCCTGGAAAAAATATAATTATATTTTCAGATGAATTGATTTTAAAAGGTAGTTTATTATTTCTTGAAAAGTCATATCCCTTAGGAGTGATAGCTATTTTTGGGAATTTTTTTTTAAAACTTTGAGATATCTTGTTTATATAATCTTCTGAAATATCTAAAGGTATATATTTTTTGGGCTTATCTAAACTATTGAGAAAAATAGCTATTTTCTTGAAGTCCCCGGCACCGGGTTCAATTAAAACTGCTCGCTTACCTATTTTATTAGCAATTTCAATTTTATTATCTTTTAAAATTTTTCTTTCAGTTCTTGTTGGGTAATATGTTTTTAGCTTGGTAATTTGTTCAAAAAGTTTTGATCCACGAAAGTCATAAAACCATTTAGAACTCAACTCCTTATTTTTTTTACTCAAACCGATACTTACTTCTTGTAAAAATGATTTCATTTTATACTTTGCCTAACTAAAAGACGACTAATTGGCATTGAAAATCGCCCTTGTCTTTCATTGTCTGTGCTCACTTTGGATATTGCGAGCATGTTAGATAGATTTTTAATCATTAATTTTCTTTTTTCTGTTTTTAAGATAAATGCTGCGTAAAAAAATCCTGAAGCAATTTCAGCTACTTTAGTAACTGGTCCTTCCATAGATACAACATTTGTTTCGATAGTGACATTTGCTTGTGGAAAAGCTTTACGTGCAAGATTACTTAGACTTTCAGTTCCTCGTATCCTTGGATCACCTAAATCAATTGCTCCATAACTAGGTATTTCTTCTTGAACATAACTATAAATTAAATCATGTACCTCTGCATAACCAGATGCTAAATTCATTGGTCCATCAACTAATGCTGCAAATTGTCCCTCAGAAGTTAAAACTCGTTTGACTTCCTCTAAAACAGGAAATATCGGGTCCATTAATGTCAAAGCCCAATGACATAACACAATGTCTATAGAGTTATCATTGATTGCTGTCAAATTTTGTGCTTTTGACTCGATAAGATTAACTCTACTATTTTTAAGACGAGTCTTAGCTAATACTAATTCTTCAGGACACATGTCTATACCTTTTAAATTTAAATTTTTATTACGATCAAATAAAATTTTTAATAACGGCCCTGACCCGCAAGCAAGATCTAATACACTCAAACTCGCGTTATCAGGCACAACTTCACTTAGCCATTCATAACTATTACGTCCAGCTTCATCACGACAAGAACTTGCACATGCTTCAGTAAATCCAGTATTTTCTTGATGGATTGTTTTTAAATGATCAACTAAAGCATTACCATTAGGATGAAGATTACGAGCAAGACTTTTAGTCCAGATCGAATTTAATCCATTTTGATTATTTATGTTTTTCATGATTTATCTTTTACTGGCCAACAAATCGGATTTAGTGGACTAGCAGCCAAGTCTCCTGGTTTGACATTTGGTACAAATTTCTGCCAGTCACCAGAAACCATTGTAGGTGAATTAACTATTCTCGCTCCATCACGATAATAAGTATTGGCAAGAGCCACTCGACTACGATTAGTTCGGTTGCGTGAAGCGGTATGAAAATTTAAATTATGATGAAAACTAACTTCACCCAGTTCAAATGGGGTTTCATTCACAGTTACATTGTTTTTTGAAAAAACATCTGTGACCCCACGGTCATATCCAGTACCAGTCTTTTCAAACGTAACTGCATTGACTAATTTGTGTACATCGAGCGGATAAGCGAAAGAAAGCGGTCCCATCTCAAGAGGAACTGGCTGTGCAGGCGCCCAAGCAGTAACTACGTCATTGGTATCTAGAGGAAAATGATGATCGTCGAAGTGCCACGGGGTACGACCACAACCTGCTTGTTTAGCTAATACATTGTCATGATAAAGTCTAACAGCTGATACCCCAAGAAGATCTGCTGAAATTTGCCCTAGACGAGGTGATAATACATAAGCACGCAGCAGTGCGTTGTCAGGCCAAATCATTTCAAGACTAAGGAAACGGGCATGTGCTCCTTTATCTGGATCAACCTTAAATTCTTCTTTTAATAAACTAATTAACTCAGATCTAAGTTTTAGCACGGCCCCAGGTGAAAAAACTTTTTTAAGTTTAATAAAACCATTTTTTTTAAAAAAATCAATTTGATCATTAGTTAAATGGTAGGGCTTAGCTAATTCTGAGATAACTTCATCATCACTCGGTATTGTAATATCTGGTAAAGGATCAGTATTAATAATTTCATTTTCTTTAACATCATTATCTGCGAGACTAACATACCAGTCCCACCAGGCCTGATTATCCTTATCCCATGGTTTACTAATATCCGTAGCATCAGTTAGTTTAGAATTTAAATAAGTATTAGATTTAGACATTTAGGTTGTTCTTATAGTTTTATTTTTTTTTAGTAACAGCGCGTTTTGACATGTAATGATTGATTTATCTGAAAAAAAGTTTAATTTTTTGTTCTAGTCATACAAAAATTCTCTCATTTAGCAAGTCTTAGTCCAGACATTTGCCATCTTTGATGAGGATAAAAGAAATTACGATATGATTTTCTCATTTGATCTTTAGGTGTAAGGCAAGAGCCTCCTTTTAATACCATCTGGTTGATCATAAATTTACCATTGTATTCGCTGATATCATCATTGTGATATTTAAACCCTGGATAAGGAGAGAAGTTTGAAGAAGTCCACTCCCATACGTGTCCCCAATGTTGATTTAAATCTGCACCATTTTTTTTTGAATATGGCTGATATATTTTGTTTTCTAAAAAATTCCCTTGAATATGATCATTGGAAGCAACCTCCCATTCAAATTCTGTTGGAAGTCGTTTATTGTTCCATCTTGCAAAAGCGTCAGCTTCAAAGTAGCTAATATTACTTACAGGCGCATTGAGATCTATTTCTTTATTTCCATTTAAGGTGAAGTTAAACCATTTACCTTCTTTTTTTTTCCAATAAAGAGGGGACTGCCAATTTTCCTGCTGGCATTTTGAAAATCCATCGGACAACCAATATTCACTTTTATTATAACCATCATTATCAATAAACTCGATCCATTCACCATTTGTAACTAACTTGTTTGATATTTCAAAAGGTAATATTAAAACTTCATGTTTAGGTCGCTCACAATCGAAAGAGAAATTTTCATCATCTGTACCTATACTTTTAATAGCTTTTTCAAAACCAACCCATTCTTGTTTAATATTTTCACTTGCAATATCTTTTTTAGTTGGATCGTACTTGGGACTAGTAGGGTTGAAGCTTAAACCATGCTGTAGATCTGTTAACATTAATTCTTGATGTTGCATTTCATGGTGACAGCCTACTTCAATCATATCTAAATTGGAGTTACTTGATTGACATAACTCTGTAATTCTATGGTTTATAGTTTGCCTATATTCTAGAACCTCTTCAATTCCAGGGCGTGAAATTATGTTTCGAAGTGATCTTGTGTATCTTGGACCTGCTTTTACGTAATAGGAATTAAATAAATAATTATAATCCTCATTAAAATATTTATAATTAGACTTTATTTTGCTTAAAACGAATTTTTCAAAAAACCAAGTAGTGTGAGCAAGATGCCATTTAATAGGTGACGCATCTTCCATTGACTGGATATTCATGTCCTCCGGACTCAAATTTTCAACAATTTTAATTGATTGATTTCGTGTTTTCTCAAATAAGTTCTGAATATCGTTATTATTCATAAGATTACTTTATCAAAATAACAATAAAGCCAACATAGTTCACTTTACAAAACGACGCTGATTATTAAACTTAGTTAGATTGTTGATCAGAAGCTTTAATTTCTTCAACAGCAGATTCAGATGCTAATTTTGTTGGTTCATCAATTGGCTCTGTAGTTGGGCTTAATTCAATACCTGCAGGCGTAATTGACTGAGGCATTGCAATAAATTGAGAGTCTGGATTTTCAACTGCTGGTCTAACTCTAGATCTATAAACACCATAAACTCCAATTAAAATATGAAAAAACATTAGAAAAACAAAATAACCATTAAGACCGGCTATGTCCATAAAAATTGAGCACAAAAATGGACCACCAATCGCACCTAAACCAAAAATAAATTGTAAACTTGCACCAGCTGCAACAAATTTTTCTTTAGGAATAAAATCATTTGTGTGAGCAAGGATCAATGAGAACATTGGTAAACTACAAAAAGCAAATAAAATTAAAAAAATATAAAACCAAAATTTACTTGTTCCCAGTCCTTCAGGTAAATACATTTGCGCAGAAGAAAAAATTGCACATAATGCAAAAAAGGCTGCAGCAAAACTCACAACAATAATTACTTTTCTTCTATCATACATGTCTGATACTTTTCCTATTGGCCACTGTGAAACTGCGCCAGAAATTGCTAACAAGAATGTAACTAATGAAATATGAAAAATAGAAAAATTCATTCCTGCAGCGTATACAGCCAGCAATGTGAATAATGCAGATTGAATTGTTCCATAAAGAAATGCACTTACCATTCCAAAAGGAGATGAAATATAAACCTCTTGAATAGACATTGTTTCTATTTTTTTAAATGTTGGAGGTTTTCTTTTGGTAAGTAAAATTGGAATTAGTGCACCTGATGTTATAATTGATATTAATATAAAAGGTTCAAAACTTATTGGATTACTAAAGTTTAAAAAAAACATTCCTATACCCATTGAACCATACAAAATCACCATATAGATTGATAAGACACTTCCTCTATTTTTATTACTTGCTCTATCGTTTAACCAACTTTCAGCAACAGTATAAATAGAGACCATACTGATACCTGTAAGTACTCTCAATAGGAACCAAATAAATGGACTAATGAAAACAGCATGAATTAAAATGACTAAAGATGCAATTGATGCAAAAACTGCAAAGATTCTTATATGACCAACCCTTGATATTAATTTAGGAATAGTCGTTGCTCCTATAAAATATCCAACAAAATAACCAGACATCATAAATCCGGTTGCAGTTAAACTAAACTCTTCTTTTACTGCCCGAACTCCTAAAAGTGATCCTTGAAAACCATAGGCGAGCATAATTGCTCCCATACCTAAAAATAAAGCCCACGAATTTTTTAATACCTTGTTCACGTGAATCGCTATCTATTTCTGATTTGTGGCCAAATCAAGTTAATTGTAATAGGGCTATGATTTTTTTAGTTTAAGAAAAGAGTGAATAGCTATCGTCAAAATGATGACAATACCTCCTTGAATTGTTTCTGGACTTGGTTGTTCTTTAATGACCATCCAGACCCAAATTGGCCCGATGATTGTCTCTAGTAAAAAGAATAAGTTCACCTCTTCTGCAGGTATAAATCTTGGTGCAATAGTGACTAAAACAAAAGGTATCGCAACACACATTACACACATTAAAGGAACAATTAATAGGTCTCTCCCAACTAAGGCATAAGTTTCAATAAAGAAAATGGCAAATACTGCAACCAACAGCTTACCGACTACAGCAGCAGGAACTAGGTTTTTTGTTTTTGCAGATCTAATCGTAACGGCTCCAACTGCCAATCCTAAGGCACAAACGAGGCCCAATAAATCTCCAAAAATATTCCCTAATTGTAAGGAGTCGTAAAATATATATATCGCAGCAAAAAAAGTTACTGCGATTGCTATCCAGGTTTTACTATCTGGCATCTCTTTTAAAAATATTGCCCCTAAAATTGCTGAAAGCATAGGCGCCATAGCAATCATAACCAATGTATTGGCTACATTTGTATTCTGAATAGAAACAACAAAAGCAATATTGGTTATGGAAAAAGTTATTATATAAATTATTCCATGACGCCCACTCGTGAAAAGCATTTTGAAGAAATTTGCTTTGTAGATAAGTAACATTCCGATCAACACAGTAAAAAAAGGAATTATTCCTCGATAAAAAACTAAACTCCAGGTATCAACACTTGCTAATCTTATAAATAAACTATCAGGCGTAATAAACATCACCGCAACAAAGGCTAGCAAAGAGCCTTTTTGCTGCTCATTTAAAGTTTTCACGCTTTAAGTTCTTTCCAAAAAATTTTAGCAAGATTTATGCCTGATAAATCGAAAAGGGTTTTAAGTCCAGTCGGGGAGGTTACATTAATATCTCCATTAAGTTTTTGATCAATAAAATCTATTCCTGCAAAAAAAATATTATCTTTTTTTAAATCCTTAGCAATCAATCTTGATATCTTATTTTCATTTAAGCTCAGTTTAATATTAACAGGCTTTGCACCTTTACTCATATTACTTAAAATTGATCCTTTCTTTGGAATTCTAGAGATTGCTCCACAAACTTTACCATTGATTATAAAAACTCTTTTATCTCCTTTACTAATTTTAGGTAAAAATTTTTGCAACATAATGTGATCATGTTTTTTGATGAAACTATTGATTAATTTTGAATTAAATTTTTTTAATAAATGTATATCGTTCCCACTGTAACTGTGGATTGGTTTTAAAATAACCTTTTTGTTCTTTTTAAAAAATTTTTTTATTTCATTAATATTTCTACTAAAAATGGTATCTGGCATATATTTTTGATATTTTGCTGAATACAACTTTTCTGAAACATTTCTTATAGAGGTAGGGTTATTTAAAATTTTTACTTTATGTTTAATAGTATCCAAAATGTAAGTCGTTGAAATATATTCAAGATTAAAGGGCGGATCTTGTCGTATAAGTATAAATTTTGATTTAGTGAGTTCTAAACTACATTTTTTTAATATTTTAAAAAATTTATTTTGAGTATAATTAAATTTTACAAAAAAACCTGTTGCAATTACTTTTGAATTGATAATTGAAAGGTCTTTTGGCTCATAATAGAATATTTTATAATTTTTATTTTGAGCCTCATTAGCTAAAAAAATACTTGTATCTGAAACTGGATTTAATTTTGAAGGATGGTTACCTTGAATAGCAACAATTTTATTTGTCATATAATTCGTCTAAATTTTCATTTTCTGAAAATCTACTAATCATATGATCTGCGTTTGTTGTCTTGTTATCAATTACTTTTTGTAAATGATTTAAAAAAATGGTTTCGTTACTTCCTTTTTTGCTTAAAATATCTCTATTTTCTAAACCTTTTTTTGATAAATCTAATAAGGTTGAAGACCAATAAAGAAGATCTTTTCCCATTAATTGAGTATTAAAACCTTTTTTAGGTGCTTCTAGGTAGGCATTAATAATCTTATCCGTTTCCCACCTAGAGACAACATCATAAACTTCATCAAGATTACCATAAAGAATCCCAATATTAAAAGCGGGTCCAGCACATAAGCAATCCCAACCACAAGTATCCATAGATCTAAGCTCAATATATTTTTTTAACCTGTTCTCTGTAAAGATTGTACTTAAATGTGTTGTAAGATCACTTTCTGCAGGTAATCGGTTACCAATCTCTTCAATTTTACTCTCCATAAAATCTCTAAAAATATATTTTCTCCCAGAAATATATTCATCTTTATCTTGAATAAATAAAATAGGAAAATTCATTGTAAATTCTGCATATTTTTCAAAATTTAAATTTTCAAAAAACAATTTTGGAAGTCCACCTCTAGAAGTATTTTGCCAAACTTTTGATCGGTATGATAAATAATTACTATTTTTCTTTTCAACTATCGAGGAATTAGCAAATAAAGCAATAGAAATTGGTACAATTGAATTTATAACTTTAAATTTTTTTACAAAATCCTCCTCTGAATTGTAATCAATATTTAATTGTGTTCCGCAAGTTCGATACATCATATCTAAACTTAATTCACCACCAAAGGGCATATCTTGGGTCATCAATTTGTATCTCTGCTTAGGATTATTAGAAATCTCCTCTAATTTTGAAATAGGATCAAAACCGGCACTAACAATTTCAATATCTAATTTTTTTGTAACTTGCTTTAATTCAAATAAATAATCTTGAGACTCTGAACAAGCCTCATGTATATGGTTAAGTTTATCTCCTGATAATTCAATTTGATTACCGGGCTCGAGAGTTATATTTTTTCCACCCTTGTTAAGTGCAATTATATTATCTTTTTCAAAAACTGGGTCCCATCCAAACTCCAATAATGCATTGAACATTTCTTTAATTTTAAAATAATCCACCCGTTTATTATTTTTTTTATTAAATAGAAATTTTTCATGCTCAATTCCAATTTTAAAATCTTTAGTCTGTTTCACTCCAGATTTAAAATACTCAATTATTTTTTCTTTGTTATCAATCATGTTTCTTTAGATAGTATCTTTTATTTTTTTTTAAAGAACTGTTTTTATCTTACTAGTTGTTCGAAGCAGTGCTTAACAAAGATAATTGGGTTATTTTACTATCACCTAGCTCATCAACTGGTTTAACAGGATAATCTCCTGTAAAATAATGATCTGTTAATTGAGGGTAGGTGTCATTTCGCTTATCAAAACCAATAGCTCTATACAAACCATCAATAGACAAAAATTTTAATGATTTAGCACCAATATACTCACAAATTTCATCATTCGTTTTATTTGCAGCTAATAGTTCTTTTTTAGTTGGAGTATCCACACCATAAAAATCAGGATATCTAATTTCAGGACAAGCTATTCTAACATGAACTTCCTTTGCGCCAGCATCATATAACATTTTTACTATTTTATGGGAAGTAGTTCCTCTAACAAGCGAGTCATCAATTAAAATTATTTTTTTATTTTTAATAGTAGTTTGGTTTGCATTTAATTTAAGCTTAACACCCAAACTTCTAATTTTTTGGCTTGGTTCAATAAAAGTTCGACCTACGTAATGGTTTCTTATTAAACCATGTTCAAAATTCATTTTATGTTTTTGAGAAAATCCTAGTGCTGCTGCATTACCAGAGTCTGGAACAGGTACTACGATATCAGCATCGATATCGTTTTCTTTCGCAAGTTCTTTTCCTAAATTTTTTCGATGTTCATATGCAGTTTTATTATCTAATAAACTGTCAGGTCTTGCAAAGTAGATATATTCAAAAACACATGGTCTTACTTTTTTAGGAGGAAAAGGTTTGATACTAGTCAGTTGATTATTTTCAATTAAAACAATTTCGCCATTTTCAACTTCTCTAACAAAGTTTGCACCAATAATATCTAATGCACAGGTTTCTGAAGCTAGTACATAACTACTTCCCAATTTACCAATTAACAAAGGTCTAATGCCATATGGATCTCTAACACCAATAAGAGAGTTTTGAGTAAGCATTACTAAAGCATATCCACCTTGTATTTGAAAAATTGCATCAATTACTTTATCAATAGTTTTTGATCTCTTTGATTTTGCAATCAATTGTACAATAGTTTCAGTATCTGAAGTGGTGTAAAAAATAGCTCCTTCCTCTACTAGTTTTTTTCTTAAAGAAATTGAATTGGTTAAATTTCCATTATGTGAAACTCCAATTCCTCCTGCATTAGTATCAGCAAAAAAAGGCTGGATATTTCGTAAAGTATTATTACCAGTTGTACTATATCGATTGTGACCTATGGCGTAATTACCTTTTAAATTATTTAAAACTTTTTCTTTATTAAAGTTGTCTCCAACTAAACCAAATCGCTTTTCAGAATAATATTTTTCACCATCAAAACTTACAATTCCACAACCTTCTTGTCCTCGATGTTGTAAAGCATGTAATCCAAGTGCAGTTAGAGCAGAGGCGTCTTTTGCATTACTAATACCAAATACCCCACATTCTTCTTTTAATTTTGGATCAAAGTTCTTCAATTTTTTCTCTAGATTCTTGATATGTTTTTTCATTAGGAAATTCTTTAATCAGATAATTACTACCTTTTTCTAAATATGGAAAGGCGTATGATTTGTCTATATTTATTGGCCATTTATCGTAATTATAAACGATATGAATACCTGAAAAAATACAAACAGAAATTACATAAGCTTTTATAAAGCCAAAAAAGAATCCAAATGTTGTATCTAGTCCACCTATACCAGTGTATCTAACAGCTTTACTAATACCTTTATTAACCAACAATACTAAAAAAATAACCACAATAAAAATTGCTATGCCAAGACCAACGTCCAATACATATTCATTATCAATAATATCTTTTACATATGGTTTAACTCTAGGAAATAGAATTAAAGTTATCACATAGGCCAAAAGCCACTTTGCTATAGATAGGATACTTAATATAAAACCTTTTTTATAACAGCTGATCAAAGACCAGATAGTGATGACTAAATAAATTAAATCTACAATGGAGGTTGCTTTGTAAAAATCTGCCAAAGTCTCTAACATTAAGCTGATTTACCAAAGGGTTTGATAATCAAGATTAAAGCAGGCAGTAAAGTTAATACCGAGATCATAGCTAATAACATTGCTAAACCAGTGAACATGCCAAAATAAATTGTGGGGATAAATTTAGACAAAACTAAAATTGAAAATCCAAAAACAATTGTGATTGAAGTATTTAAAATTGCAACTCCTACTGTTGAATGACAGAATTGTAATGTTTTGTTATAATCTTTAATCTTATTGAATTCCTCTTTAAATCGATAAATATAATGGATACTATTGTCTACGGCTATACCAATAGTGATTGCAGCGATGGTAATAGTCATCATATCTAAAGGTATTTCTAGTAAACCTATAATTCCAAGTATGAAAAATGCTGCAATAAAATTTGGTACCACTCCTATTAAAGATAATTTAATATTTCTAAATAGAATTAAAAACATTATAAAAATCCCAATCATTACCAATCCTAAAGTAAGTATTTGTGATTTAAATAAGCTCTGTAATAAATTATTAAATAAAATTAATACTCCAGCAAGTTGATATTCGCTTTCTTCTAGACCAATCTTATCTTTAAGATCAAAATTTATTTTATTAATCAAATCATTCCTTCTTAAATTTTCTTGAGAGTCTATTATTCTTAAACTAATCCTTGCTTCATCATTTTCTATTGAAAGATACGGATCAATAATTTCTGTTTTAATGCTTTCAGGTATCTTGGAATAAAGCACACCCATTTCTAAAGTACCTAAGGGTTTATTGTTATTTAATTGGGTTGCCACATCAATAATTGATGAAAAAGACAAAACTTTTCCAATTTCAGGAAGACTATCTAAGTAATTATGAACAGATGCAATTTTATCAATTTTATCTTTAGTAAACCAATATTTGTCATCATTCTTATCATTTTCATCACCCCAGTCCTCAAACTCGTCATCTTCAGTTGATTTTTTTTCTTTATCTTTCTTAGGAAATTTAAGAATTACTTCTAATGGTGTCGTACCTCCAAGCTCTTCATCTATAAGTTTCATGCCTTTATAGATTTCAGTATTTTTGTTAAAATAATTTATAAAGCTGTTTTCAACTTCTAGCTTACTAATACCAACAACACTTAAAATAATCACAATACCTGTTACTGAAAAAATTAAATTTTTTTTACTTATAGAAAGTGATCCTAGAAAAGTGGTGAATTTAGAATTTTGTTCTTTTTTAAGTGAAATATTATCTGAAGGAGCGAAACTTAAAAAAGTTGGGAGTAAAGTGAATGTAATTATAAATGAAGTAATCAGACCAAAAGTCATCATCCATCCAAAATCAATAATAGGTTTGATTTCACTAAAGATTAAAGACAAAAATGCTAAAATAGTGGTCAATACAGTGTAAAAAATTGGCCAAAACATTTTTCTGGTGGTTAAAGAAATAATTTCTAAAGAATTTTTAGAAGGGTAATCTTTTTTAAGCTGTAAAAATCTCGTGCTAATGTGAATGTTCATTGCCATTGTTAAAATCAACATCAAAGCAATGAAATTTGATGAAATAACAGTGACTTTCCATCCCAGTAGTCCAAGTAACCCAGTCATTATCACGACTGAAACTACACAACTACTAATTGGGACTATTATCCAGATAAGTTTTCTAAAGACAAACCATAGGGTTGCAACAATAAATAATAAAACACCTATACCAAAAACCACAATGTCACTTTTAATAAAAGTCATCATGTCATCAGCAATCATTGGGATACCACCTAAATAAATCTTACCTACATCACCATAGCTCTGGATGACTTGTCTAATCTCTAGTATATTTTGATGATTTTGTTTTTTTATTTGATCTTTATAATTTTCAATTTGTTCTTTAGATTTACTTTCAATGTTTTCAAGTATTTGAGATTGTTTGATATAAACAATTATACCACTAGTTTTACCATCTTCACTAATGACAAAGTTTCTAAATACAGGACTATTAAGAATTTCTTTAAATCCTCTATCTTTGTCAACTTCTTCATCTTTTAAAGTTTTAAAACTTTCTAATCTTTCTTGAAGTGGGGCATCCGAATTACTTAACAATGGTATGTCTAGAAGAGTTACAACACTATGAACCCAATTCAAACTTTGAATTTTATATTTTAAACTTAGTAAATTATTAAGTGATGTATCAGTTACCATCCCCTCATTAGGTGTATAAGTAAGGATTAGAAACTCTCTAGATCCGTATCTTTCAGAAACTTCTTTGAGATAAGCTAGATCTGGATCACCATCAATCAATAACGTCTCTGAAGATGCATCCAATCTAAAATCTTTTGTATAATAACCAAAACTTAAGATGGTGATTATTAGTAATATAAGTATTGATTTAGGATTTTTTAAAACAATGTTTTGATACATATGAGCCAACATGAGCTCATTTATATTGGAAATTAATTAGTTTGAGTATCTTTAAATTTTGTAAATCTTTCTTCAAATTCAAGAGTTACGTTACCTATTGGACCGTGTCTTTGTTTCCCAATAATAAGTTGAGCAAGATGTGCAACTTCATTCATTTTTGCTTGCCATTCAGCATGTTCAACTGTAGCTACCCTTGGCTCTTTTCTTTGTAAATAATATGCTTCTCTGTAAACAAACATAACAACATCAGCATCTTGCTCAATTGAACCTGATTCTCTTAAATCTGATAAAAGTGGTTTGTTGTCGTCTCTTTGCTCAACCTGTCTAGATAATTGGGATAGAGCTACTACTGGAACAGAAAGTTCTTTGGCAATTGCTTTTAAACCTTGAGTAATTTGTGAAATTTCTTGTACTCTTCCGTCTTTGTTAAACGTAGTACCTCTCATTAGTTGAATATAATCAACTACAATCATGTCTAGACCAAACAATCTTTTTATACGTCTAGCTCTATTACTCAAGGCAGCAATTGTAATTGCTGGTGTTTCATCAATGTATAGGGGGAGTTCAGAAATATTTTTTGAAGTCTCTAAAAATTTATCAAACTGATCATCTGAAATTCTTCCTCGTCTTATATCATTTGAACTAATTCTTGCTTGTTCTGAAATTATTCTAGTTGAAAGTTGTTCAGACGACATCTCTAGTGAAAAGAATGCAATAGATGATTTTTTTCCACTGTCTTGTAATTTTTGTGCTGCATTAAATGCAATATTCGTTGCAAGTGATGTTTTACCCATTGAAGGTCGTCCGGCTATAATTATTAAATCAGATTGATGTAATCCTCCTAATTTATCGTCCAAGTCTTTAAGACCAGTTGGCACTCCAACAATTCCTTCTTCATTTTTATAAGCAGCAGATGCCATTTCAATAGTTTGTCTCATTGCTTCATCAAACTTTACTAAAGAAGAGTTAAAAGAACCTTTTTCTGCCAAATCAAATAATAATCTCTCTGAATTTTCTATAATTGTTTGCCCATTTGTATCAAGATCATTTAATTTAGCGCTATCGATAGTTTGTTCAGAAATCTTTATTAATTCTCTTCTAACAAACATATCGTAGATGATTTTAGAATATTCCACAGCCTGTCTTACAGATGTAGAAAATTTAGTTATCTTAACTAAGTACTCTGGAACATTTAAATCATCTTTTTCGTCTTCAAAATAATTCTTTAATGTAATAGGATTTGCTAGCATTCCTTTATAAATCAGACTTTCGATTGCTTCAAAAATCTTTTGGTGCATAGGATCATAAAAATTGATACTGGAGATTAAAGTATTTATTTCATCAAATATATCATTACTCACAAGAATAGATCCAATTACAGCTTGTTCAGCTTCGATGTTGTTTGGCAATTCTTTGAATTGGTTTTTTACTAAGCTTAAATTATTTTCCATAATAAATAACTTACATAAAAATTTTATTTATAAAATTATTAATTATCGCTGGGGAAAAAAATGTATAATTATTGAATTATCTCCGCAGAAGAAACATTAATGGTAACTTTTGCATCAACTTCTGAGTGTAAAGAAATTTTTACCTTAAATTTTCCTAAAGCTTTAATCTCTTCAATAGGTTGTATCATAGATGGCTTGATTTCAATCTTATTTTCCTCATGTATTAGTTTGGCGATTTCTGTTGGTTTAACAGAACCATATAATTCTTTGTTTTCAGTACATAACTTTTTAACTAAAAATTCTTTTCCGTTAATTTGCTCCGCTATTTTACTAGCCTCTTTTTTCTTCTCATTATCTTTTTTAGATAAATCAGATTTAATTTTTTCAACTTCTTTTATATTTTCTCTTGAAGCATAAAGTGCTTTTTTGTTTGCAATAAGATAGTTTCTAGCAAATCCTCTTTTAACATCTATCACTTCACCGATAGAACCAATTCTTTTGACATTTTCTAGTAAGATAACTTTCATTTATATTAAAGCTAAATTTCTAGCTCTCTTAATTGATAACGATAATTCTCTTTGTTTTTTTTGAGAAACATTAGTTATTCTTGATGGTGAAATTTTTCCATTTTCTGAGATATATTTTCTTAATAACTTAATATTTTTATAGTCAACCTGCGGAGAACTCTTGGTAGAAAGAGGGCAGGTTTTTTTAAATTTATATTTATTGGGTTGAAAAATACTCAATTTTGCAAAATTGCTTTGTTTTCCTCTTTTATTTCCACTTTGTCTTTTAGGCATTAGTTTTTAACACTTTCTTTTTTTTCTGTTTCTTCCTTTTTACCAAAGTAGACTGTTTCTAAATCAAATTTTTTTACTCTTACTGTTAAATATCTCAATAATTTTTTATCAATTGACACATTCTTTTCTAACTCATCAATAACTTTTCCATTACCTTTGATTTTAAAATGAATATAACTACCTTTTCTATTTTTTTTTATTAAATAAGATAGGTTTAAGAGACCCCAGTTTTCAGTCTTTACAACTTCTCCATCATTTTTTTCAATAATTTTAGAATATTTTTCTATTAATTGCTTTAATTCACTTGGTGAAGTATCCTGCCTGGCTATTATAGTATGTTCGTATAAATTCATTTAAGTTCTTTAATAAAAAATGAGGATATACTATTATAGAAGTTCAATTACAATAGTTAAAAAGGCAAATTAATTAGTTTTTTTTATATGTTTTCAGTAATATTTCCTGGTCAAGGTTCCCAAATGGTAGGAATGGGAAAGGAGTTATATGAAAAATATGAATTGGTAAAAAACTTGTTTAATCAAGCAGATGATACATTAAATTTTCCTATCTCTAATTTAATTTTAAAAGGTCCAAAAGAAGAGTTGGATCTTACAATTAACACTCAACCAGCAATATTTTTAGTTAGTTATTCAATATTTAATGTAGCTAAGAAAGAATTTAATATAGATTTAAATAAAGCAAAATATTTTGCAGGACATTCTTTAGGCGAATATACAGCTTTGTCATGTGCTGGATATTTAGATTTCTCAGATACTTTAAAAATTTTAAGAGTTAGAGGAGAGGCTATGCAAAATTCAGTTCCCAATGGGAAAGGAGGTATGGTTGCGGTATTGGGCTCAACAGTTGATATAATCGAAAAAATTTTGTTAGATAATAAAAAATTATTTAATGCTCAAATTGCAAATGATAATTCCGATGGTCAAATGGTTTTAAGTGGAAAAATACAAGATTTAGAAAAGTTAATTCAAATTTTAAAAGAAAATTCGATAAAAAATATTAAACTACCTGTTAGTGCACCTTTTCACTGTGAATTGATGAGCAGTGCTACCAAAATAATGACAGATCAGTTAAAAAAAATTGACTTTAAAAATGGACAAAATAAATTGATTTCGAACGTTACAGCTCATGAAATCAAAGGTCTACATGAATTAAAAAACCTATTGATAAAACAAATAGAGAATAGAGTTAGATGGAGAGAAAGCGTTATCAATATGATAGAAAATGATGTAGACCACTTTATAGAAATTGGACCAGGAAAAGTTCTATCAGGTTTAATTAAAAGAATTAACAGAGGTGTTAAAATTGACACTATAAATGTACTCACCGATATTAAAAATTTAAAAATATGAGAGATTTAAAAGGTAAAAATATTATTGTTACTGGTGCTTCGGGGGGTATTGGAAATGCAATAATTGAAAAATTAAATCAAGCTGAAGCAAATATTTTAGCTTCAGGAACAAGAATTGAAAAACTCGATGAATTAAAAAATAAATTTGCAAATATCAAGATATTGAAATTTGATATTTCAAAAACTGATAAAATTGAAGAATTTGTAGAAAATGCAACAAAAGAACTTGGTGGAAGTTTAGATTGCATTATAAATAATGCAGGGGTTACTCAAGATAATTTGGCGATAAGAATGAGTTTAGATGAATGGCAAAAAGTAATAGATATTAATTTAACTTCAACTTTTTTAATGAGTAAATCAGCAATAAAAAAAATGCTTAAAAATAAATCAGGAAGGATTGTTAATATTACATCTGTTGTTGGACACACTGGTAATTTAGGCCAAGCTAATTATACTGCTTCAAAAGCTGGCATTATAGCTATGTCAAAGAGTTTAGCGATAGAATATGCAAAAAAAAATATAAATATAAATTGTATTTCGCCAGGATTTATTAAAACAAAAATGACAGATAAATTAGATGAAAAGTATAAAGAAGCTATAATTTCAAAAATCCCTTCAGCACGTCTTGGAGATCCTGATGATGTTGCAAATGCAGTTATTTTTTTGTGCTCTAATAGTTCAAGCTATATTAATGGAGAAACCCTACATGTAAATGGAGGCATGTATATGGCTTGACAAAACATGTTTTTAAACTATTAAGAATTTATAACAAAAAGGATCAATATGTCAGAAGACGTTTCAAGCAAAGTAAAAAAAATCGTGGCTGATCATTTGGGAATTGACGAAGCGAAGGTCACTGAGGAATCTAGTTTTATAGATGATTTGGGAGCTGATAGTTTAGATACTGTTGAACTAGTAATGGCTTTCGAGGAAGAATTTGGATCTGAAATATCAGATAGTGAAGCTGAGAAAATTTTAACTGTGGGCGATGCAGTTAAGTTTATCGAAGGAAAAGCAAACTAGACAAAACAATGCCCTCAGATAAAGATGGGGTAATGATAATTTTATCCTCTCCCTCTGGAGCAGGTAAGACTACATTAGTGAAGATGTTATCTAAGTTAGATAACTTTGAAATTTCCATATCACACACTACTAGACAACCAAGGCTTAATGAGAAGCCAAACAACGATTATTTTTTTGTTAATGAAAAAGAATTCAGAAGATTTATTAAAAATGAAGAATTTTTAGAATATGCAAAAGTTTTTAACAATTTCTATGGCACTACAAGAACACCAGTTATTGATAAACTTAATAAGGGTAAAAATGTGTTATTTGATATTGATTGGCAAGGTGCTGATCAAATTAAGAATAAAAATTTAGATTATAAGTTAATCTCATTTTTTATTTTGCCACCAAGTAAAGAGATACTATTTGAAAGACTTTCAAACAGAGATATGAAAGATAAATTAATTGTAGAAGAAAGAATGAAACAGTTTGGAAGAGATGTTTTACATTGGATAAACTATGACTATGTGGTTATTAATGATAAAATTGAAAATTGTTATTCTAAAATTAAAAATTTAATTTATGCAGAAATAAATAATGGTTCTAAAGACTATGATGCAGAATATATTAGAAATCACATAGAAACATTAACTAATTAAATCTTCATATTCACTTGCTAATTGATAGTAGGTTTCAAAGTCTAAATTTTGGGGCCTTAAATTTAAATTAATATTAAGTTTATCTATTATCTTTTGATTACCACTGAAAAGCTGATTAAAGGGCTTTTTTAACATTTTTCTTCTATGACTAAAAAACACTCTTGTAACTTTTTCTAAATTCTTAGGATCTTTGATCTTAAATATTTTATTTTTTGGGGAGAATAACAATAATGAACTATCAACTTTTGGTTTTGGAGAAAAAGAACCAGGCTTTATATCACAAATTTTATTAATTTTAAGTTTCCAATTTGCTAATATTGAGAGTCTTCCATATGTCGATGTATCAAATTTAGAGATAATTCTATCTGCTACTTCTTTTTGAAACATTAAAACAAGATGATCAAACCAAAAGTAATCTTTTAAATTAACAATCCATTTACTCAATATTTGGGTAGAAATGTTGTAGGGAAGATTTCCAAAAACTGTAAATTTTTCTTTAAACAATGAAGTTTCGTCAATTTCTAGAACATCACCATTAATCACTTTTATTTTATCACTAAAATTTTGTTCAAGATTTTGTGCAAGTTTTTTATCTTTTTCAATTACTATTATTTTTTTTGGTTTTTTTTTTAAAATACAAAATGTTAAATTTCCAGTGCCTGGGCCTATTTCAAGAATATTTTTTTCATTTATTTCAATTAGATTAACTATTTTTTCAAGAATATACTTATCAATTAAAAAATTTTGACCCAAACTTTTTTTGGCTTTTATCAATGTTTTCCTAAAAATTGAATTGCTCTAATCAAACTTAACGCATTTGAAGAATTTTTACCTACCATTTTTTCGTTGGGTCCATGATCTGGTGATACTCTATCAAACGGTAAACCTAGTGTTATATTAATTGCATCATACTCAAATAGTGTTTTTAACGGGGTTAGAACCTGATCGTGATACATTCCAATAATTACATCAAATTTTTTTCTATTATTTTTTAAAAATATAGTATCGGCTGAATATGGGCCTGAAACATGATACTTTCTTTTCAAGTATGATATTGCTGGTTTAATAATTTTATCATCTTCATTGTGCTTGAGAACGCTCTCACAATGTGGATTCAGTCCCAAAATTGCAATTTTTGGTTTAAATCCAAATTTATTTAAATAAAAATCATTTATTAAAAAAACTTTATTTAAGATATTTTTTTTGTTAATTTTTTTTGAAACTAGCTTAATAGGTAAATGAGTTGTAATTGGGCATACAGATAAATTTTTATTATAAATCAACATAGCAGTATTATCTAAATTATATTCCTTAGAAATATATTCAGTAATACCTAAAAATTTTCTATTTAAAAAAGTTTTTTTACTAATTGGCCCATTTATAAGTTTTTTTATTTTATTTTTTCTAATTATTTCAAATGCAACATCAAAACACTTTTTTATATAAATATTTGATTTTGATGAAATTTTTTCAAAAGCTTTATTCGCTTTATATTTTACATCTATTAGATTGATACTTGAATTATCAAGATTGTAGGTTTTTAAAATTTTTTTATCTAATATTTTGATTTTTTTTTTGTAATTTAGTTTTTTCATCTGTAATTGAATTAATTTATGAGATCCAATTAAGATTAAAGGATTTTTAAATTTAATTTTTTTTATTGATTTGAAAAAAATTTCTAGAAATACACTGTTAGGTTCTCCTGCTAATACTAGAATAGAGCTTTTAAAATTCATTAATTAAAATTTCCTTTTTTACTTTATTAAAATATATGTTGGAAAATTGTGTTAATTGCTGATTGGTTTTAATTTTTATAAGTTTCGCAACCTCTTTATCTAAGTCTAAATCATTTTTTATCAATTTTTTATCATCTAATTTGAGAATTAGAAAACCACCTGGTACTGATATTGGATCTGTAATGTCATTTACTCTTAATTTAGAAATAGCTCCAAGTATGTTTTTGTTTAACGCATTAGCACTTATCCAACCAATATTCCCTCCATCTCTTGCTGAGTCTGACTTACTATAAATTAAAGCTGCTTTTTTAAAATTTTCTTTCTT